>DASRUB010000409.1:0-29779 GCA_035655635.1 Rhodanobacter sp. | reverse complement strand
AGGTCGATCAGCGCGCGAGCCTCTTCGTCCTGCGCGTAAGCCTCGCAGAACTCCTTGACGACGCGATCGGTTTCCTTCTTCGACTTTTCGGAAAGACCCAGCGCGTCGGACAAGGTCAGGTCGAGCGGGCGCGGCGGCACCATCTTGGCCAGCCGGTCAACCTGGCCGTAGGGCATGCTGAGCACGCGCCCGGAGTCGCGCAGCACGGCCTTGGCGGCCATCGAACCGTAGGTGATGATCTGGCTGACCTTGTCGCGACCGTATTTCCGGGCGACGTAGTCGATCACCTCGTCGCGCCGATCCATGCAGAAGTCGATGTCGAAGTCGGGCATCGACACGCGTTCGGGGTTGAGGAAGCGCTCGAACAGCAGATCGAACTGCAGCGGATCGAGGTCGGTGATCTTCAACGCCCACGCCACCAGCGAGCCGGCGCCGGAACCGCGGCCGGGGCCTACCGGGATGCCGTGCTGTTTGGCCCAGTTGATGAAGTCCGCCACGATCAGGAAGTAGCCGGGGAAGCCCATCTCGACGATGACGTCCAGCTCGCCTTCCAGTCGTGTCTCATAGTCGGCCAGCGTGTGGTTGGCAGCCAGCGGCGACGTGGCCAGGCGCTCGCGCAACCCCTGGCGCGACAGCTCGCGGATGTGGCTGTTGAGGTCATGCCCGTCGGGCACCGGGAAATCGGGCAGGTAATAGGTGCCGAACGCCAGTTCCAGGGTGCAACGTTTGGCCAACTCGACGGTGTTTTCCAGCGCCTCCGGCAGGTCGGCGAACAACGCGACCATTTCCTCGGGTGTTTTCAGGTATTGCTGGTTGCTGTATTCGCGTGGGCGCTTGGTATCGGCCAGCACCCGACCCTGGTTGATGCACACGCGTGCCTCGTGGGCATCGAAGTCGTCCTGCTTGAGGAAGCGTGCGTCATTGCTGGCCAGTACCGGAAGATCAAGCTCGGCCGCCAGCGCCAGGGCGGCGCTGTTCCAGTTCTCCTCGCCATCGCGGCCGCAGCGGGTGAGTTCCAGGTAGAGCCGGTCGGGGAAGAGTCGCGCCAGCGGGCGCAGTTTCGCGGCGGCGGCTGCGCTGCCCTGGTTGAGTGCAATCCGCGCCACTTCGCTTTCGCGCCCGAGCAAGGCGATCAGGCCGTTGCAGGCATCGCCTTGCAACCAGCTGGCATCGACCAGCGCGCGACCGCCATGCTGGCCTTCCTGCCAGGCGCGCGAGACCAGTCGTGACAGGTTGAGGTAGCCGTCGTGGTTCTGGCAGAGCAGGGTCAGCCGCCACGGGCGCGGATCGTCCGGCGCGGCAATCTGCAGGTCGCAGCCACCGATCGGCTTGATGCCGGCCGCTTGGCAGGCCTTGTAGAACTTGACCAGAGCGAACATGTTGCATTCGTCGGTCAGTGCCACGGCCGGGATACCATCGCGCACGCAGGCAGCGACCAGCGCCTTGATGCGGATGGTCGAATCGACCAGCGAGTATTCGCTGTGCAGGTGGAGATGGGTAAAGCTGACGGTCATGCCGATCTACGCGCGGTATCCCTGCAGGCTAACCGGCGCTGCGTGTAGCGGCAAGATTGACTTCCGCCGCGTTTGCGCAAAGCGTGCTGGCGTCCGGCACCCGCCGGATTCAGGGTGTATCAATGCTCGCCGTGGCCATCGGTTGTTCGGCCAGCAGTGCATTGATTTCGCTGACCAGGGTGGGGAGCATGTCTTCGCCATAGCCGACATGGACATGCGCGATGGTGCCGTCGCGGTGCAGCATCACCATGACCGGGATGCCGCTGACGCCGTAGGGTTTGCCGATCTTGCCGTTACGGTCCCAGGTGAGCAGCAGTTCCGGCAGGTTCTTGTGCAGCGCGCGCGAGGCCCGCACGAAGATCTTGCGCTCCTCACGATGATTGACGGCCACCACCTGCAACGGCAGCCCACGCTGGGTAGCCAGTGCCTGCATTTTCGCCAGCACCGGCATCTCCTGCATGCAGTAGCTGCACCAGGTGGCCCAGAAACTGATCACCACGACCTTGCCGTGCAGCGAGGAGATGGTCACGTCCTGTCCGCGCAGAGTGGTGCCCAGCATGTCTGGCGGCGTCTCGCCCGGTTTGAGTCCAGACCTGCCGGCGGCGACGGCGTTGCAGCAGAAAAGCAGGGCAAGCACTGCTATCGCGATTTTGCGCATGTCATCTGTCCCCCTGGGCGATCGCCAGCGTAGCAACAAGCGGGAAGCTGTAGAAGCGCTGCAGGCGGCGCACCAGGCGGAAGCAGCAGGTCCTGGTCCGGATGCGACACCGGGCGCGCGGTGCTCAGAACAGTCGCGCCTGGTCCAGCAGCAGACGTACTGGCGCAAAGCTGCGGCGATGTTGCGGGCAGGGGCCGAGCCGGTGCAGCGCGGCGAAGTGCGAGGGTGTGGCGTAGCCCTTGTGCACGGCAAAGCCGTAGCCTGGATGCACGGTATCGAGTATGGCCATCAGCCGATCGCGGCTGACCTTGGCCAGGATCGAGGCGGCGCTGATCGCCGGCTCCAACGCGTCGCCACCGACGATGGCGCGGCCGGGGCAGGGCAGGTCCTTCGGCAACTTGTTGCCATCGATCAGCGCTTCATGCGCCATCGGCAACAGGCCGGCCACGGCACGACTCATGCCTGTCATGGTGGCCTGGAAGATATTCAGCCGATCGATCTCTTCGCGCTCGACCAGCACGATGCAGTACGCGAGCGCGCGCTCGATGATCTGCGGATAGAGCGCCTCGCGGCGCTTCTCGCTGAGCTTCTTCGAGTCATCCAGCCCAACGATGGGTCGGGCCGGGTCCAGGATCACCGCGGCTACCGCCAGCGGGCCCGCCAGCGGGCCGCGGCCCGCTTCGTCGACGCCGGCCGTGAGTATGATTTTTGCGTTCGCTTCCTCTCCCCTTGGGGGAGACGACTGCATGGATGCAGGAGGTAGAGCAATGCAGGGAGCGATTGCCGAGGATTGAGGTGAGGGACGGGTGCTCGCGAGAAGCTCAGCCATCAGCCTGCTCGTGACCATCGATCAATTCGGCAATGGCCGCCGCAGCGCGATCGCCCGCGTGCCCTTCCAAGTCGCCACGCAGTTCCTGGTGCAGATGCTCGAAGGCGGTCACGATCGCGCCGCGTCGCGCGCTGTCCTTGAACAAGGCCAGCGTGGCGGCAGCAAGGTTTTCCGCGGTGCAATGGTCCTGCATCAACTCGGGGACCAGCAGCTCGCCATCCAGGCCACTGGCCCGGGCCAGGATGTTTGGCAGGGAGTACACGTCGGTTTTCAGCATCTTCAGCGCACGCGCGATGTGATAGCTGGTGGGCGTCACCCGATAGCCGACCACCATCGGCCGTTTCGCCAGCATCGCTTCCAGCGTGGCCGTGCCGGAGGCAAGCAGCACCACGTCGGCGGCCAACATGGCTTCGTGCGCCTGGCCGTCCAGCAGCAGGCTCGACTTGTGTGCCGGGGACGCCGCCAGCAACTCCTGCAAGCGGGCGTACACGCGGGGATTGGCTGCCGGGATCACGATGCGCAGCCCGGGCAGCGCAGCGGCCACGCGACTGGCGGCGTCCAGGAAGATCTGTCCGAGCCGCTTCACCTCGGACAGGCGGCTACCCGGCAGCACCGCCAGTACGGGTGCCTGCTGCGGCAACTGCAGCGTCTCCCGCGCGCCGCCACGATCGGCCACCAGCGCAAAGCGGTCGGCCAGTGGGTGGCCGACGAAGCGTGCGTCGATGCCGTGCTTCGCGTAGATCGGCGGCTCCATCGGGAACAGGCAAAGCACCCGATCGGCGCTGCGGCCAATTTTCCCGGCACGCTTCTCGCGCCAGGCCCAGACCGACGGGCTGACGTAGTGCACAGTCCGCAGGCCGGCCTGTTTCAGGCGTTGCTCCACGCCCAGGTTGAAATCCGGTGCGTCGATGCCGACCACCACATCCGGCCGGGTCTTCAGCAGCCGTGCCACCAGCGAGCGGCGCAGGCGCAACAATCGCGGCAGGTGGCTGATGACTTCGCTGAAACCAAACAGCGACAGTTCGCGGATGTCGACCCAGGACTCGAAGCCTTCAGCCTGCATGCGCGAACCACCGATGCCGACGAACCGCGCTTGGGGGTAGCGCTGGCGCAGCGCCGTGATGAGATCGGCACCAAGCTGGTCGCCGGAGTCCTCGCCGGCAAGGAGGGCGATCAAGGGCCGGGACTCGGGACTCGGGACTCGGGACTCGGGCAGGCCGGGCGTTTGGCTGGCAGGTGGCGGCATGAGGTTGAGTGGCAGACACGGAAACAGAGCGAAGGCTCGACAACGGACACTTTAGCCTTTCCCGAGTCCCGAGTCCCGAGTCCCGAGTCCCGCGTTAGCGGGCCAGCGCCCGCTCGCTATGGTCGAGGAATTCCAGCATGGCACGCACATCTTCGCTCTCGCGAGCCTGTTCGACGAGCTTTTCGCGAGCCTCGGGCAACGACAGGCCGGCCATGTACAAGATGCGATAGGCGCGTTTGATCGCCGCGATGCGGGCGCTGTCGAAGCCGCGGCGCTTCAAGCCTTCGCTGTTGATGCCGCGCGGACGACCATGCTGCTCGTTTGCCATCGTCACGAACGGCGGCACGTCGTGGCCGACCAGGCAGCCCATGCCGATGAACGCGTGCGCACCGACCTTGCAGAACTGGTGCACCCCGGAATAGCCGGACAGGATGGTCCAGTCGCCGATCTCCACGTGCCCGGCCAGCGCGGAGTAATTGGAGAACACCACGTGGTCGCCGACCTGGCAATCGTGGGCGACATGCACGTAGGCCAGCACCCAGTTGTCGTTGCCCAGGCGGGTTGCGCCGCCGCCTTCGCCGGTGCCGCGATTGATGGTGGTGAATTCGCGGATCAGGTTACGGTCGCCGATCACCAGCTCGGTGCGCTCGCCGGCGAACTTCTTGTCCTGCGGATCACCGCCGAGCGAGGCAAACTGCGCAATGCGATTGTCGCGTCCGATCCGGGTCGGCCCCTCGATCACCACATGCGGGCCGATCTTCGTATCCTCGCCGATTTCCACATCGGCGCCGATCACGCTGTAGGCGCCAATCGCGACATTGGCACCGATCACGGCGGATGGATCGATCTGCGCGGTGGGATGGATCGGGCCGGGTCGACTCACTTTTCGGACCTCGCAGCGCACATCAGTTCGCAGCTGGCTATCTCCTTGCCATCCACTACGGTGCGTGCGAGGAACAGGCCCATGCCCCGCATCTGCCGCTTCAGGTTCACCTCCAGGCGCAACTGGTCACCGGGCACCACGGGCGCGTTGAAGCGCGCGTTGTCGACCTTGACCAGATAGAACAGCGGGCTGCCCTCGTCGCCCTTGATGCGGCGGCTGATCTGGGTCAGCAGTCCGGCGGCCTGCGCCATTGCCTCGATGAGCAGCACCCCGGGCATCACCGGGTGGCCGGGGAAGTGACCTTCAAAAAAGGGTTCATTGATGGTGACGTTCTTCAGTGCCACCACGCTCAGCTCGGGCACGATTTCGATCACCCGATCCACCAGCAGGAACGGGTAGCGATGGGGCAGCAGTTGCCTGATCTGCTCGATGGTGATCGGCAAGCTCACGGCGCCGACTTGTTCATTCATGGTTGCTGTCCTTCTCAAGCGCCGACAATCGGCGCGCGTACTCGTCCAGATGCTTGAAACGCGCCGCGTTTTTTCGCCAGCGCCGGTTGTCCTGCAATGGGGTGCCCGATGAATACTCGCCCGCCTCGCGGATCGAGTGCGTCACCAGGCTTTTGGCCGTAATGGTAACCCGGTCGGCCAGTTCCAGATGGCCGAGCACGCCAGCGTTGCCGCCGATCATGCAGTAGCGGCCGATTCTCGCGCTTCCGGCTACCGCGGCGCAGCCTGCCATCGCCGTATGCGCGCCGACATGCACGTTGTGGGCAATCTGGATCTGGTTGTCCAGGCGCACGTCTTCCTCCAGCACCGTATCGTCCAGCGTGCCGCGGTCGATCGTGGTGTTGGCGCCGATCTCGCAGTCATCGCCGATGCGCACGCCGCCGAGCTGGGGCAACTTGACCCACGCGCCGTCGCCGGGAGCGTCACGATCGAAGGCGAGACCGAACCCGTCAGAGCCAATCACCGCACCGGGGTGCACCAGCACGCGCTTGCCCAGGCTTGTCCGCGTTACCAGGGTGACCCGCGCCACCAGTCGCGAATGCGCGCCCACCGTGCAACCCTCTCCAATGATGCAGTGCGGACCCAGGATGGCGCCATCCTCGATCACCGCGCCGGTCTCGACCACACAATACGGGCCGATGCTGGCGCTGGCGCTCACTCGCGCGCCAACCGCCACCACGGCACTGGGATGCACACCGGCCGGGGACGCCGGCAGTCGCTCGAACAATGCGGCGATCCGCGCATAGGCGACGTAGGGGTCTTTGGCGACCAGCGCGTTGGTCGGGCAATCGGCAAGATTTTCCTCAAGCAGCACCACGGCGCCGGCCTGGGTGGACAGCAGCTGCGCGGTGTACTTGCTGTTGGACAGGAAGCTCAGTTCGGAGCTGCCGGCACCGGCGAGTGTGCCGACCCCGGCCAGCATGCGCGTACCATCGCCATGGACCCCCAGTCCGAACCGCTCAGCCAGTTCGGCTACCGAATAATGGATTGCATTCATGCCTGCTCCGGACCATGCGGGTCATTGTAGGGCGTGATCCTGCCCGACGCAGCATGCTGCCACGGCCACCGGCAAAGCGCGGCGGGCCGCACTTGCCGCTCGCGCCGGCCGGTCGCGCCCGGTGGATCAGTGCACCCGTGCAGTGCTCAGAACTTGTGAAAAAAACCACTTCCTGTGGTTTTCTTCTATCGCGAGTCCGGTACAGGCCCGGACTCGCTCACGCGAATCAAGCACGCTCGTGCTTGATTCGCGCCCGGCCATCGGGCAACTGCTCCTGCGTTGCCTCAACTCGGGCATCCATGCTCTCGCCCTGGCCGGGCTGAGAGGCTGTTGTGTCACAGCCTCTCAGAACTGGCTGCCGAAGGTGAACTGGATCCGTTCCTCGTAGTGGCTGTCGGACGGCTGCGTGCGGAACGGCACCGCCAGGCTGATGATCAGCGGGCCAATCGGCGCCTGCCAGTGCAGCGACACACCGGCCGAGGCACGCAGGGTGCTGGCGTCGAAGCTCTGGTAGTTCTTGTACGCATTGCCGACGTCGGTGAACACGGACACGCGCGCGGTGTTGACGTCTTTCAGGAACGGCAGCGGCAGGTAGAGTTCGGCCGTGCCGAGCACCTTGAACGCGCCACCGATGGGCTGCGCGTAGTAGCCCAGCGAACACTGGCCGCTGGCCGCCGGCACGCTGCCGTCGATGCACACCCGCGGCCCCAGCGTGTTGTCCTGGAAGCCGCGCACGTCACGCACACCGCCGGAGAAGAAGTTGGCGAAGAACGGGAAGTCCTGGCGCATGTCCTGCATCACGTAGCCAGGCGTCGCCGCTTCGGTGGCAGCCTTCAGCGCATTGAATTGGGTATCGTTGATGCCGTTGCTGGCATAGGTTTTCCCGTAGCCGACCTGGCCGTCGAGGTACAGCACGAAACCCTTGCCGATCGGCCAATAGTGATTGGCCTCGGCGGTGAGCTTCCAGTACTGGACGGTCGAGCCGGGCAACGCGATATCGGCCGAGGCGGACAGCAGGCCGCCTCGAGTCGGGGCCCAGTAGCCATTGCGCGTATCGTGGTTCCAGCCCAGCGTGCCGGTCCACGAATGGATCGTCTTGTTGCCGATCTGGTTCTGGTAGTCGATCAGCTGCTGCGGGCTGTAGCCCGCAATCAGGTTGACCTTGTTGCTGCTGATGCCCAGCCCGACGCGCACGCCATCGGTTTCGCTGATCGGGATGCCCAGGTAGCTGGAGAAGCCCTTGGCGCTGGTGCTGTAGTTGGCGAAATCCTGATTGCCATAATCGGTTTTCGAGAAGTTGGCGCTGTAGCCGATGCCGATGCCGTTGTCAGTCAGGTACGGGTTGTAGTAATTGGCGCCGAAACTGGTCTGGTAGGTGCTGCGCGAGCCGCTCACGGAGAAGCTGTCGCCGCTGCCGAACAGGTTGTTCTGGCTCAGCGAGGCATTCAGGATGATGCCGGCGTACTGCGAATAGCCCACGCCGAACTGGACGCTGCCGGCGGACTGTTCCTCGACCTTGACCGTGACATCCACCTTGTCCTCGGTACCCGGCACTCTTTTCTTGTCGATGTCGACCTTCTTGAAGTAGCCCAGCCGCTGCAGGCGGATCTTGGAGCGGTCGATCGCGGCCTGCGAATACAACGATCCCTCGAGCTGGCGCATTTCACGGCGCACCACGTTGTCCTCGGTCTTGGTGTTGCCAGCGAAGATCACCCGGCGCACGTACACGCGCTGACCTGGCTCGACATACATGGTCAGGTCGACCGTGTGCTTTTCCTTGTCCAGTTTCGGGATCGGGGTGACCTTGGCGTAGGCATAGCCGAGATTGGACAGGACGGCCTTCATCATCTTGCTGCTGGCTTCGATGGCGCCACGGTTGAAGATGTCACCGTCCTTGACGAACACCAGCGTGCGCATCGTCGCTTCGGGCAACACCAGGTCGCCGAGCAGGTGGACCCCGCTGACCTTGTAGATATCGCCTTCCTTGACGCCGGCGTCGATGTACATGTTGCGCTTGTCCGGCGAAATGGCCACCTGGGTCGAGTCGACGCCGAAGTCCGCGTAGCCGCGATTCATGTAATACGACTGCAGCTTTTCCAGGTCGCCGGAAAGCTTCTCGCGGGAATACTGGTCGTTCTTGGAATACCAGGACATCAGGTTCGGCGTGCCGGATTCGAAATCGCCGCGGATTTCCTTGTCGGTGAATGCATGGTTGCCGAGAATGTTGATTTCCCGAACCTTGGCTGCCTTGCCCTCGCGGATCTCGATGTCGACGGCGACGCGGTTGCGATCGAGTTGCGTGACATGCGGGTCGACCGATACGTTGTATTTGCCGCGGTTGTAGTACTGCCGGATCAGTTCCTGCTGCACGCCATCGATGGCCAGTCGGTCGAAGGTTTCGCCCTCGGCGATGCCGGTCTGCTTGAGCCCCTTCTTCAGGTCGTCCGTCTTGATGTCCTTGTTGCCGCGGATGGTCAACTTGGCGATCGAGGGTCGCTCGGTCACCTTGATCACCAGGATGTTGCCGTCGCGATCGAGTTCCACGTCGCTGAAGAACTTGGTCTGGTACAACGCACGGATGGCACGCTGCGCCTCGGCATTGGTGAGCCGGTCTCCCTTGTTCACCGACAGGTAGTTGAACACCGTGCCAGCGGAAATGCGGCTGAGACCGTCGATGCGGATGTCCGAGACCACGAAGGGTTCGAATGCAAAGGCATTGGCGGTGAGGGAGGCAAGCAAAATCAGCGCGGCGATACGCTTCATCGTCGGTTCCGTTGGGTTATTTCGATGGAGCGGCCTGCGCGGCCGCTCCGATCAACGCATGCGGCAGGGACGAGCTCTGCCGCGAAAGAAAGATCGCACCCCGGGAACACGCCGCCAGCCGGGCCAGCGCGACCGGCTGCGACTGGTGCTGGCAGACGGCTCGTCGCCGGGTTGCGGTAAAGGATGAGCGGCGTCACGACAGCAAGGTACGCTGAAGGTCGTTGAAAAGCGTCCACCCGACCAGGCTGAACAGGAGCACCATCCCGATGTATTGGCCGACGATCATCACCTGCTCACTGACCGGGCTGCCCTTGACCAGCTCGATCAGATAATACAGCAGGTGTCCGCCATCCAGAACCGGGATCGGCAGCAGGTTCAGGATCGCCAGGCTGAGCGAGACCATCGCCAGGAACTGCAGGAACCACGGCAGCCCCATCTGCGCCGAGGCGTTGGCGTACTGGGCAATCCCGATCACGCTGGAGATGTTCTTGGTCGAGGCATGCCCGTCGAGCATGCTGCCGATCATG
Organism: Rhodanobacter sp.; assembly: GCA_035655635.1. GTDB lineage: Bacteria > Pseudomonadota > Gammaproteobacteria > Xanthomonadales > Rhodanobacteraceae > Rhodanobacter. Next base: position 19,853 of record DASRUB010000409.1, on the reverse strand, counting down.
TCGAAGGTCTGCCGGGTATTGCGCCAGGTGGTGGCGAGCGCGGCCGAGAGCGCCTTGACCGGGCCGTACTGAACTGTCGCGGGTTCCGGCGGGGGCGGCGAAACCCCGAGCATCCATTTTGCCGGCTGCCCGGCCAGCGACTCCCACTTGGCGGTGACGTCCAGGGTCAGTGGCTGGCCGTGCCGTTGCAGCGCGATCGTCAGCTGCGGCGACTTGGCGGCAGCGCTCTGCACGAGCTTGCCGAGGCCGACGAAATTGACGACCGGTTGACCATTCACACTGAGGATCCGGTCGCCTCCCTGGATGCCAGCCAGCGCGGCGGGCTGGCCGGCCTTCACCGTGCCGGCGATTGCCGGCGGTGGCGCCAGGGTGAGACCGAGCTGGTCGAAATATTTGTCGATCGGTTTGCCGGCGGGCAACTGGTTCAGCGGCAGCGTCAACTGGCGAACCTGGCCGTCGGGCTGGCGCACGGTCATCGGCAGCGGGGTCAACGCCAGCAGGGCGTTGCCGATGGTCTCCATCGAGTCGCTCCAGGTGGAGACATCACGCCCGTTGACGCTGAGGATGCGGTCCCCGGCCTGGATCCCGGCCTCGGCCGCGATAGTCTGCGGCGCGGCCGTCACGATCGGCGCGAAATCACTGCGCCCGAGCATGAACATCAGCCACAGCGCCGCAATCGTGAAGATCACATTGAAGCCCGGTCCGGCTGCCACGATCGCGATGCGTTTCCACACCGACTTGCCGGTGAACTCCTGGTCGCGCAAGGCGGGGTCGACCTCGCCTTCGCGCGCGTCGAGCATTTTCACGTAGCCGCCCAGCGGAATCGCCGCGATCCAGTACTCGGTGCCGTCGCGACCCACGCGCTTCCAGATCGCCTTGCCGAAGCCGACCGAAAAACGCAACACCTTGACCCCACAGCGTCGCGCGACCCAGTAGTGGCCAAATTCATGGAAGGTCACCAGCACGCCAAGCGTCACCAGCAACCAGAATACCGAGCCGAAAAAGGAAGTCATCAAGTACCGGGGCGGAAAGTCATCTGGACAAGAATATCAGCAAGCCTTGCGCAACACGCGCCGGGCCGCTTCGCGGGCCAGCTGGTCGCGCTGCAGCAGGGTCTGGATATCGACCACAGCTTGCGGCGGCAGTTCCGCAAGCACGCTGTCGACCACGTCGGCAATCGACAGGAACGGCAACGCCCCGGCCAGGAACGCCTCCACCGCCACTTCGTTGGCGGCGTTCAGCACGGCCGGGGCGTCGCCGCCGGCACGCAGTGCCTGATAGGCCAGCGCCAGGCAGCGGAAGGTGGCCAGGTCCGGTGCTTCGAACTGCAACGGGGCGCAGGCGGCCAGGTCCAGTGACGGCACGCCGGATTCGATCCTTTCAGGCCATGCCAGCGCGTTGGCGATCGCGGTGCGCATGTCCGGGTTGCCCAGCTGCGCCAGTACCGAGCCGTCAATATATTCGACCATCGAGTGGATCATGCTTTGCGCATGCACCACCACGTCGATCGCCTCGGCGGGCGCGCCGAACAGGTGGTGCGCCTCGATCACTTCCAGTCCCTTGTTCATCAACGTGGCCGAATCGACCGAGATCTTGCGCCCCATCACCCAGTTCGGATGCTTGCATGCCTGGTCCGGGGTGATAGCCGCCAGTTCGGCGCGGGAACGACCACGGAACGGGCCACCCGAGGCCGTGAGTATCAAGCGGCGCACGCCGCTCTTGCCCAGGTCGGGACGGCCCCCCGGCAGGCACTGGAAGATGGCGTTGTGTTCGGAATCCACCGGGATCAGTGTGCTGCCGCCGGCGACCACGGCTTCAAGCAGCAGCGGGCCGGCCATCACGATGGATTCCTTGTTGGCCAGCAGCAGGCGTTTGCCATGCCGCGCCGCCGCGAGGGTGGAGGCCAGCCCGGCGGCGCCGACAATGGCTGCCACCACGGTGTCACACAGACTACCCGCCGCGGCGGCCGTGAGTGCGGCTGGCCCGCTGGCCACCTCGCAGCGCACCCCGGCGGCAGCAAGGCGGCGCGAGAGTTCCCCTTCCAGGGTGGGATCGGCGATCACCGCCAGTTCCGGTCGGTGCTGCGCGCACAAGGCGACCAGCGCCTCGACCTGGCGGTGCGCCGTCAGCACGGTGGCGCGGAAGCGTTGCGGGTGCCGTGCGATCACATCCAGCGTGTTGCCACCGATCGAGCCGGTGGCGCCAAGAACGGCAACCTGGCGAGTCATGGCGCTGATCCAGCGGGGTTCTTTCTGGCGGGACTCTTCCTGGCGGGACTCGGGACTCGAGACTCGGGACTCGGAACGGCAACGGTAACGGCAAGCCCTGCGCTGCTGCGCCGCCAGCGTGAACCGCACATCATCACCGATGTGGCGAATCCGGCGTGCGTGCCATGGGCTCGTGGCTCTGCCGAGTCCCGAGTCCCGAGTCCCGAGTCCCGCTCATTCATCGCAACACTCCCACCAACCACAGGCCGGCGGCGAAGATCGGCAGCGCGGCGAATACGCTGTCCAGTCGATCCATCAGGCCGCCGTGGCCGGGGAAGATGCTGCCCGAATCCTTCACCTGGGCATGCCGCTTCATCAGGCTCTCGATCAGGTCGCCGACGATCGACACGGCCACCGTCACCGCTGCCAGCACGGCCAGGCCCAGCATCGAGCTGCCACGTGCGCCGAGCAACCAGCCGCCCAGCTCGGCCACCAGCACACCAGCCACCATCGCGCCGTAGGCGCCGGCCCAGGTCTTGCCGGGGCTGATCTGTGGCGCCAGTTTGCGTTTGCCGAACAGGCGGCCACTGGTATAGGCCCCGATGTCCGATGCCCACACGATCAGCAGTGCCAGCAAGGTCCACCAGTGACCGTGTGGCCCGCTGGCATGGATGCTGGTGAGCGCGACCCAGGCCGGGAAGATCACGAACGCGCCGGCGACCAGCTTCAGTGCGAGGTTTTCGCGCGTCGGCGCCGCGGCAAACGCGAAATGGCGCAACCACAGGCAGGCCACGATCCACCACGCGATGCCGGCGGACAGCAGCCATGGCGTCCATGCCGGGCCCTGGACAAGCCAGAGCAGCACGAAACCGACGGCAGCCACCAGCAGCAGCACGATGCGACCGGCGCGGTTTTTCAGTCCGCTCAATTGCGCCCATTCCCACCATGCGGCCAGGAACGCCAGGGCGACGATCGCTGCGAAGATGCCGGTGTCCGGCAGCAGGATGAGCAGGACGGTCAGCGGCGCGAGCACCAGGGCGGTGAGAATGCGCTGAAGCAGCATGGGAATCCTCTAGCGAAAGGTGGCAAGCTGTTCGCTGGTGCGGCCGTAGCGGCGCTCCCGGCGAGCGTAGTCTTCGATGGCCTCGCGCAGGCAAGCCTGGTCGAAATCGGGCCACAAGGTGTCGGTAAAGTACAGCTCGGCGTAGGCGACTTGCCACAGCAGGAAGTTGCTGATGCGGCGTTCGCCGCCGGTGCGGATGAACAGGTCCGGCGGCGGCAGCTCGGCCAGGCTCATCCACCGACCCAGTCGGGCCTCGTCGATCTCGTCGGCATGCAGCTCGCCGCGAGCCACGGCGGCGGCAGCCTGGCGGCAGGCTTGCACGATGTCCCAGCGGCCGCCGTAGCTCACCGCCACGTTCATGTGCAATGCCGTGTTGTCGGCGGTATGGGCCGTCGCCGCGCGCATGCGTTCGCGCAGCGGCTCGTCGAAGGCGGCCAAGTCACCGATGAAGCGCACGCGCACGCCGTGGCCGTGCAATTCGTCCACTTCCTTGTCCAGCGCGCGCAGGAACAGGCCCATCAGCGCGCCGACCTCGTCCTCTGGCCGTTGCCAGTTCTCGCTGGAGAATGCAAACAAGGTGAGGACCTGCACGCCCTCGCGCAGGCACGCTTCGACCACTTCGCGCACCGCCTTGCGACCCGCGTTGTGCCCAAAACTGCGCGGGCGGTGCCGGGCTCTGGCCCAGCGCCCGTTGCCGTCCATCACGATGGCGATGTGGCGCGGGACCCGGGCGACGTTGGCGCTGCCGGTCATCGGCTTCGCGTTCCGTGGGCCGGCGACATCCGTCGCTCGCTCCCACTGCGGGAAGACAACAGGGCATGGCCCGCGTGCCGGCTCGCCATGACAGGCTGCGCGGACGCGCGGGCGGCACTGGCTCCCGGCCGATCCATCATCAAAGGGCCATCAACTCCTCTTCCTTGGCCTTGACCACCGCATCGACATCCTTGACCGCAGCGTCGGTAAGTTTCTGGACTTCGTCGTCGAAACGGCGGTCATCGTCCTCGGTGATCAGCTTTTCCTTGAGCAGGTCCTTCATCTGCTGCAGGGCATCGCGGCGCACGTTGCGAATCGCGATCTTGGCGTTCTCACCCTCGTGGCCGACCAGTTTGGCCAGTTCCCGGCGGCGTTCCTCGGTGAGTGCCGGCATGTTGAGGCGGATCACCGTGCCTGCGGTGGTCGGCGTGATGCCGACGTCGGAGGCCATCAGGGCCTTCTCGATGGGTGCCACCATGGTTTTTTCCCAGGGCGTGATGACGATCGTGCGTGAGTCGGCCAGCGCTACCGAAGCGACTTGCGACAGCGGCATGTCGGAGCCGTAGTAGGGCACCTTGATGTGATCCACCAGCGTGGTGCTGGCCCGGCCGGTGCGGATCCGCGTGAGGTCGTGCCTGAGCGATTCGATGCTCTTGCCCATGCGAGTCTGGGCATCGTTCTTGATGTCGTTGAGCATGTGTCTCTTCCCGGTGGATCTGGCAACGTCCAAGTATAGCAGCGGCAGGCGCTTGGCCCGCCGGGCGCGGCCGGGTTCAATGCACCAGCGTGCCGATCGACTCGCCGCGCATGATGCGCATCAGGTTGCCCGCCACGGTCATGTCGTAGATGCGCAGCGGCATGCCATGGTCGCGGCACAGCGCGATGGCGGCGGTATCCATGACCTGCAGGTTGCGCTGGATCACGTCGTTGTAGGTCAGTTGCTCGTAGCGCGTTGCATCGGAGTCGCGCGCCGGGTCGGCGGTGTACACGCCATCGACCTTGGTTGCCTTCAGCACGAGGTCGGCACCGATCTCCACGGCGCGCAGGGCGGCTGCCGAGTCGGTGGTGAAGAACGGATTGCCGGTGCCGGCGGCGAACAGCACGATGCGGCCCTTTTCGATGTGCCGGATCGCGCGACGCCGGATGTAGTCCTCGGCCACGTCGTGGATCTGGATGGCGCTCATCACGCGCGCATAGCCGCCGCTCTTTTCGATCGCGTCGGCCATCGCCAGCGCATTCATCACCGTGGCAAGCATGCCCATGTGGTCGCCGGTGACCCGGTCCATGCCGGCGGCAGCCAGCCCGGCGCCGCGAAAGATGTTGCCGCCGCCGATCACGATCCCGACCTGCACGCCGGTGCGCTGGACTTCGATGATCTCGTGGGCCAGCCGGCCGATCACCTTCGGGTCGATGCCGTAGTCGGCCTCGCCCATCAGCGCCTCACCGGAGAGCTTGAGCAGGATGCGGCGGTACTTGGGCTGGTCGCTCATGACGTCTCCGGATTGTATGGGGCAAACCGGCGCATTGTAGCGGAGAGGAGCGGCGACAGGAACGAGAGTGAGTGGAGAAACGAGGGCGGGTGGAGAGGAGTGAGACATGAGGGCCCACCAAGCTGAAGGGCCACGGTCTCCCGTGGCCCTTCAGGCGAGGCAAGGCTCTTTCTGAACAGGCCAGCCACGGATGGCTGGCCTACCCGATCACCTCAGGCCAGCCTGCTTCATCACCTCGGCGGCGAAGTCCTCTTCGGCTTTTTCGATGCCTTCGCCGACAGCCAGGCGGACCACGGAGGTCACGTCGGCGCCTTCCTTCTTCAGTGCGTCGGCCACGGTCATGTTGGTGTCGAGCACGTAGGCCTGGCCGAGCAGGGTGACTTCGGACACGATCTTGTGGACCTTGCCGGTGATGATTTTCTCGAGGATCTCGGCCGGCTTGGCTTTGTCCTTGTCGGACATCAGGCTCAGCGCGATGTCCTTTTCCTTGGCGATGAACTCGGCCGGCACGTCTTCGGCGCGGATATGCGCCGGGTTCATGGCCGCCACGTGCATGGCAATACCCCTGGCCAGCTCCTCGGAACCCCCGGTGAGCGCCACCAGCACGCCGATCCGGCCGCCGTGGACGTAGCTGCCGATCACGCTGTCACCGCCCTTGTCGGTGATGTCCACCCGGGCCATGCGCCGCACGTCGATCTTCTCGCCGATGGTGGCGATCAGCGACTTGGCGGCGTCTTCGACGGTACCGCCGCCCGGGTAGGCGGCAGCCTTCAGGGCGTCGATGTCGCTGGCGCCGGACTTCAGCGCAACGTCGGCGACGGAGTCACTGAATTTCAGGAAGCTTGCGTCCCTCCCGACAAAGTCGGTTTCGCAGTTGATCTCCACCAGCACGGCCTTGCCGCTGGCCTGGGCGGCCACGATGCGGCCTTCGGCAGCGATCCGGCTGGCCTTCTTGTCGGCCTTGGCCAGGCCGGACTTGCGCAGCCATTCCATCGCAGCATCGATGTTGGCGTTGTTCTCGACCAGGGCTTTCTTGCATTCCATCATGCCGGCGCCGGACCGCTCGCGCAGTTCCTTGACCATTTGGGCGGAAATGTTGCTCATCGGTAATTCTCCAATGCTTTGGAAAGCGCGACAGTGAACGAACGCTGTCACGCGTTGATCTTGAGACAGGGCCTGGCGACGGTCAGTGACCGCCGCTGCAGCGCCTACCTGGCGGCGGGGGCGCCGTCGCGCGAACCACGGCCGCTGTCGCGGCGCGGCGCGGACTTGCGCGGCGCGGCGTCGCGGCGCGGGCGGTCGATCTTGGCCACCGGGTTGCCTTCCTCGTCCAGCTCGACGAAGTCGTTGCCGTCGCCCTGGGCGGCGGCCGGCGCGGCGGCCTTGCCTTCGAGGATCGCGTCGGCCGCGGCACGGGCATACAACTGGATCGCACGGATCGCGTCGTCGTTGCCCGGGATGGCGTAGTCGACCAGGTCCGGGTTGTAATTGGTGTCGACCACCGCGATCACCGGGATGCCGAGCTTCTTGGCTTCCTGCACGGCAATGTCTTCGTGGCCGATGTCGATCACGAACAAGGCATCCGGCAGGCGATTCATGTCCTTGATGCCGCCCAGCGAGGCCTGCAGCTTGTCGCGCTCGCGCCGGCGGGCCAGCACCTCGTGCTTGACCAGCTTGTCGAAACTGCCGTCGGACTCGGCCGCTTCCAGTTCCTTCAGGCGCGAAACGGACTGCTTCACGGTGCGGAAGTTGGTCAGCATGCCGCCGAGCCAGCGCGAGGTGACGAACGGCATGCCGGCGCGAGCTGCCTCTTCGGCCAACGGCTCACGGGCCGAACGCTTGGTGCCGACGAACAGGATGGTGCCGCGCTTCTGCGCCATGCCCGACAGGAAGTTCATCGCGTCGGTGAACAGCGGCAGGGTCTTTTCGAGGTTGATGATGTGGATCTTGCCGCGGGCGCCGAAGATGTAGGGAGCCATCTTGGGGTTCCAGTAACGGGTCTGGTGACCGAAATGGACGCCGGCTTCCAGCATCTGACGCATGGTGACTTGTGCCATGGGTGTAACTCCTTGCATGGGCCTTTGAAAGGCCTGGGGGTTGGGACCTCCACGCATCCCCGACTTCGACCGCGACCTGCCCGATTCTCGTTGGTGGGCAAGGCGCAGCACCCCGAAGGCGGTGCCGATACGTGTGTGGCGTTGGTTTGGGTGTTGTACCGCTGGGGGTTACAATCCCGGTTCGCTTTGCGCTGCGTCGACGACAAAACCGTCGCTTCAGGTCAGCAAAACTCCGAAATTATAGCCGGTGTGCCGGCCGTGCGGCAAGTCACTGCGGATTCAATCACTTGAGCCCGGGGGATTCCGCCGCCACATGAGTGAGATCCATGGCCATTACGTTGAAATCCCCCGAAGACCTCCAAGGCATGCGCGTCGCCGGCAAGCTGGCGGCTGAAGTACTGGCGATGCTCAAGGACTACGTCAAGCCCGGTGTCACCACCGAGGAACTGGACCGCCGCGCCTACGAGCATATCGTCAACGTGCAGAAGGCGATCCCCGCCAACATCGGCTACCACGGGTTCCCCAAGACCCTGTGCACCTCGGTCAACCACGTCATCTGCCACGGCATCCCCAACGACGGCAAGGTGCTCAAGGATGGCGACATCGTCAATATCGACGTGACCGTGATCAAGGATGGCTGGCATGGCGATACCAGCCGCATGTACACCGCGGGCACCCCGTCGGTGCTGGCCAAACGGCTGGTCGACACCACCTTCGAGGCCATGATGTGCGGCATCCGCGCGGTGCGCCCGGGCGCGACCCTGGGCGACGTCGGTCATGCCGTCCAGCAGCACGCCGAGTCAGCCGGTTTCTCGGTGGTACGCGAGTATTGCGGGCACGGCATCGGCAAGATCTACCACGACGAGCCGCAGGTGCTGCATTACGGCAAGCCCGGCACCGGCATCGAATTGAAGAAAGGCATGACCTTCACGGTCGAGCCGATGATCAACGCCGGCAAGCCGCAGACCCGCCAATTGCCGGATGGCTGGACCGTGGTCACCAAGGATCATTCGCTGTCGGCGCAGTGGGAGCACACCCTGGTGGTGACCGACGATGGTTTCGAGATCCTCACGCCCTGGCCCGATGCGTGAGTGACTGACGAAACGCGCGTAGGAGCCCGCTTGCGGGCGACGCCCATGAAGCGCGAGCAGGAGCCCGCTTTCGGGCGATGCTCTTGCTCTGATGCACGAAGTCGTAGATCGAATCAACCGCATCGCCCGCGAGCGGGCTCCTACACCGACACAGGCCTCTGACGCATGTCGCCAGCACCCGCCGCCCTTGTCCTGCCCAGGTTGCCGCGCCTGCCGGTAGCCGTGCCGCGATCGGGCGTGTCGACCGATGCGCGCCGCGCGTTGCGCCAGTTGCTCGGCGACGTCGACCGGGCGCTGGCCACCGCGTTTCGTGACGGCGCCGATGCCGGCGCGCTGGCCCGGCGACGCGGCGAATCCGTGGCAGCAGTGGTCGCGCATGTATGGATGGCCTGTCTCGGCGAGGTCACCGGAACCACCCTGTTCGCCGTGGGAGGGTTCGGCCGTGGCCTGCTGTTTCCGTGTTCGGACGTGGATCTGCTGGCGCTGGTGACGGCGCCGGAACCGGCGCGGTTGCGTGCGCTGGAGCAGTTCTTCGCCACCTTGTGGGACGTCGGCCTGAAAGTGGGCAACGCCGTGCGCGAGCCGGCACAATGCCGGGCGTTGGCCCAACAGGATGCCAGCGTGTTCACCAGCCTGCTGGATGCGCGTCGGCTGGCTGGCGACCCGGCGTTCGACGTGAAGCTGCGCGCCATCGTCGACGATCCGGCGCTTTGGCCGCCGCACGAATACCTGGCTGCCCGCCTGGCCGAACGCGATGCGCGACACGCCCGCTACGACGACACCGCCTACAACCTCGAACCGAACCTCAAGGATGGGCCTGGCGGCCTGCGTACGCTGGACTCGCTGCGCTGGATGGGGCGGCGATTGGCGCAAGCGGGCGATCTTTCCGAGATGGTCGCCGAGGGTCTGCTCGATCCGGCCGAGCAAACCCAGCTGGAGCAGGCCGAGGCGACCTTGCGCCGTTACCGCTACGCCCTGCACCTTGAGGCCGGTCGGGCCGAGGAGCGATTGCTGTTCGACTATCAGCAAGGCCTGGCGGCGCGACTGGGCTTCGAGGACGAGCACGCCAGGAACCTCGGCGTCGAGCAGTTCATGCAGGGCTATTACCGGGCCGCCAGTCAGATCGACCGGCTTGGCGTGCAGGTGGCCGAGCGCTTCGAGGAAATGTTGGAGTCACCCGGCGCCGAGCAATCGGTGGGCGAGGATTTCGTGCGCTACGGCCCGCGCATGGCCGCGCGCGATCCGGAACTGTTCATGCGTCGGCCGGCCGCGCTGGTGGAGATCTTCATTGCCCGGCTCGACCAGTCGGGCGTGCTGGGTTTCAGCGCCGACACCATGCGGCGCGTCCACCAAGCCACCGACGTGCACGGTGACGTGCTGGCGCAGGACGATGACGTGCTGGCTGCCTTCCTGCGCCTGTTGCGACGCGGTGCACCGGCGGTGGAAGCGCTGTGGCGGATGAACCGGCACGGTTTGCTGGCGGCGATCCTGCCGGCATTCGGCAAGGTGTTCGGACGCATGCAATACGACCTGTTCCATGTCTACACGGTCGACGAACACACGCTGCGCGTGTTGCGCAACATGGCGCGTTTCGCCGACCCGGCCGCGCGCGCGGAGTTTCCCCAGGGCTGCGAGATCTGGGCCAAGTTGCCGAAGCCGGAAGTCCTGTTGCTGGCGGCCTTGTTCCACGATATCGCGAAGGGCCGCGGCGGCGACCATTCGGTGCTGGGCGAGCAGGACGCACGCGAATTCTGCACCCGCCTGGGTCTGCCTGCCGGCGACGTCGAGCGCGTCGCCTGGCTGGTGCGTCATCACCTGCTGATGAGCACCACCGCGCAACGCCAGGACATCACCGATCCCGAGGTGGTGCACCGCTTCGCCGAAACGGTTGGCGACCGCGAGCGGCTCGGCCAACTCTACCTGCTGACCATCGCCGACATCATCGGCACCAGCCCGCGGCTGTGGAACAGCTGGAAGGATCGTTTGCTCGCCGATCTGTACACCGCTACCCGTTACGCCTTGCGCAGCGATGTCGAGTTGCCACGCGACGCCGGCGAGCGCGTGCGCGAGTGCAGCGACCACGCGCTGGCCCTGCTGTTGGACGGGGGCTTTGCCGAAGCGGAGGCAAGGCGTGTGTGGACCGACTTCCCGCAGTTGAGTTTCCTGCGTCACCGGCCCGAACAGATCGCCTGGCAGACCGCCGCGATCCTGCGTGCGCACGGCGCGCTGCCATTGGTAGCGGTGCAGCCCTTGTCGGTGCGCGGCAGCACCGAGCTGTTCATTTACACGGCGGATCGCGATGGCCTGTTCGCCACGGTGACGGCGGTGCTGGACCGGTTGCGCTTCTCGGTGATGGAGTCGCGTATCCTCAGCTCGCCGACCGGGATGGCGCTGGATACCTTCCTGCTGCTCGAGGCCGACAGCCAGCAACCGGCCAGCGCGGCACGTGCCGAAGAACTGCAGCAACGCCTGCAGCGCGCTCTCGCGCAATCGGTCGGCGTGCAGCCCGGCAAGCGCAGCATGTCGCGTCACCAGAAGCACTTCCAGATGACCCCGAAGATCAGTTTCCATGCGGCCGGTGGACGCACCCAGCTGGCGCTGGTGGGTACCGATCGGCCAGGGCTCCTGGCGGCGGTGGCGCAGGTGATGCTGAGTGAGGACGTGCGTGTACACGATGCGCGCATCGCCACTTTCGGCGAGCGGGTCGAGGATTTCTTCCAGTTGACCGATCGCGCCAACGCGCCGCTCGATGCCTCGCGGCAGGAGCGCCTGCTGCAGGCGCTGCTTGCGCGGATCGGCCCCGCGCGGGATTGAACGGCGCTCCCTGCGTTATCATCGCCGCCGCTGCGCGCGGCAGCGGCCATCTGTATTCGCCATGACCTACCTGCTGATCAAGTCGTTGCACCTGCTCTTCGTCATCGCGTGGATGGCCACGGTGTTCTATCTGCCGCGCATCCTGGTGAACCTGGCAGAGGCCTCAGGCGAGCCGGCGGTGCAGGCACGCCTGCAGCTGATGGGTCGGCGCTTGTACAAATTCGGCCACAACATGTTCGGCATCGCGTTCGTGTTCGGGTTGACCCTGTGGCAGGGCTGGCGGGTGTTCCCGCAGACCTTGCCGAATGTCTCTGCCGGCATGCACTGGATCGATGTCAAGCTGCCCCTGGTCGCCGTTTTGCTGGCCTATTTCATCTGGGCCGGGCGGATGCTGAAACGCAGCGAGAAGGGCGGCGCGTTGCCTGCAGCGCGAACCCTGCGCTGGCTCAACGAACTGCCGGTGCTGTTGCTGCTGGGCGTGATCTGGCTGGTCATCGCCAAACCGTTCTGAGGTGGGACGGCGTGCAGGTGGTTGCACGACGCGAAACCGATGGTTGATCTGGGCTAAACTGCTGTTTCGGCATCATCCATGAGGCAAGGTGGCCCGCGCCTTGGCGCAGGCCGAGTGTGCGACATGACCACTACGCGCTGCCACGACTGACCGCCACCACGCCTTTCGTTCAACAGGAAAAGGGCGTCATGCCCTTTTTTGCTTTTCCAGAGAAGCTTCGATGATTGAGATCACGTTACCCGACGGCAGCAAGCGGCCATTTGATCATCCCGTCACCGTGCAGGACGTGGCTGCCTCGATCGGCGCGGGCCTGGCCAAGGCCACCCTGGCCGGCAAGGTCGACGGGCAACTGGTCGATGCCAGCTTCCCGATCGAGCACGATGCCAGCCTGCAGATCGTCACCGAGAAGAGTCCCGAGGCGCTGGAGATCCTGCGTCACTCCACCGCGCATCTGATGGGTCAGGCCGTGCAGCGGCTGTTTCCGGGCGCGCAGGTGACGATCGGTCCGGTGATCGACAACGGCTTCTATTACGACTTCGCCTACGAGCGTCCGTTCACGCCCGAGGATCTGCCGAAGATCGAGGCGGAGATGCACAAGCTCGTGGCCGAACAACTGCCGGTGACGCGCAGCGTGAAATCGCGCGACGAGGCGGTGGCGTTTTTTCGCGGCCTGGGCGAGCACTACAAGGCCGAGATCATCGAGGGCATTCCGGCCGACCAGGCCCTGTCGCTGTATTCGCAGGGCGAGTTCACCGACCTGTGCCGTGGCCCGCACGTGCCCAACACCGGCAAGCTGCACTCGTTCAAGCTGATGAAGGTGGCCGGTGCCTATTGGCGCGGCGACTCGAACAACGCGATGCTCAGCCGCATTTACGGCACGGCCTGGCTCAACGACAAGGACCTGAAGGCTTACCTGTACCAGCTGGAGGAGGCCGAGAAGCGCGACCATCGCAAGATCGGCAAGCAGCTCGACCTGTTCCATCAGCAGGAAGAGAGTCCCGGCATGGTGTTCTGGCACCCGAACGGCTGGGCGATCTGGCAGCAGGTCGAGCAATACATGCGCCGTGTCTATCGCGATTCGGGCTATCAGGAAGTGCGCTGCCCGTCGATCCTGGACGTGTCGCTTTGGAAGCGGTCCGGTCACTGGGACAACTACAAGGACAACATGTTCTTCACCGAGTCGGAAAAGCACGTGTTTGCGGTCAAGCCGATGAATTGCCCGGGCCATGTGCTGATCTACAACCAGGGCCTGCGCAGCTATCGTGACTTGCCGATACGGCTTGCCGAATTCGGTTCCTGTACGCGCAACGAGCCATCCGGCGCGCTGCACGGGTTGATGCGCGTGCGCGCATTCACCCAGGACGACGGCCATATCTTCTGCACGCCCGGGCAGGTCGTGGCGGAGGTCACTGCGTTCCATCGACAAGCCATGCAGGTGTACGCCGATTTCGGTTTCACCGAGGTGGCGATCAAGCTGGCGTTGCGACCGGACCAACGAATCGGTTCGGATGAATTCTGGGACCGGACCGAGGATATGCTGCGTCAGGCGCTGCGCGCGGCCGGTGTGGAATGGGAAGAATTGCCCGGCGAGGGCGCGTTCTACGCCCCCAAGATCGAGTATCACCTGAAGGATTCGATCGGCCGTGCCTGGCAGATGGGCACGATGCAGGTGGACTTCATGATGCCCGAGCGCCTCGGCGCCGAATATGTCGACGAACACTCGCAAAAGCAGCATCCGGTGATGTTGCACCGGGCCATCGTGGGCTCAATGGAGCGCTTCATCGGCATCCTGATCGAGAATCATGCCGGCCTGCTGCCGGCGTGGCTGGCGCCGGTACAGGCGGTGGTATTCAACATCACCGACGCGCAGGCCGATTACGTCCGTGAAGTGACGCAAACCCTTGTCGACAAAGGTTTCCGGGTACAATCGGATTTGCGCAACGAGAAAGTCGGCTATAAAATCCGCGAACATACGATGCAGAAAGTGCCGTACCTGCTCGTGGTTGGTGACCGCGAGAAAGAGTCAGGCAATGTTTCTGTGCGTACGCGTTCCGGTGAGGATCTGGGCAGCATGCCGCTGGCGGATTTCGTCGAACGACTTGGGGCCGAATCCCGACGCTGAGCGTCGATCGGCCTTTTTCATTACTTCTTCTGGAGGATCGTGGTATCGCAACCACCGACAACAAGGGCAATCGTCGCAACCTGGAAATCCGTGTGCCGCGGGTGCGTGTCATCGGAGCGGATGCCGAGCAACTTGGCATCCTGACTCGTGACGAGGCGCTGGCGCTGGCGCAGGAAGCCGGCATGGATCTGGTCGAGATCCAGCCCAACGGCGATCCGCCGGTCTGCCGCATCATGGATTACGGCAAGTACAAATTCGAGGCCCAGAAGAAGGCCCAGGCCGCCAAGAAGAAGCAGAAGCAGGTCGAGATCAAGGAAGTGAAGTTCCGCCCGGTTACCGACGTGGGCGACTACCAGATCAAGCTGCGCAACATGCTCCGTTTCCTGGAAGAGGGCGACAAGGTCAAGGTCACCATCCGTTTTCGCGGTCGCGAGATGTCGCACCAGGACTTGGGCCAGAATCTGGCCCGGAAGATCCAGGAAGACGTGGGCGACAATGGCCAGATCGAGTCGTATCCGCGACTTGAAGGCCGCCAGATGGTCATGATGATCGGTCCGAAGAAGAAATAGGCTGCTGGCGACGTTGTTTGCGTGGGTAGGAGCCCGCTCGCGGAGGATGCTCTTTTCCCGCATTCTGTGAGCGCCTCCCTCCTTCACAGGCTTCGTGGCAGGCCCCGCACCCTCACCTCAATCCTCTCCCAAAGGGAGAGGAGGCGAAGGCGGAAAGCGCTTTTATTGGATTGGAGCGGGGGCAGGCCCCGTACCCTCACCTCAATCCTTCCCGAGGGGAGAGGAGGCAAAGGTCAGCACGTTGTACTGGTGTTTGACTTTTTGAACCCGTATGATTACGGGTTCGACCCGCTGGAAGGGTCGTGCACCGATCGTGGCAGGACGGAAAGCGTGATCACTGGATCACCGCCAGATCAGTCAGAAACGGGATCATTCCCACTCAAGGAGCATTCCATGCCCAAGATCAAGACCAACCGGGCGGCTGCGAAGCGTTTTCGCAAGACCGCGTCGGGCAAAATCAAGTGCGGTCACGCCTACCGGTCACACATCCTGACCAAGAAGTCGACCAAGTTGAAGCGCGGCCTGCGTGCCAAGAACCACCTGAAGGCGTGTGACGCCCCGGGTGTAGCGCGCATGTTGCCGTACTGAAGACGAGGAGATAAACCATGGCTCGTGTAAAGCGTGGCGTTACCGCCCGTGCCCGTCACAAGAAAATCATCGGCCGCGCCAAGGGCTACTACAATGCCCGCCGCAAGGTCTTCCGCGTTGCCAACCAGGCCGTCATCAAGGCCGGCCAGTACGCCTATATCGGCCGCAAGCAGCGCAAGCGCCAGTTCCGCGCGTTGTGGATCGTGCGCATCAACGCCGCTGCACGCATGTTCGGTCTGTCCTACAGCCGCCTGATCAATGGCCTGAGCAAGGCCGGTATCACGGTGGACCGCAAGGTCCTCGCGGATATCGCCGTGCATGACATCAAGGCGTTTGAAGTGATCGCCGAGAAAGCGAAGGCCAGTCTGGCCGCTTGATCGTCGGACGCGCACGCGTCAGCACGATATGATGTAAAGCAAGCGGGGAGAAGGCCAACGCCTTCTCCCCGCTTTTATTTGGATATAAGGCTTTTTGCGATTGCCTCCTCTCCCTCCGGGAGAGGATTGAGGTGAGGGTACGGGGCTTGCCCAGACTTCAATCGAAGCGTGCTTCGGTCAGGCAACAACGCGAGAGTGGTCCCTCACCCCACCCTCTCCCCGAAGGGGGAGAGGGGACGTAGCGAGAAGCTCACCTTATGGATGATCTGGACAGTCGCGCCGCCCAGGCGCTGGCCGAAATCGACAAGGCCGACGCGCTGGAGGCGCTCGACGCGCTGCGGGTCGGCCTGCTGGGCAAGAGCGGCATTGTGACCGCCGCACTGAAGTCGCTGGGCACGCTCGCGCCGGACGAGCGCAAGGCACGCGGTGCCGAGGTGAACGAGATCAAGGAACGGCTCGCCGATGCGCTGGCCGCGCGCAAGCAGCGGCTGGAACAAGCAGAACTCGAGCGCCGTCTGGCTTCCGAGAAGCTCGACATCAGCCTGCCCGGTCGCGATGGCGAGCGCGGCGGCATCCATCCGATCACCCGCGCGCTGGAGCGTATCGCGTCGATCTTCGCGCGGCTCGGTTACCAGCGCGTCGACGGTCCCGAGATCGAGGACGACTGGCACAACTTCGAGGCGCTGAATTTCCCGCCGCACCATCCGGCGCGCGCCATGCACGATACCTTTTACTTTGGCGACGGCCGCCTGCTGCGCACGCATACGTCGCCGGTGCAGATCCGCGCGATGGCCGGTCGCCAGCCGCCGATCCGAATCATTGCGCCGGGCAAGGTCTACCGCAGCGATTCGGACCAGACCCATTCGCCGATGTTCCACCAGATCGAGGGCCTGCTGGTCGACGAGACCTCCAGCTTCGCCGACCTCAAGGGCACCCTGGCCGAGTTCATCCGCGCTTTCTTCGAACGCGATTTCGAGATGCGTTTCCGGCCCAGCTATTTCCCGTTCACCGAGCCTTCGGCCGAAGTCGACATCCGCTGGGATGCCGAAGACGGTTCGACGCGCTGGCTCGAAGTGCTCGGCTGCGGCATGGTTCATCCGAACGTGCTGAAAAATTGCGGCATCGACCCGGAGCGCTACACCGGCTTCGCCTTTGGTTTGGGCGTGGAGCGCTTCGCGATGCTGCGCTACGGCGTTTCCGACCTGCGCGCGTTCTTCGAGAACGATCTGCGGTTTCTCAGGCAGTTTGCCTGACGGCCGAGATTCGGGATTGGAGATTCGGGATTCGCAAGGGCCTCGAACTTCAGCTTTTCCGAATCCCGAATTCCGAATCCCGAATCCCGGACTTCAAAATGAAATTCTCCGAAAACTGGCTGCGTGAACTGGTCGAGATCAAGGCCGATCGTGCCCAGCTGGCCCATGCGCTGACCATGGCCGGGCTGGAAGTGGAAGAACTCACGCCGCTGGGCGACGAGCTGGCTGGCGTGGTGGTGGCTGAAATTGTGGCCGCCGAAAAACACCCGGAAGCCGATCGGCTGCAGGTATGCAAGGTGAACGCTGGCCAGGGCGAGCCGCTGCAGATCGTCTGCGGCGCGCCGAATGCGCGGGTCGGCATCAAGGTGCCGCTGGCCACGGTCGGTGCGAGCCTGGCCGGTGGCATGTCGATCAAGGCGGCCAAGCTGCGCGGCGTGGATTCGTTCGGCATGCTGTGCTCGGCGAAGGAGCTCGGTATCGATGCCGATGCCTCTGGTCTGCTGGAACTGCCGCTGGACGCGCCGGTCGGCCAGCCCTTGGCCGACTACCTTGGCCTGCCTGATGCCAGTTTCGAGCTGAAGCTCACCCCGAACCGGCCCGACTGTCTCGGCCTGGTCGGATTGGCGCATGACGTGGCGGCGCTGTTCGGCAGCGCGGTGAAAGTGCCTGCGCAGGCGGCTGCATCGGTGACTGGCGAAGCCCGTCGCGGCATTCGCCTGGAAGCCGGCAAGGACGCACCGCGTTATCTCGGGCGCATCATCGAAGGCATCGACCCGGCCGCGCGCACTCCGTTGTGGCTGGCCGAGCGCCTGCGCCGCGCGGGCCTGCGTCCGATCAGCGCGGTGGTCGATGTCACCAACTACGTGATGCTGGAACTGGGCCAGCCGCTGCACGCGTTCGACAACGACACGCTCGAAGGCGACATCGTGGTGCGCCACGCGCGCGCCGGCGAAACGCTGAAGCTGCTCGACGGCAACGAAGCGAAACTGGACGAGGGCTTCGTGCTGATCGCCGACGAGCACAAGGCGCTGGCGGTGGCCGGCGTGATGGGCGGCTTCGAGTCGCGCGTCACCGATGCCACGCGCAACATCTTCCTGGAATCGGCACACTTCGCGCCGGCCGCGATCATGGGGCGCGCGCGCAAGCTGGGTTTGCATACCGATGCCTCGCACCGCTTCGAACGCGGCGTCGATCCCCAGTTGCCGCGTCGCGCGCTGGAGCGCGCCACCGAACTGCTGCTGGCGATCGCCGGTGGCAAGGCGGGGCCTGTGCTGGTGGCGGAAAACCTGGCCGATCTGCCCCAACCGTTGCCGGTCGCCTTGCGTCGCGCGCGGCTGCAGCGCGTGCTCGGCGTGGCGGTGGCCGATGCCGAAGTGGCGCGCATCTTCACTGCGCTCGGCATGCAGGTGGCGACGACGGCCGACGGCTGGCAGGTCACCGCGCCGAGCAGCCGCTTCGACATCGAGCGCGAGGAAGACCTGATCGAGGAAGTGGCGCGCATCTTCGGCTACGACAAGATTCCCACCGCGACGCCCGCCGGCGCGTTGACCCTGGCGATCGAGCCGGAAGCGCGCATCAACGAACTGGCATTGCGCGAGCAATTGGCGGCGCGCGGCTATTACGAGGCGGTGAACCTGTCCTTCGTCGCGGCGGACTTGCTGGCCCGTTGGGGCTTCCGTGAGCGCCTGGTGTCGCTGGCCAATCCGCTGTCGGCGGACCTGGCCGTGATGCGGCCATCGTTGTTGCCCGGACTGATCGAGGCCTTGCGCCACAACCGCGCGCGCCAGCAGGATCGCGTTCGTCTGTTCGAGCTCGCGCGCGTGTTTCAACAATGCGGTTCCCTCCGCGAAGAATCGGCTATCCATGGCCGGACTCCTCCACAAACCAACCCACCAGTCGAAACGCCCAGCGTCGCCATTGCAGCGTGTGGCAACGCGCGGGCCGAACAATGGGGTGAGCCAGCACGGGCCTTGGACTTTCACGATCTCAAGGGCGATCTCGACGCCTTGATCGGCTGGGGTGGCGAGCCGCAGCGCTGGTCAGTGCATGCCGATGGCTTGCCCGCGTGGCTGCATCCGGGGCGCGCTGCACGCGTGGCGCGCGATGGCAAGACCGTTGGCTATCTTGGCGCCCTGCACCCGCAACTGGCCAGGGAGCTGGACCTGGGTAGCGACGTCCATGTGCTGGAAGTAGCGTTGGAACCCTTGTTGACCCGCCGCCTGCCGCAGGCGGCGCCGATATCCCGCTTTCCCGCCGTGCGCCGGGATATCGCCATGGGCCTGCCGGAAGCTGTCAGCTGGTCACAGATCGAGCAGACCGTTCGCGCCACGCTGGGTGCGCGGCTCAAGGAGTTGCGGTTGTTCGATCGCTACAGCGGCAAAGGTGTCGAAGCGGACCGAAAAAGTCTCGCTATGGGCTTGATTTTGCAGGACGCTTCACGCACCCTTACAGACGAAGACGCGGATCGCTGGGTGCGTGAAGCAGTGAATGCGTTGGAGCAAACATGCCAGGGGAAACTGCGAGGATGAGATGGCGCTGACCAAGGCGGAGATGGCCGAGCGGCTTTTCCTCGACGTGGGTCTCAACAAGCGTGAGGCCAAGGAGTTCGTGGATGCCTATTTCGAGGTGGTTCGCGGCGCGCTGGAGAACGGCGAGCAGGTGAAGTTGTCCGGTTTCGGCAATTTCGATCTGCGCCTGAAGAACCAGCGACCGGGACGCAACCCCAAGACCGGCGAGGAGATCCCGATCTCGGCGCGGCGGGTGGTAACCTTCCGGCCGGGACAGAAACTCAAGGTGAGAGTCGAAGGCTATGCTGGATCAAGGGAATAACACCGAACTGCCGGCCATTCCGGCCAAGCGCTACTTCACGATCGGTGAAGTGGGCGAGCTGTGCGGTGTGAAACCCCACGTGCTGCGCTACTGGGAGCAGGAGTTCCCGGCGCTCAACCCGGTCAAGCG
>DASRUB010000408.1:0-12632 GCA_035655635.1 Rhodanobacter sp. | reverse complement strand
CCTGCGACCAAAGGCTGGTTCTACTTCACCCCGCAGACGATGTCCGTACCGGAGCCCGGATCGCTGGGCAGCCTGGGACTGGGGTTGGCGCTACTGAGTTTCGGATTTGCCTGGGACAAGCGGTGGCGCAACAAGCGGATTAAGGGAACCGAGGAAATGCCAATGGGTAGAAGCGCCATTGCGTAGGGCCATACGGAGGTGAAATGGGGCTGGACAGAGCCAAGGCAGGCGTCCGCAAGAGCATGAAGTCCGCCCGTGTCTTGAGCGGCGTTATTCACCCCGGCTGACCGGTCAATAGAGATGCAAATGACTCTCGTGCCAAAGGACCCAGCGCGCTCCGGGCGCGTAGGAATGGGCTCCGCAGCGCTAGTGGAGCACAACACGGAATGACGTGAATACTGGCTGAGAAACAGCCGAGCCCGAAACACGCTCGATCGCTGGATTATCCGAGGCCCTTCATAGGGCAGCGACTGAAATATTACTTGAAGAGGAGACTACGGTCATGAATACCAAGATTGTGGCAGCGCATGCGTCTACACGCTGGCCTGCGACCCGCAACACGCTTCTGATGCTCTGTGTGTTTGGTGTCGCGACAGCGGCTGAGCCTGCGTTCGCCACCGCTTACGATGCAGGCCCACTGAACTTCGCAACCCAGGACCAGAGCATGTGGGGAGCGGACAATGCCTTTGTCGCAAGCGGGACGAAATTCGTCGGCACAGGGTTCGGCGGGGGAAGCTCCATCGGAGGGTTTGTCGCGGGCACAGGGGCAGAGGTGGGGGCCTCGGGCGCTGGCGTGGTTGGTCTCAATTTTGGTTACACGGTTGATAGTGGCTCCGTCAATGCGAACGTCGGCTTCGGCGCGGCGGCGGAGGTACCGCATGCGGTGCAGCAGGGGCAATCCTTCAACCTGGGCACAAGCAGTGCACTCAATCAAGGGACCATCAGCACCCAGTCGCCCGTCGCAACGGCAGACATGACCCTCCTTGCTCAGTTTTCCGGAGTCATTTACGGACAGGGGTGCCTCGCTGGCCTCTGTTCCAGCAGTGCCAGTCCGCTGCCGTCAATCAATATCAATCAGAAAATTCTTGCACTTACCGCAAACGAACTGGAGTTCTTGCCGGGCGTGATTCCAAACGGCGCAGACGGTGGTTCGGTCGCGCACACACCATTGGGCGCCCAGGACAGCCCGATAACGTGGAACGGAAGCGAAATCGGGAGTGTCAGCACTAACGTGCCCAACGTCGCGACCAACGGAAGTTTAAGCGGAAACAGTATTTCTTCGAGCGGCAGCGACCCGTTGCTGACCGCGACGCTTGATCTGCCCGATTTATCTTCGCTGGCAGGTTTTCCCACCAACGTTGATATCAGCATAAACAAGGGTCCCTTCGAGTTCGAAGCGGGGTTCTCTCCCTTGGACATCAACATCGGGCCGCAATTGAGCCTCGGGCAAGACTTCGATCTGACGCCGACCCTGATGGTGGATCTCGCATTCAGCAAGCCAGTAATGATCGCTGGCGACCTCCTGCCGCAATGGGGTTGGGAGGGTGCATGGGCGGACCTTCCTGATCTCGCGCTGTCCGAGACAACAACTTTTACGCCTACGTTCTGGCTCGACGCATCGCTTACGAACAACACGAACCTCGACCTTGGACTGATTGGAACGTATGACTTCCTGAAGTACGAGCTCAAGTTGAAGGTCGGAGACTTAACCCTTTTAGATTCAACGGAAAGCCTCAGCCAGCTGCTCGGGCTGAGCGACACGCTTTTCACGACGCCAACGCTGAATATCCCGATCTGGGACAACACGTTCGATCTCGGCGGATTCAACGCGATTGCCGCGGCTCCCTTCACGATCTACACGGACTCGGACACTTCGACTGCGGTCCCGGAACCGCCTGTCGTGCCAGTCTTCCTGCTGGGCCTGGGCGCGCTGGCTGGTCTGGTGTATTTCGAGCGAAAGCGTGAGCCGCGGGACGCCAGGATCAACTTCTGCACCAAAGGACTTGCTCATGCGTAGACTCGTCGGCGTGCTAGCCATCTCCATCGTTGCGCTCGCGCCGGTCCATGGGGCGACCGCGGCCGACCAGAAGGGCGAATACGGCATTCGTGGCGCGGGCCTCGTGTCCTGCCAGACCTACAACCAGGAACGCGAGGCGCGCTCGCGCGCCTACGACGTAATCGGCGGTTGGATAGACGGCTACATCACCGGGATAAATCAGTACGCGGGCGATACGTATGACGCTGCACCCTTCGAGACCACCGAATTGTATGCGGCCTTGGTCAGCGAGTATTGCAAGAAGCAACCTGAAACCACGGTATTCGCCGTCGTCAACTCGCTTATAAAATACCACTGGAAGGATCGCCTTCTTGCGTCGTCGCCCAAAGCCGAGGTCGTTGTCGGCAAACAGAAAGTGATGTTGTACGTAGAAGTGATTCGGCAGATTCAGCAACGTTTATCGCAGCGAGGGTTTTATCACGGCAAGGTCGCCGACTCTTACGAGCCGGCGGTGCAGAAGGCGATGGGTGCGTTCCAGAGTTCCATCCATTTCAAGCCGACGGGTTTCCCCGACGAGGCTTCGCTCTGGCAGTTATTTACAGCGCAGTGACAGCCTTGTCGACCTTGATGGCTTCGCTTCGATGTAACGGGTCATCAGGGTCAGGGTCGACTTTCTACGCGCCGTGCTCGATCAATGACCCCTGTTTTGGTTCGGATGGGCTCGCCTGCGCACTGAGCCTCGTCAAAACGATTAAGGCGACGACGGCTTCTGCCCGTAATGCAGCTCCCGGTGGCAATTCGGACAAATGGCCATGGCGTTGTCCGTGCTGTCCTCACCGTCATCCGCCAGCTGCTTTCGATGATGGACTTCCAGATACGGTGATCCGTTGGAAGCTTGATCGGCTGGACTGCCACCGGCGGCGCCGGTGCAAGATGCGGAACCAGCCAAAGACTGATCCTGAAGGCATGCATCAGGGCTGCCGCTTTTCCACACGCAGCTTGTGCCGGAAGCATCCCACCAGATGATCATTGATCATCCCGGTCGCCTGCATCAGTGAGTAGCAGATGGTGCTGCCGACGAAGCGGAAGCCGCGCTTCTTCAGCGTCTTGCTCATGCGGTCGGATAATTCGGTGCTGGCGGGTACCTCGGCAGACTCGCGCCAGCGGTTTACGACGGGGTTGCCGTCGACGAACGACCACAGAAAGGCGTCCAGCGTGCCGAACTCCTCGATCACCCTGAGCGCGGCGACCGCATTGTCACGGGTCGAGAACACTTTCAACCGGTTGCGGATGATCCCCGGATCGAGCAGCAGCTTCTCAAGCGCGCGATCGCCCAGGCTGGCGACGCGGGCGATCTCGAAGTCGTGGAACACCTTGCGATAGTGCTCGCGCTTGGCCAGCACGGTGCGCCATGACAGACCGGCCTGGGCCCCTTCGAGGCAAAGGAACTCGAACAGCGCACGATCGTCGTGCAGGGGCACGCCCCACTCGGTGTCGTGGTAGGCACACATCAAGGCATCGTTGCCCGAAGCCCAGTGGCAGCGGATGGGCGCAACGCTTTTGTTCATGGCGGCATCATGCAGGTGGCTTGCCGCAAACCGTAACCCACGCCGCTACACTTGTCGCCTCCCCCTTGGCCCATTCCCGATGTCGTCTTCTTGGTCACCCCAGCGCGGCGCCGTGCTGGCGATGTTCGCCACCATCGCGCTTTGGGCCTACAGCTGGGTCGTGATGAAGCAGGTGCTGGCCTACGCCGGGCCGTTCGACTTCGCCGCGCTGCGCTACCTGATTGGCGCGGCCGTGCTGTTCGCGGTGTTGCTCTTGTTGCGGCAATCGCTGCGTCCGCCGCCGTTACTGGCGACCATCGTGATCGGCCTGTGCCAGACCGCCGCGTTCCAGGGACTGGAGCAGTGGGCCCTGCTCGATGGTGGCGTCGGCCATGTCGCCCTGCTCGCCTACACGATGCCGTTCTGGGCCGTGCTGCTGGCGTGGCTGGTACTTGGGGATACCCCAACCGCGCGTCACTGGCTGGGATTGGCGCTGGCCGCGGCCGGCCTGCTGTGCATCATCGAGCCATGGCATGCGATGGGCAGCGCACCGAGCACCACGCTGGCGATCATCGGCGGACTGGCGTGGGCGGCCGGTACCGTGTTGAGCAAGCGCATGTTCCGCCAGCACAACCCCAGTGTGCTCAACCTCACCGCGTGGCAGATGCTGGTCGGCGGCGTGGCGCTGGGCCTGTTTGCGCTGGTCGTGCCGCAACGACCGATCGCCTGGAACCTCGCCTTCATCGGCGGCCTGGCGTACAGCGCGGTGCTGGCCTCGGCGGCGGCGTGGTGGCTGTGGTCGATCGTGCTTCAGCGGCTGCCCACGACGGTGGCCAGCGTGTCGAGCCTGGGCGTGCCGGTGCTCAGCGTACTGCTGGCGTGGCTGATCCTGCATGAGCAGCCTTCCTTGCTGGAGGCGGCCGGCATCGTGCTGGTATTGCTGGGCCTGCTCGCGGTCAGCGGCATCGGGGTGCGGCGACGCGGGTGAGCGCGCATTCAGTCACGCGATTCCAGCCGGCGATATGATGAGCTATCGCTCAAATCCGAACACGCGGTAATGTTTGATCTTTCCTCGTTCTGGCAACATCTGGTTGGCTGGCTCAGCACGCATGCCGTAGTACCGTTGCTCGACCTGCTGCATCTGAACGGCCTCGCTGGCGATCCCCAGGAGATCGCCGCGGCACTGCTGATCGCAGCGCTGCAGGTCGGCATCATCGGCCTGATCTTGCGTCCGCTGGAAACCTGGTTTCCCGCCGAAAAGTGGAACGACCGCAAGCTGACCCTGGTCGATCGCAACTACACCTTGCTGATGCTGCTGGGCATCTTTCCCTTGTTCACCTACCTGGTGCTGACCCCGTTCAGCCATCTGTTCGGCGGCGTCGACAGCGCCACCTCGAGCACCGGTTCGCCGCTGGCGCTTACCCACTGGCTACCCTGGTTCAACCAGCATCCCTACCTGCTGTTTGCGGTGTACTACGTGGTTTACGACTTCGTCTACTACTGGATGCACCGCACCCAGCACGCGATCCCGTGGTGGTGGGCACTGCACAGCATGCATCACAGCACGCGCCAGATGAGCTGCTGGACCAACGACCGCGGCAGTCTGGTCGACGGCTTCATCCAGTCGATGATCCTGGCCACGGTGGGCCTGGCGATCGGCGTCGATCCGGACCAGTTCGCCTGGCTGATGCTGATCGGCGAGCTGGTGCAGAACTTCTCGCATACCAATGCGCGGATCGGCTTCGGCCGGGTGTTCGAGCGCCTCTTCGTCGATCCGAAGTTCCACCGGTTGCATCACATGCTGGTCGACCCGGAGCGACCGACCCTGCACCACTGCAACTACGGCCAGGTGTTATCGGTCTGGGACGTGATCTTCGGCACCGCGCTGTACGGCATGGCGCCACGACCGACCGGCGTCGGCGACCCGATGGTCGATGCGGACAACAACTACGGCCTGATCGGCCTGCACTGGGTGGCACTGAAGCGCTTCTGGGGTGCGGTGCGCCGGCCCGCCGGCTGGAAGCCGGGCGAGGTGGCGTTCGGCGAGGATTACCGGCCGATCCCGGTCAGCCAGCTGGATCTGCATGCGTTCAGCCATGCACCAACAGCCGGCGGCACGACGACGGCGCCCACGGCCAACAACACCACGGCGGAAGCGGCGGCGGCCTGATACCACCTACCAGGGCAGCGCCTGCAGATCGACGTTGCCACCGGTGATCACCACGCCAACGCGGCGACCGGCGAAACGCCCGGGTTGCTGCAGGATCGCGGCCAGCACAGTGGCGCTGGAGACTTCGACCACCTGCTTCAATTCAGTCCAGATCAGCTGCATGGCAGCGATCACTTCGGTATCGCTGACGGTGATCAGCTGCACCTGGTGTTGGCGCAAGGCCTCGAGGTTGGAGACGCCGATCAGCGCACGCAGGCCATCGCACAAGGTATCCGGCACGATGTTCGTGACGCGCTCGCCACGCGCCAGCGATTGCGCGGCGTCGGCGGCACCTTGCGGCTCGGCGCCGAACAGGACGATGCCGGGATGCATCGCATGCGCGGCGATCGCCACCCCGCTGGCCAGCCCGCCGCCGCCGACCGGCGTGATCAGCGCATCAAGTTCGGGCACCTGCTGTAACAACTCCAGTGCCACCGTGCCCTGGCCTGCCATGACGCGGGTGTCGGCATAGGGATGCACCAGCTCGGCACCGGTCGCGGCCTGCACCTCGGCGCACATCGCCTCGCGCGCCGCCTGGGTCGGTGCGCAACGATGCACGAAGGCGCCGGCGCGTTCGATCGCCTCGACCTTGGCGCGCACCGCGCCTTCGGGAACCACCACATGCGCGGCGATGCCACGAGTGGCCGCCGCCAGCGCCAGCGCATTGCCGTGGTTGCCGGAGGAATGGGTGACCACGCCGTGCGCGGCCTGCGCATCGCTCAGCGCCCATACCGCGTTGCAGGCCCCGCGGAACTTGAACGCACCACCGCGCTGCAGATGCTCGCACTTGAAATGGAGTTCGGCACCGCTCAACGCATCCAGTGCGGCGCTGCGCATGACCGGGGTAATCCACGCATGCGGCGCAATGCGCGCGGCGGCGGAGCGGATCTGTTCGATATCGGGCAAGCTGTCGGTTGGTTTGTTCATGCGCCGCCGACCTCCACGCCACAGCGGAATGTTCGTTCAGAGCCCGGCTCCAGGCGGATCGCCTCGGCGCACTCTGGACGGTTGAACGCATCGGCCATGCATTCCATCGGCTCCAGCGCGATCGCGCGGCGCGCATCACGGGCAAGCGTGTCGGCAGTGAAAGCGTGCATCACGCCGCGCTCCTGCCACACCGCCATCGTCATGCCGCTGGCCGGGTCGCGCAGCCGCGTGCGGATGCGGCCATCGGCGTCGACCTCCAGATGGCTGTAGCCCTGGTCAAGAATGCGGTCGTCGACGCGACGCGGCTCGCGAAAATCCAGCGCAGGCGCGTCGTCCAGCGACACATACGCGGCATCGCCGGAAAGCGCGATGAGGTCCGCGCCAGTGCGGATCAGGGTCTGTGCGGGTATCTGCAATTCCCAGTCATCAACCAGGCCATCACCGGGCATCCGGAAGTACGCGTGCCAGCCGAAGAAGCACGGCGCGGGGGCGTCGCCCACGTTGCGCATCCGCGCTTCCAGGTTGATGCCGTCGTGTTCGAGCGTGAAGCTCACGCCGAGATCGATCGCGTGCGGATAGCCTGGAAGGGGCCGGATCGCGTTCGTGGTCAGCACGACCCTGGCACGGCGGTCATCAGCACCCAGCTCATCGACCGCGAAGTCCGCGTCGCGCACGAAACCGTGCCGGCTGGCGCGCTCGCTGCCCACGACGCCGGGGTCCAGATCCTGTGCGGCGCCGTCGAAACGGTAACGCGCATCGGCGATGCGGCCGGCGAATGGGACCATGATGGCGAAACGCGAACCGGGGCGATCACGCACCTCGTCCGCATCGCGATAACCATCGGCCAGATCGTGCAGGCCACCCGCGAACGGCACCTCGAACCCAAGCAGCGCGGCTCCGTGCAGGGCGATCCGTACCCGGCGACCGTCATGCCGATCGTGCAGCACCACGATCGCCTGGTTGCCGAGGCTCGCGCGCTCCACGCCGTATCGCGTGATGCCTGATCCAGCCACCGGGTTCTCCCACCGTTAAAGAGCCTCATGTTAGCCTTTTCTGTTTCCAATCCAAGTCATGCCCATGCCTGAAGTTTCCGAACAAAGCCCCGCGCTGATCCGGCTGCGCGACTACCGCCCGCCCGCCTGGCGCGTCGAAACGATCGAGCTGGAGGTCGACCTCGGCATCGACGCCAGCGAGATTTTCACCCGCCTGCAGCTGCACCGTGATCCAGCGCAGGAGCTGCCGCTGCGACTGGATGGCGAGAACCTGCAACTGCTGACGATCGTGCTCGATGGCCAGCACCTGCCCGCCAGCGCCTACCGATACGACGGCCGTGTGCTGGAAGTCGACGGCGTGCGCGAGCGCAGCGTGCTGGAAACCCGGGTACGCGTGCGCCCGGCCGCCAACACCACGCTCGAAGGTTTGTACCTTTCCGGTCCACGCGAGACCGGCTTCCTGCTCACGCAGTGCGAGGCCGAGGGCTTCCGCCATATCACCTTCTTCCCGGACCGGCCCGACGTGCTGTCGCGCTACACGGTCACCCTGCGCGCGGAACGCGAGCGCTTCCCGGTGCTGCTCGCAGGCGGCAATCCGGACGGCGCCGGTGAACTGGAAGGCGGCCGGCACTGGGCCCGCTTCGTCGACCCGCATCCAAAGCCGAGCTACCTGTTCGCCCTGGTCGCCGGACATCTGCAGCGGATCGAGCGCGACTACGTCACCGCCGAGGGCCGCGCCGTACAGCTGAAGATCTGGGCCGAAGCGGACGTGATCGATCGCTGCCACTACGCGCTGGATGCGCTGGTGCGCGCAATGCGCTGGGACGAGCAGGTCTACGGTCGCAACTACGACCTGGACGTGTTCCACGTCGTCGCCACCCACGATTTCAACATGGGCGCGATGGAGAACAAGGGCCTCAACGTCTTCAACGCGAAATACCTGCTCGCCGATCCCGATTCCAGCACCGACGACGAATACCGCCATGTCGAGGCCGTGGTGGCGCACGAGTACTTCCACAACTGGAGCGGCAACCGGGTCACCTGCCGCGACTGGTTCCAGCTGTCGCTGAAGGAAGGGCTCACGGTATTTCGCGAGCAGAGCTTTTCGGCGGACATGAACTCCGCCTCGCTCAAGCGCATCGAGGATGTGTCGCTGCTGCGCCGGGCCCAATTCCCCGAGGACGCCGGTCCGCTGGCGCATCCGGTGCGACCGGCGCAATACAGCGAGATCAACAATTTCTACACCGCGACGGTCTACGAGAAGGGCGCCGAGCTGGTGCGCATGCTCGCCGGCCGGCTCGGCCCGGACGGCTTTCGTCGTGGCATGGATCGCTACTTCGAGCACAACGATGGCCGCGCCGCCACGCTGGAAGATTTCCTGGGTGCGCTGGGCGAGGCCAACGACACCGACCTGATGCCTTACCTGGCCTGGTACAGCCAACCCGGCACGCCGCGCGTGCGCGCGCAGGGCCTTTACGATGCCACGCGGCGGGAATACACGCTGACCCTGACCCAGCAGGCCCCCGGCGGCACCGGCATGACCGCGCATCCGACGCTGCCGATCCCGATCAAGCTCGCGCTGTTCTCCCGCCACGGCGAGATGCTGCCGTTGCGCCTGGACGGCACGTCCGACGACGAAGTGAA
Source organism: Rhodanobacter sp. (assembly GCA_035655635.1). Classification (GTDB taxonomy): domain Bacteria; phylum Pseudomonadota; class Gammaproteobacteria; order Xanthomonadales; family Rhodanobacteraceae; genus Rhodanobacter. Next base: position 3,317 of record DASRUB010000408.1, on the reverse strand, counting down.
CGGCACCTCCGATGGCGAAGTGCGCGAACGGGTGGTGGTGCTGGACCAGGCCGAACAAAGCCTGGTCTTCGGCGACATCGCCGAGGCGCCGGTACCGTCGCTGTTGCGCGGCTTCTCCGCCCCAGTGATCCTGGAGTGCGACTACACGCCGGCCGAGCTGGGCCTGCTGCTGGCGCATGATCCCGACGGTTTCAATCGCTGGGAAGCCGGCCAGTTGCTGGCCATTCGCGCCTACGAAAACCTGCGCGACGGCGCCGACGTCAAGGCGCTGCACGCGTGGTGTGACGCGCTGGCCAACCTGTTCAACGACGCCAACATGGAGGACGCGCTGCTGGCCGACCTGCTCACCCCGCCCGGCGAGATCGAACTGGCCGAACGCGAAAGCGGGGTCGACCCCGAGCGCATCCACCAGCTGCGCCGCGCGCTGCAGCGGCAGCTCGCCGAGCGACTCGGTACCGAGTCGCTGCAGCAACGCTATCGCACGCTGGCCACGCAGGCCACGATCGAACTGGACGCACCGAGCCAGGCACGACGCCGGCTGCAGCGCCGGGTACTGGAATTGCTGGAGCTGGGCGACGCCGCGCTGGCGTGCCCACTGGCCGCCGCCCAATACCGCGAGGCACCTGGCATGACCGATCGACTCGCGGCGCTGGCCGTGCTGGTGCGCGGACAATCCGCCGAGGGCGATGCCGCGCTGCAGGACTATCGCCAGCGCTACGCCGGCAATGCGCTGGCCCTGGACAAATGGTTTGCCGTGCAGGCGCAGAACCCCGGCAAGGCGGCGTTGCCTCGCGTGATGCGGCTGGAGAAGGATCCCGCGTTCACGCTGCACAACCCGAACCGGGTGCAGTCACTGCTGGGAGCATTCGTGCGCGGGAATCCGAGCGGATTCCATCGTCTCGACGGTGCCGGTTACCGCTTCCTGACCGAACGTCTGGCGGCGCTGGATGCGCTCAACCCCCAGGTGGCGGCGCGACTGGCCACCGCGTTCAACGGCTGGCAACGGCTGGAGCCGACACGTCGCACCCAGGCGCAAGCGGCAATCATGGAACTGGCCGGACAGGCCGGCTTGTCGCGCAATCTGGCCGAAATCATCGGCAACGTGCTGAACCACTGAGCTGTTGCACACGGGCTGGCGCGTTCAGCACGAGCACGAATCTTTTCTCGCCCAGGTGCGCTTGGCGGCGCCACGCGAAGGCGCGGGATGTTTCATTCAGATGGCCAGATGGTCGAGCGCTTCGAGCAGGCTGTCCATGCGCGACTCCAGGTCAGGTTGCAGCGAATCGCGATCAGCGGGTTCGTACTCGTTGAGGTGATCCATCGCCATCTCCACTTCGCCGATTTCGACCAGCAGGTCGTGGTGCGGGTAGACCGGATGAAAGTCGAAGCTCATGTCCATGGCAAGTTCCTCGGTGACCAAGTTGGTGCTGGATGGGTTGGTGCTGGGGCACAATGCATCGCCCGTGCCAATGTGTGATCCAGATCACAACCCGTCGCGGGGTCCGCCGACGCTGACGCCCCACGTCAGCTGTTGCCGTGGCCCGGCACAAAATTCCTTTTCAGTTACCTTTTGTTCACGCGCAGGCGGAGAGAATGGCGTCCAAGTCCCGCTGCAGATCACCGCGGCAGAACCAGCCATCCACAGTTTCTGGCGCCCGGCAATACGGTCATCCTGGATTCCCCCTGTTCCTGAGACCGCCTGGCGCCAGATCTATCAGCACGAAGCCCCGCGTCCACCACGGCGCGGGGCTTTGTCTTTTCAGGGATTGCGGCCTGGCAACCTGCAAAAGAAGCACGGCCCACAAAAGACGACGGCACCCCGAGGGGTGCCGCCTTGCTTCCTCTCACGGTACGCAACCGAGCCCCTGTCCGCTCGACCTCAGCACGCGTTCCTCGCGAAGCCTCTGCCCGTGAAAGTGCAACGTGGATAAAGCATCTTCCATGCCAAAAACTGTGGAGGGTTGGAAATCTGCTGGTGGCGTTACCATAGCGCCCTGTTTCGTCACTTTTTGCTTGCTCGGGGCAACCCCATGCGTCACCCGACCCATTACGACGTCATCGTGATCGGCGGCGGCCACGCCGGCACCGAGGCCGCGCTCGCCGCGGCGCGTGCGGGTGCGCGCACCCTGCTGCTGAGCCACAACATCGAAACGATCGGCCAGATGAGCTGCAACCCGGCTATCGGCGGTATCGGCAAGGGACATCTGGTCAAGGAGATCGATGCGCTGGGCGGCGCGATGGCGCACGCGGCGGACCGCGCCGGCATCCAGTGGCGCACGCTCAACGCCTCGAAAGGCCCGGCCGTGCGCGCGACCCGCTGCCAGGCCGACCGTGCCCTGTACAAGTCCGCGATTCGCCACATCGTGGAGACCCAGCCGAACCTCGAACTGTTCCAGCAGGCAGTGGACGACCTGATCATCGAGAACGGACGCGTCACCGGCGTGGTCACACAGATGGGACTGTCGTTCAACGCCCATAGCGTGGTGTTGACCGCCGGCACCTTTCTCGCCGGGAAGATCCACATCGGCCAGGCCCAGTACGCCGGTGGCCGCGCCGGCGATCCACCGGCGACCACGCTGGCGCAGCGGCTGCGCGAACTGCCGGTGGCCGCCGATCGCCTGAAAACCGGCACGCCGCCGCGCATCGATCGTCGCAGCATCGACTTCAGCGGCCTGCAGGAGCAGCCGGGTGACACGCCGACGCCAGTGTTCTCCTACCTCGGCTCGCGCGACCAGCATCCGCGCCAGGTCAGCTGCTGGATCACCCACACCAACGAGCGCACCCACGAGATCATTCGCGGTGCGCTGGATCGCTCGCCGCTGTACAGCGGCCAGATCGAAGGCGTCGGCCCGCGTTACTGCCCGTCGATCGAGGACAAGGTGGTGCGCTTTGCCGAGAAGAGCTCACACCAGATCTTCATCGAGCCGGAAGGGCTGGATACCTTCGAAATCTATCCCAACGGCATCTCCACCTCGCTGCCCTACGACGTACAGCTTGCGCTGGTGCAATCGATCCCCGGCTTCGAGCGCGCCCATATCACGCGCCCGGGCTACGCCATCGAATATGACTATTTCGATCCACGCGGGCTCAATCCCTGGCTGGAAACCAAGGCCATCGGTGGCCTGTATTTCGCCGGCCAGATCAATGGCACCACCGGCTACGAGGAGGCCGCGGCGCAGGGGCTGATCGCCGGTCTCAACGCCGCGCTCGCCGTGCGGGGCAAAGCGCCGTGGTATCCGCGTCGCGACGAGGCGTACATCGGCGTGCTGATCGACGACCTCACCAGCAACGGCACCATCGAGCCGTACCGCATGTTC
>DASRUB010000407.1:0-6097 GCA_035655635.1 Rhodanobacter sp. | reverse complement strand
CTTCGACGAGGCCGATCGCGCCAGCATTCGCGGCAGCGCGCCATCGCTGACCCTGACCACGGTCGATGGTCACGGCATCGCCTCGGGTGACTGGTTCATCCTTGGCGGTGGCGGCAGTCGCAGCGTCAGCTACGCCTTGCTCCCGTCGGAAGTCGTCAGCCAGGTGGTGGTGCACAAGACCTCCGAGGCCAGCCTGCTCGAGGGCGGCGCCGCCGGCACGATCGACATCATCACGCGCAAGCCGCTGGAGTTCGGCAAGCCGTTCTCCGCCGAGGCCAGCGTGGGTGGTGCGTACGCCGACCTTCCGGGCAGCACCAAGCCGCAGTTCAATGGGTTGGTCAACTGGAAAAACGATAGCAATACGTTCGGCGTGCTGGCGCAGGCCTTTTATGAAGAACGCAACCTGCAGCGCAATGGCCAGGAGATGCTCGGCTATTCATATATACCGACGGGTTCGGCCGTGGCCACCCAGTTGGGCCTCGGCCCCGCCACGCCCGGCAGCGCGAGTACCGGCGTGTTCTATCCCAACCTGCCGGGCGCCGCGCTGTTCACGCAGACGCGCAAGCGCAAGGGCGGCTCGATCGATCTGGAGTGGAAGCCGCTTGACAACCTGACGTTCAACCTCGATGGCTTCTATTCGAAGATGGATGCCACCGACTACAACCGCAACTACATGCTGCGCGCGCGCGACCGCTTGCCGGGCGACACGCTGACCAGCTACACCCTGCAGGGCAATGTCCTCACCAGTGCCGCGATGGCGGCGGAGCCCGGCGTGTCGCAGGGCATCTACGACATGATCTCGCGCCCGGGTGAAGCCGAATCCAGCCGCTACTTCACGCTCGACGCGGACTGGCAGGCGACCAGCAACCTCGGCTTCAAATTCCAGGCAGGGACCACCAAGGGCACCGGCAGCACGCCGACCCAGGACGTGATGGAGATGGATACGGGTTATGGCCAGGCTGCCAGCTACGGGATGAATGGCCTGGGCACACCGCTCAACTGGGCCCTCGGTGGCAACAACAGCGCCTACGACCCGGCCACGGTCGGCCTTGACTGGATCTTCGGCGATCAGGCCATCAAAGTGGTCGACAAGGAGAACTGGTTCAAGGCCGACGGCGAATTCGACTTCGATGACGGCGCGCTGTCCTCGCTGCAATTCGGCGTGCGCTACGCGAGGCATACGCATGACAGCCCGACGGCGATCGCACAAGGCATCAACTGGGGCTCCGGTATCAATCCGGGTGTTCCGATGGGTGCTGCAAATTCAGGGTTTCCCAACCCGCCCCCTGTTGGCGGCAACTATCCCGGCAGCTTTGGCAGCGATCTTGGCGTGGGCTCGATGCCTTCCGGCATCTGGTACTGGACGCCCAGCCAGCTGGCGGCACTGAACGCGAAGTATGCGAACCGGGTGGTGAACAACGATCCCGGAAGCTCGCGCTTCTATCCGAACGATATTTACTCGATGTCGGAGAACAACAGCGCGGCATACATGCAGCTCAATTTCGCCGGCTCCAGCTGGGGTGGCAATTTCGGCGTGCGCTATGTCGCCACCAGCGAGAACATCGGTTACACCAGTCCGACCATCCAGGGAACCGACTACCAAAACGGTTCCCCGGCTTCGGCCTTCTATCCCAATGGCTGGTACTGGAACTACAGCAAGCATCACTACGGCAAGCTGTTGCCGAGCTTCAATTTCAAGGTCAACCTGAATGAGGACGGCAGCCTGCTGGCACGTTTTGCCGCCTCGCAAACGCTGACCCGGCAGGACTACGGTCAGCTGGCCGGTTTCCTCAGCCTGAGCGATCCGCAGAGCGCCACCGGCACCGGTTCCGGCTCGGGTCCCAACCCCAACCTGAAGCCGCTCATCTCGACCAACTTCGATGCGTCGCTGGAGTGGTATTTCTCGGAACGCGGCCTGCTTTCGGCCAGCGTGTACGAGATGGACATGAGCAACTACTACGACTACGGCACGGTCAACGGCACGTATCTCAACAATTACCTGACCTATGGTGGTGGTGGGACGAATCCGTCGCACACACCGATCTACAGCAACTACCTGGTCAGCATCCCGGTCAACGTCAACGGCAACCTCAAGGGTGTGGAGCTGAACTACATCCAGCCGATCGGCGACCACTTCGGTGCCAGCGCCAACTACACGTACGCCAATGGCCATTCGACCGGCGGGACCTTCCTGTACAACCCGGACGGAACACCGGGAAGCAACGTGGCAGGCAATCGTCCGCTGTTCGGCACCTCCAGGAATACGGCCAACCTGTCCGCGTACTACGAGGACAGTCGCTGGAACGCCCGGATCAACTATACCTACCGCTCGTCGTTCTACGACGGCATGATGGCAGTCCAGGGCGGCTCGCTGGGCAACACCATGCCGCTGCTGCCTTACTACCAGGCGGGTCAGGGCTACCTGTCGTTCTCGGCCGGCTACAAGCTCAACGACCATGTGAGCTTCTCGTTCGACGCGATGAACCTCAACAATCCGACCCTGCGCTACTACGTCAAGGGTTCGCAGGCGGGCCTGGCTTTTGGCGACGTGCCGGAAGCGTTCTACACGAACGGTCGCCAGTACTACTTCAACGTGAACTTCAAGCTCTGAGAAGCTGTGAAATATCGCTCTTGCTTCCCCCGCGCAGCGGGGGAAGGTGCCCGAAGGGCGGAAGGGGGCGCTTTCGCCGTGCAAAAGCAGGATCAAGAGCACCCCCATCCGCCGTCGGCACCTTCCCCCGCTTCGCAGGGGAAGGAAAGACTGGGCTCCACGCCAGTCCGTCGACTTTCACAAGTTCTGAGCCGTGCTCTCCCCCAAGGACCTGGCACCCTTGCCAGGTCCGTTTTTTTCCGGCGAAAGGTGCCGGAAGGAGCGCGGGGAAATCCGCACGTTCTTTACCCGCTGCGATGTCGGCCCGGCCGCCATCGCAGTTTTTGCTTGAATGCCCGCAGGCTGGCTCTGTCACGATAGTTGTCCGGTGGAAGCAGATTGGCGCAGCATGAATGTGGGCGGCGCGGTGAAGACGGCAGTCATCGCTGCGCGAGCGCGGACACAGGCGGAGGAAAAATCATGAGCGAAGCTGCCGGCGCGACACCCGCGCCTGCCTCGATCGAGGAGTACCGCCCCGTCGACGGCCGGCCATTCAGTCTGGATGACGTGGTCGGGCATGATCGGCCGTTGGTGATCCGCGGCCTGGTGCGCGACTGGCCGATCGTGAAGCTCGGCCTGGAATCGGACACGGCGTTCGCACAGCGCCTGGCGGAACTGGACAACGGCACCGACGTCAGTACCTTGATGGTGGCGTCGGAGGCCGATGGCATCGTCGGCTACGCGTCCGAGCTGGACGGTTTCAGCTACCAGCATTTCAAGGTGCCGGTAACGCTTGGCCTGCAGCGGCTGGCCAAATACAGTCGGCGCGACGACGCGCCCGGCATGGTGATCCAGAGCGCGCGCATTTGCGAATGCCTGCCGGGGTTCCTGGCGGAACACGTGCTGCCGTTGCTGCCCGGTGTGGAGCCGCGCATCTGGATCGGCAACCGGGTCACCACGCCCACGCATTTCGATTCCATGCACAACATCGCCTGCGTGGTATGCGGTACGCGCCGCTTCACGTTGTTCCCGCCGGAGCAGTTGCCGAACCTCTACATCGGTCCCCTGGACTACGCGCCGACCGGCGCCGCGATCAGCATGGCCCGGCTGGACCGGCCGCACGATCCACGTTTCCCGCGCCTGCAGCAGGCGCTCGCGGTGGCGCAAGCGGCCGAGTTGCATCCGGGCGACGCGCTCTACATACCGCCACTGTGGTGGCACAACGTGGAGTCGCTGGAGGATCTCAACGCACTGGTGAACTACTGGTGGAGTCCGGTGGATGTCGACGGCTGCCACACCGGCCACGCCAAGGCCGCGCTGTACCACTGCCTGCTTGCGTTCCGGGCGCTGCCGCCGGCGGAACGGGCCCACTGGCGCGGCCTGCTGGATCACTACGTGTTCGGCGACGAGGAAACCCTCGCGCACATCCCCGAGCAACGCCGCGGCGTGCTCGGGCCGTTGACCCCCGAATGTGTCGAGCAGTTGAAGCAGGGCGCGCGTAACCATCTTTGAGCGTGCCATGCCCGGGCCACCGTGGCGGCGTGCGATCGAACCACTCCTTGATTCCAACACCCTTTCCAACCCACGCTTTCCAACGCGGGAGACTTCATGAAAATCGCCGGTTTCGCCTTCAGCCTCGTGGCCTTGATGGGGGCAGCCCATGCGGCCGTGCCGCCGTTGCTGCCGATGCCGGCACACATCGAGGTCGCCAGCGGCGGCTTGCCGGTCGATGACGGCACGTCGATCGTGGTGCCCGCGCACGATGCCGCCACGCGGCGGACCGCGCAGTATCTCGCCGATCTGCTGGCCCGCACGCGCGGGCTGCATCTGAAGGTGAAAGTGGAAGCCGGTGCGGCGCCGCGCGGCGCCATCGTGCTGTCGCGCGAGGACGACGCGCCGGTGGCGAACGCAGAAGGCTATGCCCTGGACGTCACGCCTGCAGGCATCCACGTCACCGCGCGCAACGATGCCGGGCTTTTCTACGGTGCGATCACGCTGTGGCAATTGCTTACGCCCGACGCGAAGCATGGCGCCGCGCAGCTGCCGGAACTGCACATCCGCGACCAGCCGCGCTTCGGCTGGCGCGGCGTGATGCTGGATTCCGTGCGGCATTTCCAGAGCGTGGCCGACATCGAGACGCTGCTGGACCAGATGGCGCAGCACAAGCTCAATACCTTCCACTGGCACCTCACCGACGACCAGGGCTGGCGCATCCAGATCAAGCGCTACCCCGAGCTGACCCGCATCGGCGCGTGGCGCACCCCGCCCGATGCCGGGCACGACGGCGAGCCGCCGCGCTACGGCGGCTTCTACACGCAGGCGCAGATCCGCGAGGTGGTCGCGTACGCTGCCGCGCGTTTCATCACCATCGTGCCGGAGCTGGACATGCCCGGTCATGCGCAGGCCGCCGTCGCCGCCTATCCGCAGTTCGGCGTCACCGGCCAGCGCCCGCCGGTGTCGGTCGATTGGGGCGTCAATCCGTACCTGTACAACGTCGACGACGCCACCTTCGACTTCATCGACCACGTGCTCGATGAGGTGATGGCGCTGTTCCCGTCGACCTACATCCACGTCGGCGGCGACGAGGCGATCAAGGACCAGTGGCAGGCGTCGCCCGCGGTGCAGGCGAAGATGCATGCGCTGGGCCTGAAAAGCGAAGATGCGCTGCAGGGCTGGTTCATCGGCCGCATCGGTCAGTACCTCGACCAGCACGGCCGCAAGCTGATCGGCTGGGACGAGATCCTCGACGGCGACCACCTGCCCGCCGACGCCACCGTGATGTCCTGGCGCGGCATCGACGGCGCGATCAAGGCTGCGCTGCTCGGTCACGACGTGGTGATGTCGCCCTCGCCGAACCTCTACTTCGACCACGTGCAAGGCGATCTCGCCGGCGAATACGCCGGCCGCCTCGGTGTGGAATCGCTGAAGGACGTGTACGATTTCCAGGTCGTGCCCGGCGTGCTGAACGCGCGGCAGGCCAAGCACGTGCTGGGCGTGCAGGCCAATCTCTGGACCGAACACATGCCCACCTTTGCCCACGTGGAACACGCCGCCTTTCCGCGGCTGGACGCGCTCAGCGAAGTGGCCTGGTCGCCGGCCACCACCAACAACTGGCCGAGCTTCCTGGCCCGTCTGCCGGCGCAGTTCGAGCGCTACCGCGCGCAGCACGTCAACGTGGCCGACAGCGCCTTCGCGGTGGACATCGCCACCGACCGCAACTTGGCGTTGGCCACCGGCAAGGCCACGGTGACGCTGACGGACCAGACCGGCGCGAGGGCGATCCACTACACACTGGACGGCAGCACACCCACGCCTGATTCGCCGCGCTACGACGCGCCGTTCAACGTGACCCTGCCAGTCACCGTGCGCGCCGCCAGCTTCGCCGCCGACGGCAGCCAGCTAGCCGCGCCGCGCGAACGCGTGCTGGATCGCGCCGCCTTGCTCAGCCTGCCCGGCAACACGCTGCCGAACTGCCCCGGCAGCGATTTCCGTCTGCGCCTGCAGCCG
>DASRUB010000406.1:0-5251 GCA_035655635.1 Rhodanobacter sp. | reverse complement strand
AGGTCACCGCCAGGGGCTTTATCCTGAAATACCCTCACCGGAAACGGTGGGGGTTTTTCTTTGTGTGCAGTTGCGATCGCAGATCGCAGACTGCAACAGGTCACCGTCAGGGGCTTTATCCTGAAACACCCTCGCTGCGGTGGGAGTGCTTCTTTATGTGACCTTGCCAGCGCTGTGCATGCTTTGCCGCACGCTCAACGCCCGGGTCTGATCGAACGTTCGACTCCGTCAAGGTTGGCTCGCCTCGATCCCCTATGATGGGCAGCCATCGCAGTTTTCCGCGGGCGTCCGAGGAGCCAGCCATTGTTCGTCCACGTCGAAACGCGTCGCCGACCGCACTGGCACTGGGCAACCTTGCTGATTGTCAGCGTTTGCGTGGTGTGTTTCGTGGGGCTGGCAATGATGCCGTCCTCGCAGCGTGTTGCGTTGTTGCTGCACTGGGGGACGGTGCCGGCGAACATTTTCAACTCGCGCGACGGCATATTGCCGCAACTGACCGACCCCGCCCTGCTGCGACTGTTCACGGCGCTGTTCATTCACGTTACCTGGCTGCATCTGCTGGGCAACCTGTTGTTCCTGGTGATCTTCGGATTGCCGGGCGAGCGTGCCCTGGGCTCATTGCGGTTTCTGCTTTTGTTTGTGATCGGTGGCATCGTGGCCAACCTGATCGGCGCGTTGTCACTGGCGGGCGTGCGCCTGCCGATCATTGGCTGCAGCGGCGCGGTGTCGGCGGTCGTCGGTACCTATGTGGCGCTGTTCCCGCGTGCCAAGCTGGGCTTGGTCCTGCCGTTGGGGCTGTATCTGGAGTTCGTGCGTGTGCCGGCGTTTCTGCTGATCGGCATGTGGGTGTTGCTGCAATTGCTCTTCAGTTACGCCGGGCCGAGTTATGGCGCCTACGTCTGGTGGGCGCATATCGGTGGCTTCGTGTTCGGCGTCGTGTTCGCGCTCTTCTCCCGCGATGCGATCGCCCGTCGATTGCGCGGCTGACCAAGCACCGTCAGGAAATCGTGTTCCATTCGTGCAGGCGGGCGAACTGGCGCAACAAGCGGCGCGCCACTGGTGTCGCACCCACGTTTCTGAAGATCTGCTCGGGATCAGCGCCTTCGCGACGAAGATCGGCACGCTTGCGCCGGATGTAGGCGCGCATCACTTCGGCGTTGAACTCGGGGTGGAATTGCGCGCTGATCGCGTTCGGACCGTAACGCAGCAACTGGTGCGGATCGCGTGCGGAGCGGGCGAGGATCGTCGCACCAGGAGGTGGCTCCAGCACGCTTTGCTCGTGCGTGGTGTGCGCGCGGAAACTGCCACGCAGAACACGTGTCAGCGGATCGCCCTCGTGGTCGGGTGACAGTTCAATCGCCTGGGTGCCGATTTCGCGCCCACCCGGCAGGTAGTCGACCCGTCCGCCCAGCGCATGTGCCATCAGCTGATGACCGTAGCAGACGCCGAACAGCGGCAGCCCGGCATCCATTGCATTGCGAATCCAGCCGGCCGTCCCTTCGCTCCAGGGCAGTCGTTCGGTGACCATGGCAGCCGAGCCGGTGATGATGGCCCCGGCCACGGCTTGCGTGGGTGGCAGCGCCTCGCCGGCGGCCACGTCGACCACCTGCACCCGCTCACGGCGCAAGCCGGCAACGAGCCGGAACCAGTGCTGAAAATCGCCATGACGGGCGCGGATGGGATCCGGCGCCCGGCCGGTGCGGACGATCAATATGGGCTTCATGCAGCGGTTCCGCGGAGAGTCGGTGTATCGCTAAGGTTGAACATCGTCGACGTCTTCGATCGGCGGCAACACGGTGAGTACTTCCTGCACCGTGGTAAGCCCGGCGGCAACCTGATCGGCGGCCGAGATCCGCAGCGGGCGCATGCCTTCGGCCAGTGCGGCCTGGCCGAAGCCGCTCAGGTCCAACTGGGCCGAGATCATGCTGCGCAGCCGGCGCGACAACTTCATCATTTCGTAGATGCCGGTGCGTCCCATGAAGCCGGTGTTGCGACATTCCAGGCAACCCACCGGTTTGCATACCTGTTCCGGCACCGGCATGGTCCAGCCGTGGGTGAGGACGTTCCAGGACTCCGGGTCCTGGGTGGTGGCCTGCTTGCAATGTGGACACAGGGTGCGCACTAGACGCTGTGCCACCACGCCGGTCAGGGTGGACTGGATCAGGTAATGCGGCACGCCCAGGTCGAGCAGGCGGGTGACCGCGCTGGGTGCGTCGTTGGTGTGCAGGGTCGACAGCACCAGGTGACCGGTCAACGAGGCCTGCACGGCCATCTGTGCGGTTTCCAGGTCGCGGATTTCGCCGACCATGATGATGTCCGGATCCTGTCGCAGCAGGGTGCGCACGCCGGCGGCGAAATCCAGGTCAATCGCCGCGTGCACCTGCATCTGGTTGAATTCCGGCGAGACCATTTCGATCGGGTCTTCCACCGTGCACACGTTGAGTTCGGGCGTCGCCAGGTGCCTGAGCGTGGAATACAGCGTGGTGGTCTTGCCCGAGCCGGTCGGGCCGGTAACCAGCACGATGCCGTGCGGGCGCTCGACCATGCTGCGCCAGTTGGCGGTTTCACCCGGCGAAAAGCCCAACTGGGCAAAATCCTTGACCACCAGGTCCGGGTCGAAGATGCGCATCACGACCTTCTCGCCGAACGCGGTGGGCATGTTGGAGATGCGCAGCTCGACCTCACGGCCCGAGGCCGAACGGGTCTTGATGCGACCATCCTGCGGCCGACGCTTCTCGGCCACGTCCATGCGCGCGAGGATCTTGATACGCGCGGTCACGGCGGTCATCACCGGGGCCGGCAGCTCGAATACCTTCTGCATCACGCCGTCGATCCGAAAGCGGATGGAGCCGGTCTCGCGGCGTGGCTCCAGATGGATGTCCGAGGCGCGCTGCTCGAAGGCGTACTGCAGCAGCCAGTCGACGATGTGCACCACGTGGCGATCGTCGGCGCCGACCTCGCCACTCTTGCCCAGTTCGACCAGTTGCTCGAAGTTGAGGATGGCCGCCGAACTGTCGCTGCCGGTCTTGGCGTCCTGGGCCAGCTGGATCGAGCGCTGGACTCCATAGAATTCCTGCAGGTAGCGGTTGATGTCGAGCGCACTGGCGACGACGCGCTTGATGTCACGCCGCAGCATCTGGGCCAGGTCCGCCGCCCAGCCGTCCTCAAACGGTTCGCTGGTGGCGAAGGTCACCTCGCCGACAGTCGCCGCGATCGGCAGGATGTGGTGCCGTTTCGCGTAAGCCAGGCTCACCACCTGGGTGACGGCCGCCACGTTGATCTTCATCGGATCGATTTTGAGGTACGCCAGCCCGGCGTGGCCGGCCAGCCATTCGGTCAGGGCCTCCAGGCTCAGCGGGCGGCCGGGCTCGCGCTGGTTCGCCAGTTTGGCATGGGCAATCAGCACCAGCGGATTCAGCTCCACCGTGCTGCGGCCTGCCCGCGCGCCCATGCGGACGTTCTTGGCATCTTCGCCTAGCACGTAACCATCGACCACCAGCGCAGCCAGCACCTCGTCCAGTTCCAGCCGTCCACGACTGCCCAGCAGGGTTGCGATTTGGGGTGATGCGGCCATCCGTATAACGTCCTCCGCTGGAGTCGGTGGGCCGGGGTTTTCCGACCGCAAAGCGAGCTGTGGCTATACTAACGCGCTTTAGCCAAGCTCACGGAATGCCATGTCTGCGCGCACCTTCCAGGATGTGATCCAGACCCTCAACCGCTACTGGGCGGAGCAGGGCTGCGTACTGCTGCAGCCGCTCGATACGGAAGTCGGCGCCGGCACGTTCCACCCGGCCACCTTCCTGCGCGCACTCGGTCCGGAGCCATGGTCCGCGGCTTACGTGCAGCCATCGCGCCGGCCCACCGACGGTCGTTATGGCCAGAATCCCAATCGATTGCAGCATTACTACCAGTACCAGGTGGTGATGAAGCCCAACCCCGAGAACATCCTGGAGCTGTACATCGGCTCGCTGAAGGAGCTCGGCCTCGATCCGCTGGTGCACGACCTGCGTTTCGTCGAGGACAACTGGGAGTCGCCGTCCCTCGGTGCCTGGGGCCTGGGCTGGGAAGTCTGGTTGAACGGCATGGAAGTCACCCAATTCACTTACTTCCAGCAGGCCGGCGGCCTTGAATGTCGCCCGGTCACCGGCGAAATCACCTACGGCCTGGAGCGGCTGGCGATGTACCTGCAAAATGTGGACAACGTCTACGACCTCATCTGGACCGACGGCCCGCGCGGCACCGTCACCTACGGCGACGTGTTCCTGCAGAACGAGATCGAGCAGAGCACCTACAACTTCGAGCACGCCAACGTGGCCGAACTGCTGCGCTGGTTCGATGTGTGCGAGAGCGAGGCGAACAAGCTGGTGGCGGCCAACCTGCCGCTGCCGGCCTACGAGCAGGTGATGAAAGCCAGTCATACCTTCAATCTGCTCGATGCGCGCCGGGCGATCAGCGTCACCGAGCGCCAGCGTTACATCCTGCGTGTGCGCGCGCTGTCGCGCAGCGTGGCCGAAACCTATGTGGCACAGCGCGAAAAACTCGGCTTTCCGGGCCTGAAGTCAGCTGCTCGTCGCAGCCAGGAGCAGGCCGCATGAACGCCGGCAAGTCGTTGTTGGTCGAACTGGGTACCGAAGAACTGCCGCCGAAGGCGCTGGATGAGTTGTCCGCCGCGTTCCTTCGTGGCATCTGCGACGGCCTGGCCAAACGTGGTGTTGCTGCCGGGCTGGATCAGGCGGTGGCTTACGCGTCGCCGCGCCGGCTGGCTGCTTTGGTCCCCGCCGTGGCCGCCTCCCAGCCGGATCAGGCGATCGAGCGGCGCGGCCCGGCGCTGGCGGCCGCCTTCGATGCCGAAGGCCAACCCTCGAAGGCGTTGCTCGGCTTCGCCCATTCCTGCGGCGTCGACGTCGGCCAACTGGAGAAACTCGAGACCGACAAGGGCGCATGGTTCGTCTGGCGCACGATGAAAGCCGGCCAGCCACTGGCCGCGCTGCTGCCGGAAATCGTCACCGAAGCGCTGAACGCGCTGCCGATTCCACGTCCGATGCGCTGGGCCGATCACGACTACAGTTTCGTGCGCCCGGTACATTGGTTGGTCATGCTGCACGGGTCCGAGATCATCGACGGCGAGGTGCTTGGCCTGGTCAGTGGGCGCAAGTCGCGCGGGCACCGCTTCATGCATCCGCAACCGGTGCACGTGGCCGACGCCGATGGCTGGCTTGACTCGATGCGCGCCTCGAAGGTACTGGCCGAT
>DASRUB010000405.1:0-2284 GCA_035655635.1 Rhodanobacter sp. | reverse complement strand
TTGAATCGCCCCGGGTTCCGTGGAGGCTGTTTGGTTTAAGTCAGACCACCATCGCGGTGACCTGACTGGCGAGTTGCCGGTAGTAGTTTGCCTCGGCCTCGGCCGGTGGAATATAGCCGATGGGTTCGAGCAACCGGTGGTGGTTGAACCAGGCCACCCATTCCAGCGTGGCCAGTTCCACCGCCTCCTTGGTTTTCCATGGTGCGCGGCGGTGGATCAGTTCGGCTTTGTAGAGGCCATTGATGGTCTCTGCGAGTGCGTTGTCGTAGCTGTCGCCCTTGCTTCCCACCGACGGCTCGATACCGGCCTCGGCCAGGCGCTCGCTGTAGCGAATGGACACGTATTGCGACCCCCGATCGCTATGGTGAATCAAGCGGCTGTCACGCTCTGGTTGGCGTGCGTAAAGCGCCTGCTCCAAAGCGTCGAGCACAAAGTCCGTGCGCATCGAGCTGCTGACGCGCCAACCAACGATGCGTCGGGCGAACACGTCGATGACGAAGGCCACGTAGAGCCAGCCCTGCCAAGTCGAGACGTAGGTGAAATCCGAGACCCAGAGCTGGTTCGGCCGCTCGGCACGGAACTGCCGATTGACCCGGTCCAGAGGGCACGCCGCCTTGCAGTCGCTCACCGTCGTTCGCACCACCTTGCCGCGCATCACGCCGCGCAACCCTTGGCGCCGCATCAATCGCTCGACCGTGCACCGCGCCACCGTCATCCCTTCGCGGCCCAACTGCCGCCAGACTTTGTCGGCACCGTAGACCTGCAGGTTGCTCTGCCAGACACGTTCGATCTCCGGCACCAGCAGCGCGTCGCGTTTGGCTCGGGCACAGCGCCGATACGGCTCGCGCGTCAGCGCGGCACGTCTGCGATATCCCGACGGGGCGATCTGCAGAACCTTGCAGATCGGCTCGACCCCGAAGGTGCTCCGATGTTCGTCGATGAAGTCCCTCAGTACTTGAGTCGGCGGTCGAGCTCCGCCTGGGCAAAAAACGCGCTGGCCAGCTTCAGGATCTCGTTGGCGCGGCGCAGTTCCTTGTTCTCGCGCTCCAGCTCCTTGACCCGCTGCGCTTCCGCCGTCGTCACGCCCGACCGTTGGCCCGTATCGATCTCATGCCGCTGCACCCACGACAGCAACGTCTGCGGCACGCAGCCGATCTTCGGTGCCATCGACTCCACGGCGGCCCACAGTGATGGATACTCTCCGCGGTGTTCCTGCACCATGCGTACCGCCCGTTCGCGGACTTCTGGGGAAAACTTCGTGGACTTGTTCATGGCTCCATTCTCTCAAGAGTTGGAGCCTCCTCAAATCCCGGGGCGATTCAAAACGGGGCGAAAACGGGGTCAGGTTCACTTATCCTCCGTTCGGAAGTGAACCTGACCCCGTTCCCGGTTCCAGTTCATGTGGACTGCTATACGTGAGCGACAAGGCGTGCCGCGCAAGGGGAAATCATGACGATCGGGGAACCGCTGATACCGGTGTCGCATGATGGTGCGGGCAGCACTCCCGGCCTGTCGCTGAAGCAGGTGGCGGCAGTGGTGGCCGGCAATGCCATCGAGTTCTACGATTTTGTGACTTACGCGTTTTTCGCGACGCAGATCGGGCATACGTTTTTTCCTTCCGACACGCCGGGCGTCAGCTTGCTGGCATCGCTGGCCACGTTCGGTGTGGGTTTTCTCACTCGTCCGCTGGGTGCGCTGGTCATCGGTCGCTACGGTGACCGGCGCGGGCGCAAGCCGGCGATGCTGTGGTCGTTCGGACTGATGGGAGTGGCAGTGATCGGTCTGCCGCTGACGCCGTCCTATGCATCGATCGGTGTGTTGGCGCCGTTCCTGGTGGTGGCGTTTCGCCTGCTGCAGGGCTTTGCGCTGGGCGGCGAGGTGGGGCCGAGCACGGCCTTCATGATGGAGTCGGCGCCCTTGCATCGTCGCGGCCTGTATATCTCGATGCAGGCGATGAGCGCCGACGGTGCGGTGATGATTGCCGGCCTGATCGGCGTGGTGCTGGCCGGCGTGCTCAGCCCGTCAGCGCTGGAAAGCTGGGGCTGGCGCGTGGCTTTGCTGGTTGGCGCGGGGATCATTCCGTTTGGGCTGGCCATGCGCAGCCGCCTGCTGGAAACGATGCATCTGCCGTCGTTGCACGGCGACGCGCGCATCGCGCCAGGTGGTTATGTACGCATCGTGGCGGCAGGTCTGGGAATGCTCGCGGCGGCGACCACGGCCAACTATGTGCTCGATTACATGACCACCTATGCCACCTCGACCTTGGGCATGCCGACGCGGCTGG
>DASRUB010000404.1:0-6635 GCA_035655635.1 Rhodanobacter sp. | reverse complement strand
ACCCGCGCTCGCCGATGCCGCGGGTCACCATGATCCGCACGACGCCCTGCGCGATGCCTGCGCTGACTTCTTGCGCTTCGCTCCAGAGTTGCTCCGGATCCGGTGCAGGGATGCGCAAGCGTGCGCAGCCATCGGCCAGTCGCTGCATGTGGCGCGCCCAGAGCGGCGCGCGCCCTTGCACCAGCCGGATACTCTCGAACAAGCCGTCGCCGTAGCCGAAACCGCGGTCGAGGGCGCTGACCCGCGACGTGGCATCGCCGTTGACCAGCAATCGCGCAGCCATCAGCCATCCACTCCCAATGCGCGCAACAGGCCGCGGGCTTTCGCGCGGGTTTCATCCAGCTCACTGGCGGCCACCGAATCAGCGACGATGCCGGCACCGGCACGCAGGCTCACTTCGTCACCAACCACGGTCAGCGTGCGGATCAGGATGTTCAAGTCGAGCTCGCCATTGCGGTCCAGGTAGCCGATCGCACCGGTATAGGCACCACGCGGCGTGTGCTCCAGCTCGGCGATGATTTGCATGCAGCGCACCTTCGGGCAACCGGTGATGGTGCCGCCGGGGAAAGTGGCGGCGATCACTTCGCCTGGCGTCACCTCGCCACGCAATCGTCCACGTACATTGGAGACGATGTGGTGAACGTGGGCGTAACTCTCCACCGCCATCAACTCGTCGACCTCGACCGTACCCGGTACGCAGATGCGTCCCAGGTCATTGCGCTCCAGGTCGACCAGCATCACATGTTCGGCACGCTCCTTCGGGTGCGCACTCAACTCGCGGATGCGGGCTGACTCATCCTCGCCCGGCAGGCGCGCACGGGTGCCGGCGATCGGGCGGGTCTGCGCCACCCCGGCACGTACCTCGACCAGGCGCTCCGGCGACGAGCTGAGCACCGCCCAACCCGGTTGCTGCAGCAAGCCGGCGAAGGGCGCCGGATTGGCCTGGCGCAATGCGTCATAAAGCGCCGCGGGCTCGGGCGCCCGCGCGTAGCGGGCGCGCCAGCCGCGCGACAGGTTCACCTGGAAGATGTCGCCCGCGTAAAGATGTTCGTGAATGCGTTCGACGCCATCGAGAAAGTCGTCGGGTGCATCTTCGACGCACGATTCGGGTACCGGCAGGCCAGGCCATGAAACCGGCAGTTCGAGATCGGCCTCGAGTGTGGCAAGCAGATGTTCGTGACCCGCTTCGGCTACCAGGGTCGTGCAGCCGAGCAAGTGATCGACGATCACCGCCGCCGGGCAGCGCAGTGCCAGCGCCAGCGGCAGGTCGGAGGGTGGATGCAAGGCCAGCTTCGGTTCGATCTCGCCGGCCAGCTCGTAACTCAGCAGCAGGACCCAGCCGCCGTGGAACGGCAGGCCGTCGTCATGTCCGCACTGGCGTTCGGCCTGCCAGGCACGATCCAGGGCATCGAGGAACCGCCCCGGTTGCGCCCGCCCGGACCCGTCGCGCACCACGCCATCGGCACACAGGGTGAGTCGATCGCCGGGAAACGCGAACAGGATGTCGTAGCGAGACTGCGCGGTGCCATGGATCGCACTTTGCAACAGGCAGGGATAGCGCGCCGGAAAAGCTGCCGCCGGCGCGAGCAGGTCGCGCCGGCCAGCCACATGGCGACGGTGGCACCTCACGCCCGGGCAGTCGATCAGACGCGACGGAATACCAGGGTGCCGTTGGTGCCGCCGAAGCCGAACGAATTGGAGATCACCACGTCGAGCTTCGCCTCCCGCGCGGTGTTCGGAACAAAGTCCAGGTCGCAGCCTTCACCCGGTTCGTCGAGGTTGATCGTCGGCGGCAATACCTGGTCGCGCAGCGCCAGGATGCTGAAGATCGCCTCGACACCACCCGCCGCGCCGAGCAGGTGTCCGGTGGTCGACTTGGTCGAGCTCATCGCCAGTTTGTAGGCATGGTCGCCGAACACCTTCTTGGCCGCCTTCACCTCGCCCAGGTCACCCAGCGGCGTGGAAGTGCCGTGTGCGTTGATGTATTGCACCTCGGTGCGATCGAGACCAGCATCGTCCAGCGCGGTCTGGATGCAGCGCGCGGCACCATCGCCACCCTCGCTGGGCGCGGTCATGTGGAATGCATCGCCGCTCATGCCGAAGCCGACCAGCTCGGCGTAGATGCGCGCGCCGCGTGCCTTGGCTTGTTCATACTCTTCCAGCATCAGCACGCCGGCACCGTCGGAAAGCACGAAGCCGTCGCGATCCTTGTCCCACGGACGGCTGGCCCTGGTCGGCTCGTCGTTGCGCGTGGACATCGCCTTGGCCGAGCAGAAGCCTGCCATCGCGGTACCGGTGGTGGCGAACTCGGCGCCACCGGCGATCATCGCATCGGCATCGCCATACTGGATCATCCGCATCGCCAGGCCGATGTTGTGGGCACCGGTGGTGCAGGCCGTGACGCAGGCGATGTTCGGGCCCTTCAGGCCGAACATGATCGACAGCTGGCCGGACACCATGTTGATGATCGAGCTGGGAACATAGAACGGCGACACTCGCCGCGGCCCCTTGGCGGCCAGCTCCAGCGTGGTCGCCTCGATCGTGTACAGGCCACCGATGCCGGCGCCCACCGCCACGCCGATACGCGGCGCGTTCGATTCGGTGATTTCCAATCCGGAATCACGCAAAGCCTGGGAGCCCGCCGCCACGCCGTAATGGATGAACGGGTCCATCTTCTTCACGTCCTTGGCCGCCATCCATTCGGCCGGATCGAAACCAGTGACCTGGCCGGCGATGCGCGTGGAATAGGCCGAGGTATCGAAGTGGGTCACCGGACCGATGCCGCTTTCGCCCTTGACCACGCGATCCCAGGCGCTGGCGATGTCGTTGCCGACCGGCGAAATAATGCCCATACCGGTCACTACTACTCGACGCTTGCTCATGCTTTGTTCCTTCGTGATTCCCTGGAACCTCGGCGCCGACTGCTGTCCGGCAACGCAGTTCCTGAAAAGATCATCCGGACCGACCCGGGATGCACCGGCGGCACCATACGGAGTCGGACGTTACAAGATGCAGAAACGAAAACTGCGCCAGACTGGCGCAGCATTCAAAACTCCACCAATCCCGGACCAGCCCGCTTGTGCGTGCCAGACCGGTTGGTGTGTCGCCACCGGACTGATCAGTCCTTGGAGTGGGCCTTGATGTAATCGACGGCCTGCTGCACGGTGGTGATCTTCTCGGCGTCTTCGTCGGGAATCTCGGTCTCGAACTCTTCCTCGAGTGCCATCACCAGTTCCACCGTGTCCAGCGAATCCGCACCCAGATCATCCACGAACGACGCATTCGCCGTGACTTCATCTTCCTTCACGCCCAACTGCTCGACGACGATTTTCTTGACGCGCTCTTCGATGGTGCTCATGTTGCCCATACCTCTCAAGGAGTGATTGTTTGTCGGTGCCGGCCGGATACCTGCAAAAGACCGGCGGCATTGTAGTGGCTAAATCCGCGCTTCGCCACGACCTCTGGGCCATGGCATGTTCGTCTGCACCCTTGCACCGACGCGAAAGCGCAATTGTCGCCTAAAACACGGCGGCTGGCGACAACTTTCATGCGCCACCCCTACGCCATGTACATGCCGCCGTTGACATGCAACGTCTCGCCAGTGATGTAGGCGGCCGCCGGCGAGGCCAGGAATGCCACCGCTTTGGCGATATCCACGGCGTCGCCGAGACGGCCCAACGCGATCTGCCCGAGCAAGGTCTGCTTCGAGTCTTCCGGCAGTGCGCGGGTCATGTCGGTATCGATGAAACCCGGTGCCACCACGTTGACGGTGATACCGCGGCTGCCGATTTCGCGCGCAAGCGACTTGGAGAACGCTATCACGCCGGCCTTGGCTGCGGCGTAATTGGCCTGGCCCGGGTTGCCGGTAAGCCCGATCACCGAAGCGATCGAGATGATGCGGCCCTTGCGCGCCTTCATCATGCCGCGCAGCACGGCCTTGGACGTGCGATAGACCGAGGTGAGGTTGGTATCCATGATCGCCTGCCAGTCCTCCTCCTTCATGCGCAGCAGCAACTGGTCGCGGGTGATACCGGCATTGTTGACCAGGATCGACACCGCGCCGAATTCCTTCGCGATGGCGTCGATCACCGCGTCGACCGCCCCGCCATCGGTGACGTTCAGTTCGCGACCGTGTCCGCCATGGGCGGCCAGGCGCTCGCCGATGGCGGCGGCACCGCCTTCACTGGTCGCCGTACCGATCACCGTCGCGCCCAGCGCTGCCAGCTCGTCGGCGATCGCCGCACCGATACCGCGGCTGGCGCCGGTGACCAGCGCGATTTCACCTTGCAGGGGGTTGCTCATTGGTTCGGGTTCCTTGGAAATTCGGGAGTCGGGAGTCGGGAGTCGGGAGTCGGGAGTCGGGAGTCGGGACTCGGGACTCGGGACTCGGAAAGGCTAAAAGCCTGGAGCCGAAAAAAGCGAAGCAGGCTTATGCCCATTCAGTGCGGGCGGCATGCAGTTCAACGGGGGTGCCGATCGCGCGCGTGTCAATGCTCTTGTCGATGCGCTTGATCAGGCCGCACAGCACCTTGCCGGGTCCGCATTCGGCCACGCGCGTGGCGCCCGCCGCAGCCAGGGTCTGCACGCACTCGGTCCAGCGTACCGGCAGATACAGCTGTTGCTGCAGCGCGCCACGAATTTCCTCGATGCTGGCGTAGCTGCGCGCTTCGGCATTCTGGATCACCGGGATCGACGGCAGTTGCCACTCGATCGCCGCCATGCGCTCGCCCAACCGATCCGCCGCCTCGCGCATCAGCGCACAATGCGATGGCACCGACACCGCCAGCTTGATCGACTTCTTCACGCCCAGCTCAGCCAGTTTCGCCAGCACCCGCTCGACCGCCTCGACATGGCCCGCAATCACCAGCTGACCCGGCGAATTGAAATTGGCGGGGGCCACCACCTGCCCCTGCGCCATCTCCTCGCAGACCCTGGCGATTTGCGCGTCATCACCACCCAGGATCGCCGCCATCGCGCCCACACCGGGCGGTACCGCTGCCTGCATCAAACGACCGCGCTCGGCCACCAGCGCCGCTGCGTCATGCAACGACAAGGCGCCGGCGCAAACCAGCGCGCTGTACTCGCCGAGGCTGTGCCCGGACAACTGCGCCGGCTGCGCACCGCCCAGCCGCTGCCACGCGCGCCATACCGCCACGCTGGCTGCCAGCAGCGCCGGTTGCGTGTTCTCGGTGCGGTTGAGCTGGTCGGCTGGCCCGTGCTGGCTCAGCGCCCACAGATCGAGCCCCGCCGCCTGCGACGCCTCGTCGAACGCAGCTTGCACCTCAGCATGTGTCGCGGCCAGCTCGGCCAGCATGCCAACCGATTGCGAACCCTGGCCGGGGAAGACGAAGGCAAGACGTGGGGCGGGAGTCGGGACTCGGGACTCGGGACTCGGGGCAGATGGGTTCATGGTGTTTTTCTTGGCTCCGAAGCTGACCAGACGAAGATGATGCATTGACGCGGAGCGCCCTTCACCCCAACCCTCTTCCCCGAGCGAGCTCGGGGAAGAGGGAGCAAGCGCGCGCCATGGCTCGTCCCGAGTCCCGAGTCCCGAGTCCCGCCAGAATCAATACCGCAACAGTGCCGATGCCCAGGTGAAACCTCCGCCAAAGGCCTCAAGCAACAAATTCTGGCCGCGCTGCACCTTGCCCGAGCGTACGGCGTAATCCAGTGCCAGCGGCACCGAGCCGGATGACGTGTTTGCATGCTTGTCGACCGTGACGATCACCCGGTCCATCGACATTTTCAGTCGCTTGGCGGTGGCCTCGATAATGCGCAGGTTGGCCTGGTGCGGAATCAGCCAGTCGATGTCCGACTCCTGCATGCCGGCAGCCTCGAGCGTCTCGCCGACCAGTGCATCGAGGGTCTTGACCGCGACCTTGAACACCTCGCGGCCGGCCATGCGGATGCGCACGCCGTGGTTGGGCTCGTCCTTGAAACCCACCGACACGCCCACCGGGTTGTACAGCAGGTTCTTGTGACCACCGTCGGCGTGCAGGCAGGTGGCATAAATGCCAGGCTCGCTGGAGCCTTCCAGCACCACCGCACCGGCACCATCGCCGAACAGCACGCAGGTCTCGCGTTCGCTCCAGTCGACCATGCGGGTCAGCGTTTCGGCACCGATCACCAACACTTTCTTTGACTGGCCGCTGCGAATGAACTTGTCCGCCACCCCCAACGCGTAGACAAAGCCCGAGCAGGCCGCATTGACGTCGAACGCCGCACAGCCGTTTGCGCCGAGTCGATGTTGCACGAGACAGGCGGTGGACGGAAAAATAAGATCCGGCGTGGTAGTGCCGAGCACGATCAGATCGAGCTCGGTTGCCTTGACGCCAGCCGCCTCCAGCGCGTTCTGCGCGGCGCGAAAGGACAGGTCGCCGGTGGTCTCGCCATCTGCCGCAATATGTCGCTGGCGGATGCCGGTTCGGGTACGGATCCATTCGTCGCTGGTATCGACGATCTTTTCCAGCTCGGCGTTGGTGACGACGCGCTCAGGCAAGGCGCTGCCGGTGGCGATGATGCGGGTGTAGATCTGGGTCATTCAACTTTCCATCGGCAAGGACTTGGAATCGACCGACCGGCCGGCGACAGGAAACGGTACGTTACGTTCCCGGGCCCCGGAACGCAAAACGGCG
>DASRUB010000403.1:0-10115 GCA_035655635.1 Rhodanobacter sp. | reverse complement strand
GCCCAACATGGCGTGGAACAGGTCGTTGCCGAGGTCGTAGTGCGCCTTGCCGATCTCGAAGGCGCGCTCGCCGCGCTGCAGGTTGATGAAACGCGCCTTGAGGTGAGCCAGCAGGCTGTCGAGCGTTTTCATTTCCTGGTCCAGCCCTGCGGTGAGCAGGCGGGTACACAGGCCAGGCAGGTCGTCGGCATCCCACCAGCCGTCCATGTACGCCTCGCCCAGGCCCAGCGAACCGTGCGCGAATACCCGTGCATACAGCCGCTCGTCGCGTACCCGAAGATCGATCGGCGCGCTGCCGTCGATGTGGATGCCGGCGTGTTCCAGCAGTTCGCTGGCGCGATTCTTCAGGTCGTCCTGGCTCATGCCTCGCCTCGTGTGTTGGCCAACTGCGGGTCTGTTCAGTGCCTGTAAAAAAAAATCACTTCCTGTGATTTTCTTCTATCGCGAGTCCGGTACAGGCCCGGACTCGCTCACGCGAATCAAGCATTTGTGTGCTCGATTCGCGCCCGGCCATCCTTGGCCGGGCTGAGAGGCTGTGCCACAACCTCTCAGTGCCCGCCGAGTACGGCGAAGCTTGCCGGGTAATATGCATACGTGGCGTCGACGCCGGCCTCGCGGGCCAGTTGCACCAGTACCCGGGCCTGGTCTTCCCGCAGCAGGAACTCGATCTTGATCGGCAAGTCGTCGGCAAGTTCGAAGAACTGCTCCTCGTGCAGCACGCCATGTCGACCGAAGCCGGCGATCGCGCGGAACACCGAGCCACCGCCCAGGCCGCGCTGCCTGGCCTGCGCGAGCAGCCATTCGGACAGCAGCATACCGTCGTGTTTCGCGCGCAGGTGGCAGAAGAAAGTCAGGTGCACGCCTTGTTGCTCGATTTGCTGGTTCATGCGGCCTCCCTGGATCAGTGGCGCAGCAGGCTGCGGACAAGGGTGAGGCCGAGCACGGTCATGGCCAGCGAGCCGATGAGGTGTGCCAGCACGTGTCCACTGAACCACAGATATTGCTGGCGCAGCAGCAAGGTGGTGGCTTCGCCCGAAAAGGTGGAGAAGGTGGTCAGGCCGCCGAGGAAGCCGGTTATGACGAACAGCTGCAGTTCTGGCGACACTGCCTGAAAATTTCGGAACAGGCCGATCGCAATGCCCATCAGCAGCCCGCCGCTGAGGTTGGCCGCCAGCGTGCCAAGTGGCAGGGTAGGGAACAGTGGGTTGAACAAGATCCCCAACCCCCAGCGACACCAGCAGCCCACGGCACCGCCCAGGCCGACCGCAACAAATCCACTGACACCCACGAGCGCTTCTCCCTTGAACGAAAAGTGTCCGGTCGCCACGGCGGCAGGCAGGCCTGCGCTGCCGGAAACCGGCGATGCAGGCATCATCAACCTCAACGTGGGTCACACGAGAAGTGGTTCGATCCGGAAAACAACGGTCTCCGGAACGGGAGGCATGCCATCTCCCGAAAGGTCATCGTAGTCGATTGGCGGGCCTTCGCGTCAAGCGCGGCCTCGGACTTTGGTTGGCCGGTCTGCGAATCGCCTGTGCGGTCCACTGTCTGCCACTGGGAGCGCGGGCGTCCCGCCTGCCAAAGCATGCCGGCGAGACGCCGGCGCTCCGTGTCCTCGCACAGCTGAATCCTCGCTCGACCACCAAAGTCCGACAGGCTCCCATACTGCCGGCCATCCATGCGGTTCTTGTCGCCATGAATCACGCTCAGCGTATCGTTCGACGCAGCCTGCCGTGGCTGCTGGTGATTCAAGGCGAGATCGTCGAACCGTACTGAGTGGCTGCGACACAGCAGCCTCTCAGCCACGTGAAGCCGGAGAACCGGCAGCGTCTTCCCGCACGGCGGCGGCTCCTTCCACCGACATCAGCACGGTCCCGGTGGCCAGGGCTCGCACCAGGCTGGGCGAGCGGTAGCCGGGATCGGCAAGCCAGCGCAGCCACACCGAGTCATCCACTTTTTCATTGACGCCGCTGCCCAGCGTCCGATCGAACGGCGGTTTGAATTCCTTGTAGAGGCCGAGCATGAACTCCGTGTAGGAGTTGCGCGGCACGCCCAGGTACGCGTCGCTGGCGGGTATCAGCAATGCGCTGCAGCCGAGGCCGGTGTCGATCGCCTTGCGCTGCAGCCACGCCAGGGTCAGCTCGGGCAGCGGATCGGGCTTGCGTCCGGCGCCGTCGCACTTGTTGCCGCCGCCCACGTCGGAGTGCGAGCCGATGAACCAGCGTTGCTCGATCTCGACCTGTTCCTGCTTTTTCGTGACCAGCGACTCGCCCGCCTTCACCGTGTACGGGTTGCGTGTCCACACCGCCGGCTTGAAGTCGCCACGGTGTTCGTCCAGCGCCAGCGCCTGGTAGGCGTATTTGACGATCTTGCTGAGTTCGGTGTCGTGGAACTGGTAGCGCGCGCGGGCGAACGGAAACCAGGAGGCCGTGTCGGGTATGCCGAGCGAGCCGACCGTGTCCCATACGCCGATGAAATGGATGCCGACCTCGACCGAGTGGTCGGCGCGGAACGCCACCGCCAGCGGATCACCCGGTTTGATGGTGGCGTCGCGATAGAAATCGTAGGCACTGCCCACCGCGGATTTGTCCACGCTGCCATCAGGCGCAGGCTTCAGCAGGCCGCATTTGCGGATCAGTCCGCCGAGGCTGCGCGCGGTGTAGGCGCCGCGGCTGAATCCGAACAGGTAGATCTGGTCACCGGGCAGCCAGTTCCGGCATAGCCAGCGGTAACCGTCGCACACGTTGCGGGACAGGCCGAAGCCGAAGGCGCCGCCAAGCAGATGGGTGAGTCCGCGCTTCACGCCCACGCCCGGGATGTAGTTGACGAGCTGCGCGTTGCCGCGCTCGTCGACTGGCGCGATCAATCGGCGCAGGCGCTCCACATTGGTGTTCGACTCCGACTTGTTCCAGGTGCCGTCGAACAGGAGCACGAGCCTGCGGGTCGCCATGGTGCCTCGATCGCGTGACATGCGGGTTTGACCAGCATGACTCTAGCAGCCTGTCGGGCTCATGAAGAACCGGCTGCAAATCTGCATGCGCGGGGTGGTGCCACGGCAATCCAGTGACCGTGGGCTGCGTTGCAGCGCTCGCGACCTGCGCCCGTCGCGGGAGTGGCGTAATCTGTGCGGTCAATCCATCGAGATCAATCCACCAAGATCCGTGCGGCAGGTACTGATGATGCAGCAGACACAGCTCGACCGGGCGCACGCCTTCCGTCGAATGCACGATCGCAGGCACGTGTTGTTACTGCCCAATTGCTGGGATGCTGGCAGTGCGCGACTGTTTGTGGAACGCGGTTTTGCGGCCATCGCCACCACCAGCGCCGGGGTGGCATGGTCGCTGGGCTACGCCGACGGCGAACGTGCGCCGCTGGCCGATGTGCTGGCGGCGATCGCCCGTATCACGCGGGTGGCCGAGGTGCCGGTGACGGCGGATATCGAGACCGGTTACGGTGACGCACCGAGGGACGTGGCTGCCACGGTGCAGGCGGTGATCGCGGCCGGGGCGGTCGGCATCAATATCGAGGATGGCATGCCCGGGCATGGCCCCTTGCGCGAGGTCGCTGACGCGTCGGCGCGGATACGCGCGGCGCGCGCGGCAGCCGACGCGAGTGGCGTGCCGATCGTGATCAACGCGCGGGTGGACCACTGGATGCAGCACGATGACGCCGATCCAGCGGCGCGCCTCGCCGATGCCATCGATCGCGCGAAGGCGTATCTGGCTGCGGGTGCCGATGGCATCTATCCGATCGGGTTGGCCGACCCCGTCACACTGGCAGCGCTGGTTCGCTCCATCGACGCGCCCATCAATGTGGCAGCCGGGCCCGCCATGCCTGCTCTGCACGAGTTGGAGGCCATCGGCGTGGCGCGGGTGACCACGGCGACGCGTCTCGCGACGATGGCATTTGGCGCGGTGGATCGCGCCCTCGCCGAGATGCGCGCGAGCGGCGGTTTCGCGGCGCTGGCATCGGATTTCTCCTATGCCGATGCGCAGCAATTGTTCGCGCCGCGGTGAAGCCTTTTGCTGACGCCCGTTCTTTTAAGACCCCTTTTTCATTCCACGGAGGCGAGACATGAAACCGCGTATCGATTATCGCAAGGCGGCGCCGGAGGCATTCAAGGCGATGCTGGCACTGGAGGCCGGCGTGCGTCGCGGCGGACTGGAGCAATCGTTGATGGAGCTGGTGAAGATGCGCGCATCGCAGATCAACGGCTGCGGGTATTGCCTGGACATGCACAGCAAGGACGCTCGCGCGGCAGGCGAAACCGAACAGCGACTGTATGTGTTGCCGGCATGGCGCGAAGCGCCGTTCTACAGCGCGCGCGAACGCGCCGCGCTGGCCTGGACCGAGGCGGTCACCCAGGTGGCCACGAATGACTTGCCCGATGCGCTGTACGCGCAGGTACGCGAGGAGTTCGATGAGAAGGGCCTGGTCGAATTGACCCTGGCCATCATCGCGATCAATGGCTGGAACCGGATGGCGATTGCCTTCCGTGCAGATGTCGGCAGCTATGTCTTGCCCGATGCGGCCCACTGATTGCGGCGCGTTGCGGGTGCGCCGGCGTTGGTGACGCGCGCGGCCGCGCCGGGCAGGGTCCTGCCACGTGCGTTCTACCGGCGCGATTCACGCGAAGTTGCCGTGGCCCTGTTGAACAAGGTGCTGGTTGGCGCGGACGGGCGCAGCGGGCGCATCGTGGAAACCGAGGCGTATTGCGGTGCACTCGATCCGGCCGCGCACACCTATCGCGGCAAGACGGCGCGCAACGCGACGATGTTCGGGCCAGCGGGACATTTGTACGTGTATTTCAGCTACGGCATGCACTGGTGCTGCAACGCGGTGTGCGGCGAGACGGGCGAGGGCATCGCGGTACTGCTGCGTGCGCTGGCGCCGCTGACCGGGTTGGAGGCGATGCGCCTGGCCCGGCCGAAGGCACGTCGCGATCGTGATTTGTGCAGCGGCCCGGCACGCTTGACCCAGGCGATGGGCATCGCCGGCCGGCACGACGGGATCGACCTGGTGACCGGCACGGGCGGGTTTCGCATTGTCGACGACGGCACGCCGCCGCCACGCCAGCCGGTGTCGACTGGACGCGTCGGCATCAGCCGTGCAATCGGTGAGCCATGGCGTTGGTATGTGCCGGGGGACGTCAACGTGTCCCGTCGCTGAGAGGTTGTGACTATTCAACCTCTCAGCCCGGCCATGGCGAGGGCATGGATGCCCGAGTTGAGGCAACGCAGGAGCAGTTGCCCGATGGCCGGTCGCGGATCAGGCACGCGAGTGCCTGATCCGCGTGAGCGAGTCCGGACAAATCCGCCGGGAGCGGATTTGAACAGCCGCAGGCTGGCCCGCAGGGTGCATGCCAAGGATGGCATGCATACATGTGCCGGACTCGCGATAGAAGAAAACCGCAGGAAGTGGTTTTCTTCACAGGCTCAGAGCAGACTCCGTTCGCGCAGCCATGCCTGTGCGTTTTCGGCATCGCGTTCGAACCAGGCGCGGGTCGAGCCCAGCCGGAACGAGTAGCCCCAGGCATCCATGTCGGCCATCAGACGTGCGCGCCCGACCCCGGCCAGTTCGTCGGCGAGCACGATCTGCAGGTAGCAGGTGGCGTCTTCTTCCTCGATCGAATCGGTGGCGTCGGTATGGACGTCCGCACGCCGCTCCGCTGGCAGCACGATCAGGTGTCCGGCTTCGTGCAGCAACGAATGAACCGGGGTGTCGTCGCGGGCGTAGACCGTGGTGCCGATGATGCCGGCCTCTTCATCGCCCCAGAAGCTGCCGGGAATCGGAGTCCCCATTGCCACGCGCCGAAGCTGCAGGCCGAAGCGGGCGAGCAGCGCGGCCGGCGCGTCGAATCCGATCTGGCCCACGCGCATCACGGAGCTGGCCGGATCGCCTGGGGAAGTGTGGCTGTCGGGATGCATGGTGTGCGACGCGCGCGGATGTTCCGGCGAAGAGTGTGACCGGGCGGCTTGCTGCCGCCCGGCGGGGCAGCCGGTGATTGCTCAGCCCGTCCGGACTTCGCCCTTGGCGGCCTGCTTGGCGGTCTGCTTGGCTTGAGCCTCAGGCAGGGTCACCGACAGCTCGAGGATCTCGTGGCCGCTGTCGCGCTCAAAGTTGATGCTGATCGCCTCGAGGTCCACATGGACGTACTTCTTGATCACTTCAAGCAGTTCGTTGCGCATCATCGGCAGGTAGTCCGGTGCGCCGCGGGTGGAGCGCTCCTGCGCCACGATGATGCGCAGCCGCTCGCGCGCCACGTTGGCGGTGGCTTCGGGCTTGCGCTTCAGGAAATCGAGAATACCCATCGTGATCAACCTCCGAACACGCGCTGGAGAAAGCCTTTCTTCGGCACTTCGACGAAGCGCAGCGGGCGCTCCT
Organism: Rhodanobacter sp.; assembly: GCA_035655635.1. Classification (GTDB taxonomy): domain Bacteria; phylum Pseudomonadota; class Gammaproteobacteria; order Xanthomonadales; family Rhodanobacteraceae; genus Rhodanobacter. Next base: position 3,731 of record DASRUB010000403.1, on the reverse strand, counting down.
CGCCAAGGATGCGGGCCACGGTGTCGCTGTACGCCTGGCCAGCGTGTGAGTTGACATCGACGATCACCGGGATGCCATTGTTGGAGGCAGTCAGCACGTTCTCCGATTCGGGAATCACGCCGACCACTTCGATGCCGAGGATTTCCTCGACGTCCTTGACGCTGAGCATCTCCCCGATGGCGACGCGCGCCGGGTTGTAGCGGGTCAGCAGCAAATGCTGGATGACCGGGCCTTCGCCCTTCTCCGCGCGCCGGGTCTTGCTGGCCAGCAGGCCCAGGATGCGGTCGGAGTCGCGCACGGAGGAGACTTCCGGGTTGACCACCACCACCGCGTGGTCGGCGAAATACATCGCCAGATGCGCTCCTTTCTCGATGCCGGCCGGGGAGTCGCAGACGACATAGTCGAAATCCATTTCGGACAGGCCGTCGAGGACCTTCTCGACGCCTTCCTGGGTCAGCGCGTCCTTGTCGCGGGTCTGGCTGGCCGCCAGCACGAACAGATTGTCATAACGCTTGTCCTTGATCAGCGACTGCTTCAGCGTCGCTTCGTCGTTGACGACGTTGACGAAGTCGTACACCACGCGCCGCTCGCAGCCCATGATCAAGTCGAGGTTGCGCAGGCCGACGTCGAAGTCGATCACCGCGGTTTTCTTGCCGGCCATGGCCAGGCCGGTGGCGAGCGAGGCACTGGTCGTCGTCTTGCCGACGCCGCCTTTGCCAGAAGTGACAACGATAATCTCAGCAGTCAAGGGCCCATCTCCGCGTGATTGTTCTTGTTGTGCATGACGAGTGGTGGATGATTACAGCTTGTTGATCAGCAGCTTGTCGCCTTCCAGCCAGCATTGTACGGATTGACCTTCGAATTCGGCAGGGATCTGCTCGAAGACGCGGTACTGACCAGCAATCGCCACCAGCTCGGCGCGGAAATCGGAGACGAAGATACGGGCGTTGCCGTCGCCCTGGGCGCCCGCCATGGCGCGACCGCGCAGGCCGCCATAGATGTGGATATTGCCATCGGCGATCACCTCGGCGCCGTTGGCCACGGCCCCGGTGACGATCAGGTCGCGCTCGCGCGCGTAGACCTGCTGGCCGGAGCGAACTGCTCCGGCGTGCTGCAGGGCACCTTGCGCGCTACCCGGCGCGGGGGCGGACAGTATCGGCTCCCGTTGCGGCTCGGGCGGTGCCGCCACGGCGGGCTGCGGCGCAACCGTCGCTGCCGCCGCAGCCGTGGCGGGCTCGTAGGCGGCGCGGAACTTGGCGATCAGGGGCAGGCCCATGCGTTTGGCCAGCGCTTCGGTCGCGCTGGTGCCGTAGGCCAGGCCCACCGGCAGCATGCCGGCGCTACGCACCGCTTCGAGCAGCGCGTCGACCGCGCCATCGTCGGGCAACTCCAGCAGATGGCTCAGATCCAGCACCACCGCGGCGCGGGCGAACATCTGCGGTGCGGCGCGCACCCTTCGCTCCAGTTCGTCGCACAGGGCTGCCGCATCGACCCGCCGCACCCGCACACAGGCGATGCCGACCTGGCCGAAGCGCAAATCGCAGGCGTCGGTGGCTTCGGCTCGTGCATTCATGGGCGCCGTTCCCCGGCGAGGCGGCGCTGGCCGGAGCCGGAGGTGGCCAGGCAATCGCGTTCAGCGAGCCACGGCACGTCGGGCAAGCCGCCATGGTCGAGCCAGGTTTCGCGAACGTAGCCGTAACTGGGCAGGTCCTTGGCCAGCAAACTGACTTGCGGACCTTCGTCATCCATCTTCTGCTGATCGACCTCCTGGAAGCCGTAGGTGCCGTGGAACAGCACCACCACGTCGTCGCGTGGCTCCAGGAAGACCTCGCAGGTGAGCAGCGGCACGCGCACTTCGGCGTAGCTGTGCACGTCGCAGTAAAAGATGCGCCCCAGCCCGTGGCGACGGTAGGCGTTGGCGATCACGATGCGGTCGATGTAGACGAACTGCGGGTATTGCCCCACGAACCAGCGGTAGTTGGGGCTGTCGTAATCGTGGCTTTCGCGCAGGGCGATCAGGAAGCCCGCCAGGTGGCCATCGATTTCGGCGACGCGGAAATAGTCGGCGTGCTCGAAGAAGTAGCGCAACTGGTTGGGATCGAGCGCGAGGATGGAGCGACCGGCGGCGTTGTTGAGCGCCAGCACGGCATCCAGGTCGTGCTCGCGCACGTCGCGGATGGCAAGGGCCATTCGTTGCTCCGCAATGGTGGATTCAGGGTTGAGGTCGACGGGTCGATCTCGCGATGGCGCATTATGCCATGCGGCTGGGGCCCTTACATTAGCCGCGTCACTTGTCCTGTAAAACCCTCGGAGCCTGTCGGGCTTTGGTGGTCGAGTCGAGGATTCGGCTGTGCGAGGACAGCAACTGACCATTTCTTGTTCCATAGTGGTGCTATGGACCAGGAATCGGCGGGTAGTGGACCGCACGGGCGGATTCGCAGACCGGCCAACCAAAGCCCGACAGGCTCCTGGTAACCTGCCCATCGCGTGGCAGCCATGACTTCTCGCGCATTGCGCGAGCGATCGCCACAGCCAATGATGCGAGCCATGCGCTGGCCACTTCTCAACCACATCCGCCTGCTTCGCTACGCCGGCTTGTTCACCTACCTGTCCATGGGTGCGCCGCTGGTGACCAACTGGGCCACCGAGCGCGTGGCCCAGCTGAAGCAGTTGCACAGCCCCGATTTCGCCTTGTTGTTGTGGACACTGAGCTACCTGTTGTTCGGGCTGATGTACTGGCTGATCACGGGCAACCTGGGATCGCGTCGGCACCTGCTGCTGAAACTGACTGGACTGGCGGTGATGACCGCCACCGCCATGGCGGTGGGCTGGTACAGCCACAGCGGCCTGTCCGCGATGCTGATGGTGGTGATCGCCATGGTGTTGCCGTGGGTGCTGCCGACCTGGGTGGGCGTGCTGTGCATCGTGTTGCAGAACATCGGGCTGGTCATGGTGTTCAGCAGTTTCCCGGATTACAGCGTGCAACTGGCGATCCTGCAGACCTTCCTGTTCGAGGGCCTTTCGGTGCTCGCCTTCACCATCTCCATGGTCGCCAGCCAGCAGGCGGAGCAGCGCGAAGCGCAGCGACGGCTCAACGCCGAATTGCGCGCCACGCGTGCCCTGCTGGCCGAATCCAGCCGGATCGCCGAGCGCATGCGCATCGCGCGCGACCTGCACGACCTGATCGGCCATCACCTCACTGCGCTCAGCCTGAACCTGGAGGTAGCCAGCCACCTCACCAACGAGGCGGCCGGGGCCCACGTACGCAAGGCACAGAGCACGGCCAAGCTGTTGCTGGCCGACGTGCGCGAGGCGGTCAGCGAACTGCGTCAGGACGATTCGATCGACCTGACCCAGGCGTTGCGCAGTCTCACCGACGGGGTGCCCGGCTTGAACGTGCACGTGGTGATGCCGCCGCGCTTCAGCGTGGAGGATCCGCGGCGTGCCCAGGTGCTGCTGCGTTGCGCGCAGGAAATCATCACCAATACGGCGCGCCACGCCTGGGCGCGCAACCTCTGGCTCAATTTCGCCTACGCCGAGGCCGGCCAACTGGGCCTGCATGCCCGTGATGACGGCCGTGGCGCCGAGCAGCTGGAAGAGGGCAATGGCCTGTCCGGCATGCGCGAGCGACTGGCCGAGTTCGGCGGCAGCGTGACGCTGGACAGCGGGCTTACCCGCGGCTTTGCGTTGACCGTGCGGCTGCCGCTGGGCGAGCAGCCGTCACTGGCGCA
>DASRUB010000402.1:0-8085 GCA_035655635.1 Rhodanobacter sp. | reverse complement strand
GAACCAGTACCTGGCCAACCACGGCTTCGTGGTGCTCTCGATCAACTACCGTCTCGGCATCGGTTACGGCCACGCCTTCCATTACCCGGAACACTCCGGACCAGGCGGCGCGTCCGAGTACCAGGATGTGGTGGCCGGCGCGAAGTATCTGCAGGGTCTGAAAGCTGTCGACCCGACGCGCATCGGTATCTGGGGTGGTTCCTACGGCGGCTATCTCACCGCGCTGGCGCTGGCCCGCAACTCGGACATCTTCAAGGCTGGCGTGGACCTGCATGGCGTGCACGACTGGTCGGCGTTGTTTGACGACTTCAACGGCAAGGCGAAGACGCGCTACCAGCAGGGCGACCGCAAGCAGGCAATCAAGGTCGCGTGGGAATCGTCGCCCGACGCCGACATCGCCAAATGGACCTCACCGGTGCTGGTGGTGCAGGGCGACGACGACCGCAACGTCCCGTTTGACCAGATGGTCGACCTGGTGCAGCGCCTGGACAAACAAAAGGTGCCGTACCAGCAACTGGTCATCCCCAACGAGATCCACGACTTCCTACGCCATGCCAGCTGGCTGCGGGTGGATGAGGCGACGGCGCGATTCTTCACCGAGCAGTTGCATCCGGCGCGCTGAGCCGGCCATGAACCGTGTGCCCGTCGCCGCTGGTCAGTCGACCTCCCTGCCGGCTGCCACCCACTGATCATCACCACCAGAGAAACCCGTCATGCAGGCTCCCGCCGTGCACGCGTTCTTCCACGAGACCAGCAACACCTTCAGCTACGTGGCGTGGGATCCGGCCACGTTGAAGGCGGCGGTACTCGATGCCGTGCTCGATTACGAGGCAGCGTCAGGGCGAACCCGCCACGAGGCGGCCGGCCAGATCATCGCGTTCGTGCAGGCACGGCAGCTAGCGGTGGAGTGGGTGATCGACACCCACGTGCACGCGGATCATCTATCGGCGGCGCCCCATGTGCAGGCCCGCCTGGGCGGCAAGCTGGCGATCGGCGAACATATCCGCGCGGTGCAGGAAACCTTTGGCGCGCTGTTCAACGCGGGCAGCGGGTTCGCCCGCGACGGCAGCCAGTTCGATCACCTGTTCCGTGACGGCGAACGCTACATGCTGGGCAGCATCGAGGCGACCGCGATCCACACGCCGGGACATACGCCGGCCTGCATGACGCACGTGATCGGCGACGCTGCCTTCGTCGGCGACACCTTGTTCATGCCCGACTACGGCACCGCCCGCTGTGATTTCCCCGGTGGCGACGCCGCCATGCTGTACGCATCGATCCACAGGATCTTCGCGCTGCCTGACGCCACGCGGGTCTTCCTCTGCCACGACTACAAGGCACCGGGCCGCGACTTGTTTGCACACGAAACTACGGTCGGCGCAGAACGCGCCGGCAACATCCATGTGCGCGAAGGCATCGGCGAAAGTGAGTTTGTGGCCATGCGCAGGGCGCGCGATGCCACGCTCAAGATGCCGCAGTTGCTCCTGCCCGCGGTACAGGTGAACATGCGTGCCGGCCAGTTGCCACCGCCAGAGGACAATGGCGTGCGCTATCTGAAAATTCCGCTCGACGCGATCTGAGAGGCTGTGACTCAACAGCCTCTCAGCCCGGCCAGGGCTGGCCGGGCGCGAATCGAGCACGCAGGTGCTTGATTCGAGTGAGCGAGTACGGGCCTGTACCGGACTCGCGATGGAATAAAATCACAGGAAGTGATTTTTTTCACAAGCGCTGAGCGATCGAACCGCGTCGGCATCAAGGAGTAACACCCATGCAGATTCACCCGCTCACCGAGCAACTCAGTGTTGCCGCCCAGATCGACGTGGCGGACATCGCCGCACTGGCCGCCAGGGGCTATCGAAGCGTCATCAACAACCGCCTCGACCACGAGGCGCCGGGCCAACCCGGCAACGCCGAGCTGGAAGCGGCGGCGCAGCAGGCGGGCCTGGCTTGGCGGCATATCCCGGTGCTGTCGGGGCAGTTCACCGAGGCGCAAGTAAAAAGCTTCGCCGAGGCACTGGACCAACTGCCGGGCCCGGTGCTGGCGTTCTGCCGCAGCGGCACGCGCTGCAGTGCGCTGTGGGCGTTGCAGGCCGCGGGGGCGGTCGATGAGATCCTGGCCACCACGCGCGCTGCCGGTTACGACCTGTCGATGTTGCGCCCGTGGCTGGAACGCAGCGACCGCACCTGATGGGCGCCAAAACCATACGCAAACCGCGTGCGCGCCATTGATTGGCCTTCGCTCCATGCGGGAACTCCGATGACGCATCTGCTGACCCTGCAGGCCCTGCTCGCCGTCGCGTGCGGCTCGGCCGTGGGTTTTTCGCTGGCGCTGATCGGTGGTGGCGGCTCGATCCTGGCCGTGCCGTTGCTGCTGTATGTGGTCGGGGTGCATGACCCGCATCTGGCGATCGGCACCAGTGCGCTGGTGGTGTCGTTCAACGCGTTCGCCAACCTGATCCCGCATGCGCGTGCCGGCCACGTGCGCTGGAAAGTGGCGTTCACCTTCGCCGCCGCCGGCGTGTTGGGCGCCTTCGTCGGTTCGACCATCGGCAAGGCGATCAACGGCCATCACCTGCTGGTGCTGTTCGCCTTGCTGATGCTGGTGGTTGCCGGATTCATGCTGCGCGGGCGGCGCGGCGGCGCGGATCGCTTTCCGTTGCCCGGGATGTACCCGCGGCTCGGCGCGGTGGGCCTGGGCACCGGCAGCCTGGCCGGCTTCTTCGGCATCGGCGGCGGCTTCCTGATCGTGCCGGGACTGATGTTCGCCAGCGGGATGGAGATCATCCAGGCGATCGGCACGTCGTTGTTCGCGGTCGGTGCGTTCGGCCTGACCGCCGCCACCAACTACGCGGTATCCGGCTTGGTCGACTGGCCGGTGGCGGCCGAATTCATCGTCGGCGGCATCGCCGGTGGCTGGCTGGGCGCACTGGGCGCGAAGCGGCTGGCGAAGACGCGTGGCGCGCTGAACCTGATCTTCGCGCTGGCGATCATCGCGGTGGCGATCTTGATGCTGGTGAAGAGCCTGCGCGCCTGATCCGATGCCGCTTGCGTCACAATGCCGGCTTTGCATGGCCGGAGTAGCGGATGTCCTTCGTATTGCTGAGCGTGCTGTGCAGCGTGCTGGTGTCGGTGCTGCTGAAGCTGGCGCGTCGCCTTGAAATCGACGTAGCCCAGGCGATTGCCTGGAATTATGTGATCGCCAGCGCGCTCACCGCCTTGATGCTGCGGCCCTCGCTGGCGACGCTGCGCCAGCCGGGTACGCCCTGGTTGGCGCTGATCGGACTGGGCGTGCTGCTGCCCACGATTTTTCTCGTGCTGGGTGCTTCAGTGCGCCATGCCGGCATCGTGCGTAGCGACGCGGCGCAGCGCTTGTCGCTGGTGCTCTCGTTGCTGGCTGCCTTCGTGATGTTCGGACAACCGCTGGTCGCACTCAAGCTGGTCGGTATGGCATTGGGTCTGCTGGCGCTGCTGTGCATGGTCTGGCGCAAAGACGTCCACGCGGCGCCAACCCATCGGGTTGCAGGCTGGTCCTATCCACTGCTGGTGTTCGCCGGCTTCGGTTGCATCGATATCCTGCTCAAGCGCGTTGCGCAGGTCGGTGTTCCACTGGGGGATTCGCTGCAGGCAATATTTGCTCTGGCGTTGCTGGTCGCGTTTGCGCTGCAACTGGTGCGTCGTCTGCGCGGGCAAACCCGTTTCACTATCCGCAGTGCGTTGGGCGGACTGCTGTTGGGCCTGTTCAACTTCGGCAATATCCTGTTCTACCTGCAGGCTCATCGGGCGTTGCCACACGATCCCGCGCTGGTTTTCGCCAGCATGAACGTCGGCGTGGTGGGCGTGGGTGCGCTGGTCGGTCTGCTGCTGTTTCGCGAACGACTGAGCCGGCTCAATCTCGCTGGCGTCGTGCTGGCGCTGCTGGCGGTCGGGGTGATGGCGGTCGGATGAGCGCCGTTGATCCAGGCTGTCGTGGTTTCCGTCAGCGGTGTGCAATCGCCGACGTGGATCAGCCGTGGCGGCGTCTGCAATCCGGCGTAAAGTGCTGGCAGCAGCGTTTCACGCGCGTTCCGAACCGATGCCGGAGTGTCCCATGTCCAACCGCAGCTTGAACCTCGACGACACCGTGTACGGCTATCTGCTCGCTCACTCGCTGCGTGAGCAGCCCGCGCAGGCAGCGCTGCGCGAGGTGACGCGAACCCATCCACGTGCCCAGATGCAGATTTCACCGGAACAGGGGCAGTTCATGGCCTTGCTGGTGAAACTGATCGGCGCGCGACGCTGCATCGAGGTCGGCGTGTTCACCGGCTACAGCGCGCTGTCGGTGGCGCTGGCATTGCCCGAGGACGGGTACATTCTGGCTTGCGACATCAGTGACGAGTTCACGCGCATCGGCAAGCCGTTCTGGCAGCAAGCCGGGGTGACGCACAAGATCGATCTGCAGCTCGCGCCGGCATTGGAGACGCTGACGGCAGGCCTGGCGAGAGGCGAGGCCGGTCACTACGACTTTGCCTTCATCGATGCCGACAAGAGTGGCTATGACGACTACTACGAACATTGCCTGAAGCTGCTGCGCACAGGTGGCCTGATCGCCATCGACAACGTGCTGTGGAGCGGGGCCGTGGCGCGACCGGCGACGGACGCCGACACGCTGGCGTTGCAGACATTGAACGACAAGCTGCTGCTCGACTCACGCGTGGATCTGTCGATGCTGCCGCTCGGCGACGGCCTGACCCTTGCGCGCAAGCGCTAATTCTTTCGGCTGCGGCTTCTTTCAGATATACGTAGCCGATACAAAGAATCCGATTGACCGGTGACTCTACAGTGTCGGCTCCCCATAAATCAGTGCACGCTAAATTGGAGTTCGTCGGGTCATTCTGAATGCGGAATTCGGTGGGGACGTGACCCTGCATGTGCAGCGACAAGCGGTCAGCGATCTTGGTCGGGGATAGGAAGGGCGACTCCGGGATCGGTCGCGGAATCGTCACGGCGTGCGGGAGCCGGCATACGCCGCGACGTCGATCATGTCCTTCAACGTCAATGCCGAGACTTCCTGCACCATCGGCGCGGCGCCCGCATTGGTGCGCTTGCCGGTGCGGAACAGGATCAGCTCGCGCGCGATGTAGGTTGGCGAGCGTCCGGCCAGCGGCGGAATGATGCCCGCACCCCGCAGCTTCGCGCCGTGGCAGGACTCGCACGCTGCCGCGGCGCCGGTGCCCCTGGCTGCGATCACCGCGCCGCGCGCGATGCTGCCGGGCGGCACATAGGCGATATATCGGGTGCGGTCGTTGCTGTATTGATAATCATCGAAGCTCACTGGCACCTCGACGATGCGTTCGCCGATCGGTTCGCGCGCGCCATCCTGGTCCGGCACCTGCACGAAGTATTTCCAGTGCGTCTTCGGCGCGCTCGCGGTTTCGACCACGCGCGTATGCGGTACAAACTTCAGTTGCGCGAAATAATCGGCGGCGAGGCGCAGATCGTCATCGTTGACGCTGCGTGCTTCGTCGGCCATGTCCTGCGTGGTACGCGGGGCACTGGTGCCGCGCTGCCGCTGCCGGAACGCCGCGACCTGTTCCAGGATGTAGGCCTTCGGCAAACCCATGATCTGCGCGGTCGCGGGAACGCCCGCGCCATTCACCAGATGGCATTCCGCGCACGGCCATGGCCAACCCGGCTTGCGATCAACGATGACGATCTGCGGCGCGGGCGAATGGTCCTGCGGAAACCAGTCAGGAACGAAGTGATCGATAGCGAGCCGCGCCTGCGTGTAACTGCGCGAGCTGCCCGCCACGTGAATGACTTTGTCTGGATCGGATTTCGGTGCGTGCGGGTCCGATGGTGGCAGGTACGGAAACGCCCACGCTTCGGCCGCGATGAAGGCTGCATCACGAGAAGAGACGGCGGCGACGGATGCGGCGATTGCCACCCCGCCAGCACACGCAAAAACACACACTGCCGCACAGGCGGTAGCCCGAACCATCGAGGAGACCTGCATGACAAACCCCCACTGCGGAATAGGAGACGAATCCTTGCCCAAAGCCGACGTGTGCGTCATGCGCAGTCCTGATGCCGTGCGGCGACTGGCAGGCCGCTGCCCCCGCAGCGATGCCACGCTGTCCGCGCGACCCATGGTGCACAAGTGCCGCCAATTGACATTCACGGTAGTGCCTTCGCATCGGTGGTCGTCGGCAAGCCGACCTTCTTACAGAACTCCGCGAAGCGCGGGTCGTGCTGGTAACGCAGGATTGCCGGATCGGTGAGCAGCAGTTGGACGCTGTAGTCGCGGTTCGCGCGCGCGCGTTCCAGCCACTTGAACATGTTGTCCGGATCGCGCCTGAGCGCATACATCTCGGCGATATAGTAGGCGTGAGTGCTGGCCTGTTCGGCGATCACGGTTTGCAGGGCTTTGTCGGCCGCGACGCGATCGCTGCCGACCTGCAGTGCGAAGGCCAACATCAAGTCGCGCCACATGCCGGGGGGTTGCTGCTGCGCAGTTTGCAACGCTGCGGCCGGCTCGCCGTGCATGGCCTCGATATAAACGAGGTGCAAGCGGGCGAAGCCGGACCCCGGCTCCAGTTGCATTGCCTTGCGGGCCGCCTGCTCGGCTTCGCCGAACCGGCCCAGACCGGGCAGCAAACGCGCCAGATAGTCGTAACAGCTCAGGCACAGCGGGTCGCTCGACAACCCGTGCTGGATCACTTCGACGGCTTGCTGCGTTTTGCCCAATGCCCCCACACTCTGGCCAGATCGAAGAAAGCTTTGTCTGGATTCAGTTGATAAGCACGTTCGGCCTCGATCTCGGCACGTGTCCAGTCGTGGTCTACCGAAATTAGTATGAACGAGTAGAGACCATGCGCCTGCCAAAGATTCGGATCCAGCGAAAGCGCCGTCTGTACCTCCGCACGCGCCTTGTTCCAGGTTTGCGCAGCTTCGTTGCCGCCCAGATAGTTGCCGGCAAGTCCCGTATTGGCGCCGCCCAAGGCCGACCAAGCCAGCGCGTAATCCGGATCCAGACGAGTCGCGGCGGTGAAGTAGTCGATGGCCTTGCGCGCACCGGCTTCCTCCCCATGACGCGTGGAAAAACTGCCCTGCAGAAAATCGTTGTAGGCAGCAAGGTTGCCGCTGGGTGGCCGATCGCTTTGTGGCCCGGCGCCGTTGTTCGTATTCAGCAGTTTGGCTTCCAGCGCAACGGTCACTGCCTTGGTAATGTCGTCCTGCAGTGCGAACAGATCCTTGTACGGCCGATCGTAGTGCTGTGACCACAACGTGCTGCCGTCGGCTGCGTTCACCAATTCCGCGCTGATGCGTACCTGCTCGCCGAGCCGCTGCACGCTGCCTTCCAGCAGGTGCGCAACGCCGAGTCGTTCGCCGATCTCCCGCACGCTGTCTGTGCTGTTGCGGAAGCGGAACGAGGAATCCCGATTGATGACCTTCAAACCGGAGAACTGCGACAGGGCGGTGATCAGGTCCTCCGACAAGCCATCCGAAAAATACTGCTGACCCTTGTCGCCGCTCTCGTTGACCAGCGGCAACACCGCCACGGATTTGGCGGGAATCGGAACGATTTGTGCGGCGATCGCGCCCGGATTATTCGCGACATCCATGTCGCTCACCCTACGGGCCGGCTTCGCCGTTGGCGTTTGCAATCCTGCAAACGCAGTCCGCTGCACTGCATCCGGGCTACCGGGTGGCAGCGCACGCTCATAGCGCCACAGCAACCCACCGCCGATGGCCAGCAGCAGCGCCAGGATCACGATCTCGGTGCCGCTGACCTTCTGCGCTCCGCGTTCGCCGTGGTACCAGGCCAGCACCAGCGCAACGAGAAATCCCACCGCCAGCGCGAGGATCAGCAGCTTCTCGATCTGGTCCGGCCAGCCGAAACGCTGCGCAACGACATCCAGCACCTGGATCAGCGCGAACGCGAACGCGACGTACGCCAGCGCCCATTGCACCAGCTTGCGTTGCTTCAAGTGTTGGAGGAACTCAGTCATTGCCGAAACTCAGTCATCGCTGGAACGCAGTCATTGCCGGACCCTTTCATTCTCGTCATTCCGGGGCGCTCCGCAGGAGCGAACCCGGACAAATTCG
>DASRUB010000401.1:0-18413 GCA_035655635.1 Rhodanobacter sp. | reverse complement strand
TCAAGGAAGACGGGCTTTGCCTCGTGGCGACGGTCGCCTTCGGCATGGGCATCGACAAGCCCGACGTGCGCTTCGTGGCGCACCTGGACCTGCCGCGCAGCATCGAGGGCTATTACCAGGAAACCGGTCGTGCCGGCCGCGACGGCTTGCCGGCCGAGGCGTGGATGATCTACGGCCTGTCCGACGTGGTCACCATGAGCCAGATGATCGCGCAGTCCGAATCGGCCGACGAGCGCAAGCGGGTCGAGCGGCAGAAGCTCGAATCACTGCTGGCCTATGCGGAAGCCACCGCCTGCCGGCGCCAGCTTCTGCTGGGCGTCTTCGGCGAAACCTATCCCGGCCCCTGCGGCCACTGCGACAACTGCGTCGCGCCGCCGAAAACCTGGGATGCGACGGTGCCGGCGCAGAAGGCGTTGTCGGCCGTGTATCGCACGGGCCAGCGTTTCGGTTCGGGCCAGGTCATCGACGTGCTGCGTGGCGAGGAGACCGCGCGTGTGCTCAGCCTCGACCACCATCGTCTGAGCACCTTCGGCATCGGCGCCGAGATGGACGAAAAGCAGTGGCGCTCGGTGTTTCGCCAGTTGCTGGCGGCCGGCCTGCTCGAAGCCGATGCCGAAGGCTATGGCACGCTGCGCCTCACGGCGGCCAGTCGCGCCGTGCTCAGTGGCGGCCAGGGCGTGAAGTTGCGGGAGGATGCCCGCCCCGAGCGCGCGCGCCGCCGCCGCGACAGCAAACAGGCTGCCGCGACCGGCAGCCTCGGCATCGAGGCTTACGAGCAGCCGATGTGGGACGAATTGCGCGCGCTGCGCACGCAACTGGCCAAACAGCAGGGAGTGCCGCCGTACGTGGTGTTCCACGATGCCACCTTGCTGGCGATGTTGCGCGCGTTGCCGGCCAACGAGGACGAACTGGCCGGGATCAGCGGCGTGGGCGAGGCCAAGCTCAAGCGCTACGGGCGCGATTTTCTCGCGGTAATCAACGCGCAGGCGTAGGCTGGTGCCGTTCTTCGCAGGAGCGCACCCTGTGCGCGATGCTTTTCTGGCGGAATTCGGGATTCGCAAAAACATCGCGCACAGGGTGCGCTTCCACAAGAAAGCAGATAAAAAAACGCCGGCGCGAGGCCGGCGTCTTTCGTCTGGAGGAAACGACAATCAGATCGCCAGATCCTTTTCCTTCTTGCCTGCCTTCAGCGCGTCGTTGAACCAGTGCGGACGCTTGCCGCGACCGGACCAGGTCTGCGCCGGATTGGCGGGATTGCGGTACTTCGGCGCAACCTTGCCGCCGCTGCGCTTTGCCTTGCGCGCCGAGCCGAAGACGTCCTCGAAGGTATAACCCTCGGCCTTGATCAGGTTGTGGACTTTTTCGCGCAGCTTGACGACCTTTTCCTTGCGCATTTCGTCCTGGCGCAGCTGTGCCTTGCTGATCAGCTCATTGAGCTGGTTGTGATTGAGCGACTTGATATCGACGGCCATGCGGAACTCCGGTAATGAGTGGTTAATGCCAGGTGACGATTATCGGGGAGATACCGGCGCGCGGAGCGCCGATACACGACGGACGCTTGCCGAATTGCAAAACCATTGTAAAGCAAATCGCGGTCCTCGGCGCGAACAAGTTTATATTCGCAAGGATTATCAAACGAGCACGGTGCGGAAATCAACCACCACTCGCCCCGGCACCGGTCCATCCGCCTGTGAATCAGGCCAGTAGTGCAAACAGTTCGTCTTGGCTGACGATGCGATTCTCGCTCTCTTCCCGGGCGCGATACTCGAGCGTACCTGCCGCCAACCCGCGTTCGCTCACGACCACGCGGTGCGGAATGCCGATCAGCTCCATGTCGGCAAACATGCTGCCCGGGCGCAAGCCGCGGTCGTCCAGCAGGGTTTCGATACCGCGCTGGTTCAACGCCTGATACAGGGCTTCGGCGGCGTCATTGACTGCGACGGAGGCGTTCTTCGGATTGATCACGCACAGCGCCACGCGCCAAGGTGCCATCGCCTCGGGCCAGAGGATGCCGGCGTCGTCGTGGCGCTGTTCGATGGCGGCGGCGACGATGCGGCTGACGCCGATGCCGTAGCAGCCCATGGTCATCAGGCTGGCCTTGCCACTTTCGTCGATCACCGTGGCGTCCAGTGCTTTGGCGTACTTCTGGCCAAGCTGGAATACGTGGCCCACCTCGATGCCCCGCGCCATGTGCAGGATGCCCTTGCCATCGGGTGAAGCATCGCCCTCGACCACATTGCGCAGATCGGCGACGCGGCTGATGCGGGCATCGCGCCCCCAGTTCGCACCGGTGTAGTGCGTGCCATCGGCATTGCCGCCGCAGACGAAGTCGGCCAGCACCGCCGCATCGCGGTCGACGATCACGGGAATTGACTCGGGCAGGCCGACCGGGCCGATGAAACCCGGGCGGGTGCCGCAGGCGGCGAGGATTTCCTCTTCGCTGGCAAGCACCGATACGCCGGGCAGTTCGGCCAGCTTGCCGGCTTTGACCTCGTTGATTTCGTGGTCCCCGCGCAGGCACAGCGCGACTACGCCGTCGACGCCGCGCACCAGCAGGCTCTTCACGCATTGTTGTGGCGCCACCTTGAGGAAGCTGGCGACGTCGCTGATGGTTTTTTGGGAGGGAGTCGGGACGCGCTGCAGGCTGGCCGAAGCAGCGGGGCGCTCGTCCGTCGGCGCCAGTGCCTCGGCTTTCTCGATGTTGGCGGCGTAGTCGGAACCATCGGAAAACGCGATGGCATCCTCGCCCGAATCGGCCAGCACCTGGAATTCATGGCTGGCGTTGCCGCCGATGGCGCCGGTATCGGCCTGCACCGCGCGGAAGGTCAACCCGAGCCGGGTGAAAATGCGCACATAAGCCTGATACATCGCGGCATAGGTTTCAGCCAGCGACTCCTGCGACAGGTGAAACGAGTAGGCGTCCTTCATCAGGAACTCGCGTGCGCGCATCACGCCGAAACGCGGGCGGATCTCGTCACGGAACTTGGTCTGGATCTGGTAGAAGTTGACTGGCAGTTGTTTGTAGCTTTTAAGCTCGTTGCGGGCGAAATCGGTAATCACTTCTTCATGCGTCGGGCCGTAGCAGAATTCCTGCTGCTTGCGATCCTTGATCTTCAGCAACTGGTCGCCGAACTGGTCCCAGCGGCCGGTTTCCTGCCACAGCTCCTTGGGCTGGATCGAGGGCATCAGCAGCTCGATGGCACCGGCGCGGTCCATTTCCTCGCGCACGATGCGCTCGACCTTGCGCAGCACGCGCAAACCCAGCGGGCTCCAGGTGTACAGGCCAGACGCCAGGCGGCGGATCATGCCGGCGCGCAGCATCAATCGGTGGCTGGCGATCTCGGCATCGGCGGGAACTTCCTTGACGGTGGCCAGGTGAAATTGGCTGAGGCGCATGCGTGCAATTCCGGCGTTTGGGATAAAGCGTCCATTCTAGCGGCCTGCGCTGCCGCCGGAGTGCATCCGGGGTCGATTGCCTGGCGTCGATTATTTGGCGGCGATTACTTGGCTTGGCAATACTGTTCGTACTGGGCCTGGGCGGTGTCGACCTGCTGCTGGCGTTGCGTTGCATCCAGCGCGTTGGGCTTGCCATCCTTTTCCATGACCACCGGGGCGCTGCCGTGCAGCGTGGCCAGGTTGGATTGCAGCGAATCGCACAGCGATTTCCGGTTCGCCGGCGTGTCGGCCACGGGGGTGGGCGCAGGCCTGGATTCATGGCTGCCGTCGCTGCTGTTCTCGCGATTGGCGGGGGCGGCGGATTTCGCGAGGGGCTCCACCGTGCCGGTGGTGCTGATCTTGCTGAACTTGGTGCCCTGCGTCGGCGGTGCTTCGGAGTAATGCACCGTGCCCTTGGCATCGGTCCATTTGTAGACCTGGGCGGTGGCCAGCGGGGCCAGCAGCAACAGCGCCACGGCAATCAGCAGTCGGTGCATGGGGTTCTCCAGATCAGGGAAAAAACAGGCGTCTCTTGTTAACACTCCGGGGGCCAGGACTCAAGCAGGCGATGGTCTACACTGCGTGTACTCCGTCACGATCCTGGTTCATGAACGAATCCAAGCCCGTCCCGCCGCCGCGCCATCGAGGCATTTACCTGCTGCCGAACCTATTTACCACGGCGGCGATGTTCGCGGGTTTCTACGCCATTATCTCCGCTATCGGTGGTCATTTCATCGACGCCGCGATCGCGGTGTTCCTCGCAGCGATTCTGGACGGCATGGATGGCCGGGTGGCGCGCATGACCGGTACCCAGAGCGAATTCGGCGTGCAGTATGACTCGCTTTCCGACCTGGTGAGCTTCGGTCTGGCTCCGGCGCTGGTGATGTACACGTGGTCGCTGTCGGCCCTGCGCGACGTCGGGCCGCTCTGGGGCAAGCTGGGCTGGGCCTGTGCCTTCATCTATGCGGCCTGCGCCGCGCTGCGGCTGGCCCGGTTCAATACCCAGGCCGGGATGGCCGACAAGCGTTATTTCCAGGGTCTGGCCAGTCCCGCGGCGGCGGCGGTGAACATGGCGTTCGTGTGGACCATGGAAAAATCCGGTTGGACCGGCAGCGAGCTCGGCTTCGTCAGCGCCGCGATCGTGATCGCCACCGGCCTGCTGATGGTCAGCCGCTTTCGTTATTTCAGTTTCAAGTCGTTGCCGATGGGGGAGCGTGGCAGGGTGCCGTTCGCGTGGATGGTGTTGGTCGTGCTGCTGTTGGCGCTGCTGTACCTGGCGCCGGCCCGGGTGCTGCTGGTGGGCTTCAGCGTGTACCTGCTGTCCGGGCCGATCTGGACGATCTGGGCACGGCTTGCCCACCGGCGCCGGGGACGGCGCGTGGCAACATGAGCACCGGGGCATGCGTGGCCGCGAGTACTGCCCATCGGGTTCGCGTCCTGCGGGCGCTGGGGCTGACGCCGTGGGTGCGGCGCGCGATCGCGGTTCCGCCGGTGCCTGAGGCGGCGCCTGCCAGCGACGGCGCAGGCGTGGCTTGCGTGGTGGTCCTGCCAGAGCGTTGCAGTGCGCGCGAACTGGACTTGCTGGGCCGTGCGCTGAGCGCCGGTGGCGCGTGGCTGGCGCGCGCCGCGCGCATGCAGGTGAAGGCTGGCCAACTGGCGGCGAACGTACCCGCCGCACAAGCCTACCTGGTGTTTGGCGAGGCGCAGGCGCACGCGCTGGGGCGAGTCCTGCCCACAGCGGTGATGAACCGCGCGCTGATCGTGTTGGCGGATGAACCGCACCTGGTGCTGGGCAGCGCTGCCGCGAAGCGCCGTTTGTGGAGCGCACTGCGCAGCCTGCGCCGTGCCTTGATCACGGCAGGGGCCTGAAGCGTGGTCGCGGTGGTCAAGCCGGCGATCCTCGTGCGCGGCATGCGGCTGGATGATCTGCCTGTGGTCAGCGCGCTGGAAAAGCTCTCCTACGAGTTTCCCTGGGCACCGGGGATTTTCAGCGACTGCGTGAGGGCCGGCCATTCATGCTGGGTGCTGATCGTGGACGAGTCGATTGCCGGCTATGGCATCCTGTCAACCGGTGCGGGCGAGGCGCACCTGCTGAACCTGTGCATCGCACCGGAGTATCGCGGCCGTAGCCTGGGTCGGCATCTGCTGGGACGTCTGCTTGATATCGCGAAGTGGGACCGTGCCGAGCGGGTTTTCCTCGAGGTCCGTCCGTCGAATCCTCTGGCAAAGGCCCTGTACGAATCGGCGGGCTTCAAGCAGATCGGGCAGCGCCCGCGCTATTACCCGGCGAGGGAAGGGCGCGAGGACGCGATCGTGATGGTGCTCGATATGGCCGCAGGCCATATCGAGAAATAGGCAAAGGCTCTTTGCCTGGAGCACCCTCACTCCAACCCTCTCCCGCAGGCGGGAGAGGGAGACAATGTGCTCACTCCCGTAACTTCGCTGCCTGCTCGCGCAATGCACCCAGCGTCGTGTTCCAGTCCGAAATCCGCTGGCGTTCCTGGGCGACGACCTCCGCTGGCGCATTGGCCACGAAATTCGCGTTGCCGAGCTTGCCTTCGCACTTCTTGATCTCCCCTTCGATGCGCGCGATCTCCTTGGTCAGGCGAGCTTTTTCCGCATCGAGGTCGATCAGACCAGCCAGCGGAATCATCACGCGCAGCGTGCCGACGACAGCCGCGGCAGCGGCTGGTTCTTCTGCGTCGGTCTCGATCCATTGTGGTGTTTCGGTGCGGGCGAGGAAGGCGATCTGGGCGGCGAACTTCGCTACGCGTGGGCGATCGTTGGCATCGCCGTCGGCAAGCAGCAGCGGGATCGTCCTGGCGGGAGAGATGTTCATTTCCGAACGGATCTTGCGGATTCCGGAGAGCGCGTTCTTGACCCACTCGATCTCGGCCGTCGCCGCGTTGTCTGCAGCGAAATCCGCGGCGAGCGGATAGGGCCGCGCATACACGCTGGTTTCGCTGAAGCCAAGGCGCGGGCCTATCTCTTTCCAGATTTCCTCGGTAATGAACGGAATGATGGGATGCAGCGCGCGCAGCACCGACTCCAGCACGACCAGCAAGGTATGCCGGGTTGATGCCACCGCGGCCGCGTCATCTCCGTTCAAGGCCGGTTTGGACAGTTCGAGGAACCAATCGCAGTATTCGTTCCAGACGAACTCGTACAGCGTCTGCGCGAGATGGTCGAAACGATAACTGATGAAGTGCTGCTCGACTTCCGCGAGCGTCTGCTTCAGGCGAGTGAGGATCCACCGCTCGGCTTCGGTGACCGGGCCCGAACCCTCTCCCGGCGCCTTCGCGCCACCCTCCCCCGGTGGGGTAGGGGATTCAATGTTCATCAACACGAAGCGCGCCGCGTTCCACAGTTTGTTGCAGAACGCCTTGTAGCCTTCGGCGCGCTTGATGTCGAAGTTGATGGTGCGGCTGTAGCTGGCCAGGGCGGCGAAGGTGAAGCGCAGCGCGTCGGTGCCGATCGCCGGGATGCCGTCGGGATAATCCTTGCGGATGCGCTTTTCAACCTTCTCGCGCACCTGCGGGATCAACAGTGACTTCGTGGATTTCTGCACCAGTGGCTCGAGTTCGATGCCATCGATCAGGTCCAGCGGATCCAGCGTGTTGCCCTTGGACTTGGACATCTTCTGGCCTTCCGCGTCACGCACGATGGCGTTGATGTACACCTCGCGGAACGGAATCTGCCCGGTGAAATATTTCGTCGCCATCACCATCCGCGCGACCCAGAAGAAGATGATGTCGAAACCGGTGACCAGCACCGCGCTGGGCAGGAAGATCCGGTCCTGATCCCAGTTCGCCACGATTTCGCCGCGCTCGTTTTTCACCGGACCGTCGCCCGGCCAGCCCAGGGTGGAGAACGGCCACAGCGCCGAGCTGAACCAGGTGTCCAGCACGTCCTCGTCCTGGCGCAGCGCGCCGACCGGTTCGGTGGTGGCGTTGACGCGTGCGTCCGCTTCGTCCTCGCCCACGAAGATAGTGCCAGCCTCGTCGTACCAGGCCGGGATGCGGTGGCCCCACCACAGCTGGCGGCTGATGCACCAGTCCTGGATGTTGTCCAGCCACTGCGTGTACGTCGTGGTCCAGTTCTCCGGCACGAACTTGATCTCGCCCGAACGTACGGCATCGAGTGCCGGCTCGGTGATCGCCTTGCGCCCGCCGGGGCGACCATCCGCCTGCACTTCGGAGGTGAGATCGACGAACCACTGGTCGGTCAGCATCGGCTCGATCACCGCGTCCGAGCGCTGGCTCACCGGCACCTGCAATTTGTGTGCCTTGGTTTCCACCAGCAGGCCGGCGGCATCGAGATCGGCCAGTACCGCCTTGCGCGCGTCATAGCGGTCCAGGCCACGATATTTTTCCGGCGCTTCGTCGTTGACCCTGGCGTCCAGCGTGAAAATCGTGATCAGTGGCAGCTTGTGCCGCATGCCGATGGCGTAGTCGTTGAAGTCGTGCGCCGGGGTGATTTTCACGCTGCCGGTGCCGAATTCGCGGTCGACGTAGTCGTCGGCGATCACCGGAATCTCGCGCCCGCTCAACGGCAGCTTCAGGGTCTTGCCGACCAGGTGCGCGTAGCGCTCGTCTTCCGGATGCACGGCCACGGCGACGTCGCCCAGCATGGTTTCCGGGCGCGTCGTCGCAACCACCAGGCTGTCGCTGCCGTCCGCCGTCGGGTAGCGGATCGACCACATGTGGCCATCGCGCTCGACGTTGTTCACCTCCAGGTCGGAGACCGCCGTGCCCAGCACCGGGTCCCAGTTCACCAGCCGGTTACCGCGGTAGATCAATCCCGCGCGATACCACTCGATGAATACCTTGCGCACCGCGCTGGAAAGACCCTCGTCCATGGTGAAGCGCTCGCGCGTCCAGTCCGCCGCGGTACCGATGCGGCGCATCTGGTTGGTGATGGTGGAACCGGACTCCTCCTTCCATTTCCAGACCCGCTCGACGAAGGCGTCGCGGCCCAGGTCATGCCGGGTCTTCTCTTCGATCGCGAGCTGGTTTTCCACGATTTTCTGGGTGGCGATGCCGGCGTGATCCGTGCCGACCTGCCACAGGGTGTTCATGCCGCGCATGCGCTGGTAGCGCACCAGCATGTCCATCACCGTCTGCTGGAAGGCGTGGCCCATGTGCAGCGTGCCGGTGACATTCGGCGGCGGCAGCAGGATGCAGTACGGCTCGCCCTGGCCGGGCGGCTTGAACGCGCCGCTGGCTTCCCAGCGTGCATACCACCTGGACTCGATCTGGGCCGGTTCGAAACTCTTTTCCATCGGGGAGGCGCTCGCTGGCGCCCGCGAGGGCGCAATCTATCGTGGAGTAAGGCGGTGATTGTACGGGGCTGGCGCGGCGCAGCCAAAGGCGATGCTATGGTGCCGATGCATGGCCGCGTCTTCAGGTTCCCAGTGCCAGCCTGGCGCCCAGGTCCAGCAGCGGTGCGGCAATCAGGATGCGCGCCAGGAACAACGCGAGAATCACCGCCATCGGCGCGAAGTCGATCTGGCCGAACACCAGCTTGCCGTCCAGCGGCCGCAGCAGCGGGGCGACGATGCTGCCGGCCAGTCGCAGCAGCGGCTGGCGGCGATCCACCGCAAACATGCTGAGCAGCGACCAGCCGAAGATCACCACGATGTAGAACAGCAGGATGAAGTCGATCAGGTCGGCCAGCGACAACAGCAGCAGACCCGGCAGGCTCGGCATCATGCCGACCAGCGCGAATAGCAGCAGCCGTTTGAGCAGCATCGCCAGCCACGCCAGCAACAGGCCGGCCAGGTTGATCCGGCGCCAGTTCGGCAGGATGCGCCGGATCGGCGACAGCACCGGGTTGGTGGTGCGGTAGATGAATTGGCTGAGCGGGTTGTTGAAGTCCGCGCGGCAGGCTTCGGCGAGCACGCGCAGCAACAACAGCACCACCACGGCGTCGAACGCCAGCCCGAGCAGCATCGCCACCGCGTTCAGCAGATAGCTCACGGCAGCTTGTCCAGCTCGGCGGCGAGTTGCCCACCGCGTCGGGTGGCCGCGGCGACGGCGCGGGCCACGATCCGCGGCAGGCCATCGACGCTGAAGCTCTCCAGCGCCGCCTGGGTGGTGCCGTTGGGCGAAGTGACTTGCCGGCGCAGTTCCGCGGGGTCTTCGCCGCTGTCAATCAGCATGCGGCCGGCCCCGAAACAGGTCTGCGCCGCCAGCGCGCGCGCGGTGTCGCGTGGCAAGCCCTGCGCCACGCCTGCCTCTTCGAGCGCCTCGACCATGGCGAAGAAGTACGCCGGTGCCGAGCCCGAGATCGCGGTGACGGTGTCCATCAGGGCCTCGTCGTCGATCCAGCGTGTGAGGCCGGCGGCGTCCAGGATGTGCTGGGCCTGCGCTTTCTGCGCCGGGCTGACCCGACTGTTCGCGCACAACCCGGTGGCGCCACTGCCGATCAGCGCCGGCGTGTTCGGCATGCAGCGCACGATTGGCAAGCTGCCAAACCAGCGTTCCAACTGGTCCAGTCGAACCCCGGCGGCGATCGAGATCAACAGCGGCCGGTTGCGTTGCAGCGTGTCCTGCAGTTCGCCGTGGATGGCCGGCATCACCTGCGGCTTGACGGCCAGCACGATGACCTCGGCTTCGGCCACCGCCAGTTTGTTGTCCGCGTAGCAGGCCACGCCGAAGTCGCGCCCGAGCGCCTGGCGCCCTTCGGCGCGGGGCTCGGCGACGCTGACGTTGGCTGGGGCAACGCCGGTTTTCAGCAGACCGCCGATCAGGCTGCGCGCCATGTTGCCGCCGCCGATGAAGGCTACTCGTGTCATGCAGGACTCCTCGAAGTTGGTGCCGGCGGCCTACCTTACCGGAGCCGGCTCCGCGGCGCAGGCAACGCCGCCGTGGTCGCGGGTTCCGTCCGTGGCATGCGGCGGCCGGCGGGCGACACCGATGCGACGATTTTCGACCGGGCGCACAAACCGGATCGAAAGTTTCGGCATGATGAGCGAAAGACTGGCCGCACAGCTACTTGCCCGAGTAGTATCGACCCGGCTGCAGGGGGACTCGAGTGGCTTGTCGGGATCGGCAATGGTGCGTCCATCGCGCACCGGATGCCGCCAGATGGACGCGATCCCCGGATGTGGCGCCAGAATTCATGCCATCCAGACGATCGGTTGAGGGGAACCACATTCATGGACATTGCCGAACTGCTTGCCTTCTCGGTGAAAAACAAGGCCTCGGACCTGCATCTGTCCGCAGGGCTGCCGCCGATGATCCGCGTTGACGGCGATGTCCGCCGCATCAATATCCCGGCGCTGGAGCACAAACAGGTCCACTCGCTGATCTACGACATCATGTCGGACAAGCAGCGGCGCGACTACGAAGAGTTCTTCGAGACCGATTTTTCGTTCGAGATTCCCGGCCTGGCGCGCTTCCGCGTCAATGCGTTCACCCAGAACCGCGGCGCCGGCGCGGTGTTCCGCACCATTCCGTCCGAAGTGCTGACGCTGGAGGACCTGGGCTGCCCGCGCATCTTCAAGGAGCTGATCGAGCAGCCGCAGGGCCTCATCCTGGTCACCGGTCCGACCGGTTCGGGCAAGTCGACGACCCTGGCGGCGATGGTCGATCACATCAACAAGAACGAATACGGCCACATGCTGACGATCGAGGATCCGATCGAGTTCGTGCATACCTCGCAGAAGTGTCTGGTTAACCAGCGCGAGGTGCATCGCGACACGCATGGCTTCAACGAAGCCTTGCGCTCGGCGCTGCGCGAGGATCCGGACTTCATCCTGGTCGGCGAGTTGCGCGACCTGGAGACGATCCGATTGGCGCTGACCGCCGCGGAAACCGGCCACTTGGTGTTCGCCACCGTGCATACCAGTTCGGCCGCCAAGACCATCGACCGCATCATCGACGTGTTCCCCGCCGGCGAAAAGCCGATGGTCCGCTCGATGCTTTCCGAAAGCCTGCGTGCGGTCGTCTCGCAATCGCTGCTGAAGAAGGTCGGCGGCGGTCGTATCGCGGCGCACGAAATCATGGTCGGCATTCCGGCCATCCGCAACCTGATCCGCGAGGACAAGGTGGCGCAGATGTACTCGTCGATCCAGACCGGCCAGCAGTACGGCATGCAGACCCTGGACCAGTGCCTGCAGGACCTGGTCAAGCGCGGCGTGGTCACGCGCCAGCAGGCATCTGGTTATGCCAAGAACAAGGAGAGTTTCAGGTGAGTGTCGGGATTCGAGATTCGGGATTCGGGATTGGCGAAAGCCATGATCGCGCCGCGGCTCGATATTCCAGCGCTTGCACAGACCGAAAGGCTGTCGGCCAGGAGCGCGTGGCGCGGGTCGGCAGCTTTGACGAATCCCGAATCCCGAATCTCGAATCCCGGGGACAAAAGCCATGAGCGACTTCGATTTCACCTCGTTTCTGAAACTGATGGTGCACAAGAAGGCATCGGACCTTTTCATCACGGCTGGTGTGGCGCCGTCGATGAAGGTGCAGGGCCGCATCGTGCCGATCACGCAGAGCCCGCTCAGCGTGCAGCAATCGCGCGACATGGTGCTGAACGTGATGACGCCGGCCCAGCGCGAAGAGTTCGAGAAGACCCATGAGTGCCAGTTCGCGATTTCGGCGCAAGGTGTCGGCCGTTTCCGTATTTCATGCTTCTACCAGCGCAATTGCGTCGGCATGGTGCTGCGTCGGATCGAGTCGAAGATCCCCACCACCGAGGAGCTGAACCTGCCGCCGATCATCAAGCAGCTGGCGATGACCAAGCGCGGCATCATCATCTTCGTGGGCGCCACCG
Organism: Rhodanobacter sp.; assembly: GCA_035655635.1. GTDB lineage: Bacteria > Pseudomonadota > Gammaproteobacteria > Xanthomonadales > Rhodanobacteraceae > Rhodanobacter. Next base: position 6,203 of record DASRUB010000401.1, on the reverse strand, counting down.
GCTCGGGCAAGTCGACCTCGCTGGCGGCCATGGTCGGCTACCGCAACCACAACTCGACCGGCCACATCATCACGATCGAGGATCCGATCGAATACGTGCACAAGCACGAGGGCTGCATCATCACCCAGCGTGAAGTCGGCATCGACACCGACAGCTGGGAAAACGCGCTGAAGAACACCCTGCGCCAGGCGCCGGATGTGATCATGATCGGCGAAGTCCGCACCCGTGAAGGCATGGACCACGCCATCGCGTTCGCCGAAACCGGCCACCTGGTGTTGTGCACGCTGCATGCGAACAATGCCAACCAGGCGATGGATCGCATCCTGCACTTCTTCCCGGAGGATCGCCGGGAGCAGTTGTTGATGGATCTGTCACTGAACCTGAAGGGCATCGTGGCGCAGATGCTGATCCCCACCCCGGACGGCAAGGCGCGCCGGGTAGCGGTGGAAGTGTTGCTGGGCACGCCGCTGGCGCAGGACTACATTCGCCAGGGCGAGATCCACAAGCTGAAGGAGTTGATGAAGGAATCCACCCTGCTGGGCATGAAGACCTTCGACCAGGCGCTGGTGGAGCTGTACCACGCCGGCGAGATCAGCTACGAGGATGCCCTGCGCTATGCCGACAGCTCCAACGAAGTGCGTCTGCGCATCAAACTGGCCCAGGGCGGCGACGCGCACACGCTGTCGCAGGGGCTCGACGGCGTGGAGCTGGAAGAATCCTCCGACAAGAACCAGAACTTTGGCGGCAGCAACCTGCTGAACCGTTGACGCCGCTTCAGCGACACCAAGAAAAAGGAGCCGTGAGGCTCCTTTTTCTTGGTGCGTCATGCGCTGCCGGCACGGCGGCTGGATCAGCGACCCAGCTTCAATGACCCATGCTGTTGTCAGGCTGCATTTTGTCCGCATGTGCCGCGCTGACGTTCAGCCCGGCGGAATTGACGCTCTTCACGCCTTTTACCTTCTTCGCCACGTTGGCCGCGCGCATCTTCTCGTGCGCACTACCGACGGTGCCGGTCAAGGTCACCACGCCATCGTTGGTTTCGACCGAAATATCGGTGGCATGGACGCCCTTGGTGGTGCCCAGTTCGGTCTTCACCTTGGTGGTGATCCAGCCATCGGCGGCCTTGTCCGGAACCGTCTGGTTGTCCGACGCTTTCTGCATCTGGTCATTGCCCTGCGACGCCATGGCCTGGCTGAACGGCACGGCGGCGAAGGCGAGCATCATGCTGGCGGCAATCATGCTGCGGCGGATCATGGACTTGTGGTTCATGGCAATCTCCTGTGGTGCGAATAGGCTGTCGTGGGACAGTCGGACGCCGCTGGCTGCGGTGTCCGTGGCGCCATGGCAACAGGTGCGACGTGAACTCCGCGTGCGCAATCATCTTGCCGATTCAGCGCGCGACCGGCTTTGCGAAGGAAGCGTCAGTAAAGCGTTGGCGACGCGTCACGAGGCCTGCGACAAGGCATGAAAAACCGGGGCGCCGCGACGCCCCGGTGGGTTGGGCGAATCGTCCTGGCGGGATGGGTTACTTCAGTGCGGTCTGGCTGGTGATCACCATCCCGTTGCCGTCGACGTGCATTTCCGCATCCATGCTGTCGATGCGTTCGGCCTGCTGCTTCATGGCTGCGAATTGGGCCTTGGCGCGTGTCGCTGCGTCGTCGGCCTTGGCATGGGACGCGTCACCGTTCTTGCCCATGGCGTCGGCTGCGGCGGTGAGGGTGCCGACCTTGTCCTGCATCAACTGCACCCACGACAAGTACATGGCACCACTCAAGTGCATGCGGGTCATCTGGCCGGCGCTGCCGCCGGGTTGCTTCAGCGTATCGGCGAGCTTGGCTTCCTCGCCAGCGCCCACGCCGAGTGCCAGCGCCTTGTCGCCCATGGCGACCCAGCCGGGCTGGCCCAGCATGCCGGCCATCTGTTGCGGCAGTGCCACCGGCTTGCCGTCATTGGCCGGCTTCAGCTGAGCCAGCGCGGGTACCATCATCTGGCCCATGGCCAGCAGGCCGGACGGGTTGCTGGTGGCCAGCACCAGTCGACCACTGAAGGTCGGCAGGCTGGAGTTCGGGTTTGGCATCAGCGAATCCAGTGCGATGCGTACGCCCAGCAGGTCGCCGAACGGCGGGATGGCGGCCTTCTGCATGGCCGGGCCCAGCTTGGCAAAGCCTTCGTTGAGGTCGCTCAGCGCGGGGCAGGTGAACGGCTTGGCGGCAACGGCCTCGGCTTGGGCCAGCCAAAACGTGCGCAGGGTGGAAATCGGCAGCGCCAGGCTGAGGTCGAACGGTGCAGTACCCGTGTTGCCCAGGCCGGGGAGGTCGATCGTGAGCCCGGCGAATGCCTTGCTGATGTCGTTCGCCAGCGCGATGTCGATGCGGCCATCCTGGTGTTTGGCATCCAGTTTGGTGTAGCCGAAGCTGATGTTCGGCACCCGCGCCGCGATGCGGGCGGCTTCGGTGCTGCACGCCGGCGAGGTATGCAGCTGATTGGCCACCGGCTCACCGGTCTTGGCTGACTCGGCTTCGGCGTGGGCCTTGCGGACCGCCTCGGCCAGTGCATCCTTGCCGTCGAGCGCCAGCGGCAGCGCGCGGGTCAGGTCCAGTTCGCCCACCAGCCATTTCTTGTAGCCCTTGGCTTTGGCCAGGTCGGCCAGCTGGCCGTCGTCCTGCATGCTCTTCTTTGGCCGGTCCAGGCCGAGTGCTTCACGCAGCATGGCCTGCGGCGGACTGGCCGGTAACAGGGCCGCGACGGCCTGCTTGTCGACCGTGGCCAGGATCAGCTCGGTGCCCGATTCGACGGAGACGTAGCTGCGATAGCTCTGCTTGCCTTCGGTGGCGACCGCGAACTTTTTCCCGTAGGCGGTTTCGAGCCGGCCGATGAAGGCTTCGAAGGCAGCCGGATCGCTCAGCTGGAAACGCATCACCGGCGCCAGGCCCAAGCCATAGAACGCGGAGTAACCCTTCAGATCCAGTCCGGCGGATTTCGCAAAACCTTCCACCGTCTTGCCTTTGAATTCGGTGCCCAGCGCACGCAGCAGGCGCGCGCCGTCGGGGTCCGTTTCCGCCAGGCTGTCGGCGGCGGCGTCGATCTGGGCCAGTTGGGACGGCAGCTGCGCATCGACCTGTGCCAGCAGCGCCTTGCGCGTGCTGTCGTCCAGCACGTCCAGGTTGGCCACGACGTATGGCGTGTCGGCCGGCACGAAGGCCAGCGGTGCATCCTTGTCCTTGTGCGAGCATGCCGCCAGCATGACGCTGGCCAGGCCCATCGCAAGATAGCGCGTCGTCGATCGCATGGTGATCCCCGGTGTGGTGAGAGCTCTGCCAGTCATTATGCCCGCTTGCCGAGGCCATCGGGTGCCAGCATTCGGCGCCAATGCGGATCGCTTGCGGCGGGTTTCAGCGTGCCAGAACTTCGTGCAGCACGGCCATGCGCACGAAAACGCCATTGCCGACCTGTTCGAGGATGCGCGACTGGGCGCCATCGGCCACGTCCGAGGCAATCTCGATGCCACGGTTGATCGGTCCGGGATGCATCACCAGGCAACCCGGGGCCGCGCGCGCCAGGCGTGCCCGGTCCAGTCCGTAGTGGGCGAAATACGCCGCTTCGTCCGGCAGTTCGATCGCGGCCATGCGCTCCTTCTGCAGGCGCAGCATCACCACCGCGTCGGCGCCTTCGATGGCCTCGTCGAAATCGGCGTAGCGCTTCCCCTCGGGTACGTCGCCTGCGTCGGGCATGAGCTCGGTGGGTGCGCACAGGCGGATTTCCCTTGCCCCCAGCGCCGCGAACGCGTTGATGTCGGAACGGGCCACCCGGGAATGCCTGATGTCGCCGCAGATCACGATCCTCAGGTTCTCGAAGTCCGACCGGTGCTGGCGGATCGTCAGCGCGTCCAGCAGGCCCTGGGTGGGATGGGCGTGGTTGCCGTCCCCGGCATTGATCACCGACACACCGCTCATCGCGTGGCGGACCAATTCATCCGGCGTGCCAGCGAGTTTGTGGCGCACGATGATCGCATCCAGGTGCATCGCTTCGAGCGTATGCAGGGTGTCGAACAATTCCTCGCCCTTGCTGGTCGAGGACAGGCCGATGTCGAAGTTGACCACGTCAGCCCCGAGTCGCCTCGCCGCCAGCTCGAACGAGGTACGGGTGCGCGTGGATGGCTCGAAGAACAGGTTCAGCACCGTGCGCCCGGCCAGGATGTCGAGCTTGCGCGTGCCGTGGGCGCAGGCATCGCGCAGCGCCTCGGCGCGGTCGAGCAGGCGCACGATGGTTTCGCGCGGCAGGTTTTCCAGGGTGGTGAGGTGGCGCAGGCGAGGGCTCATGACGGGAATTCGCTGGGTGGCTTTCAGGCGGACTGTTTTCAGGATGGATTGGTGGAGTGCGGGGCGACCGCGAGTTCGACCAACCATCGTTCGAGGATGACGGCGGCGGCTTCGGCGTCGATATCCGCCGCCTCGCGGCGACGTTTGAGTCCGGCGGCACGGCCGGCGGCGAACCGTTGCGCGGCTTCCTGCGAACTGTGGCGCTCGTCGACAAACTCCAGCGGCAGCTGGTAGCGCTGCTGCAACTGGGCTGCAAACGAGCGGGCGCGTCGGCTGGCGGGCTGTTCGGTGCCTTCGAGCGTCAGCGGCAGGCCAACCACGAGCGTGTCGGGCTGCCATTCCCGGCGCAGCGCATCGAGCCGGGTCCAATCGGGCCCATCGTCATGCATCGGGATGGTGGTCAGGGCACGGGCGGTGGCGGTGAAGCGGTTGCCGATGGCGACGCCGGTCAGGCGGCTGCCGACATCGAAGCCGAGCACACAGCTCATGCGTGGCCCACGTAGCCGGACAACTGACGAGGGTCGACCCCGACCAGGCCGGCGGCGGCACTCCAGCGCTCTTCCAGCGGTGTATCGAAGACCACCCGACTGCAGGCCTCGGTGGTCAACCACGCGTTGGCCATCAGCTCCTGCTCCAGCTGGCCGGCTTCCCAACCGGCGTAGCCGAGCACCATGACCGCCTGGCGCGGGCCTTCACCCGCGGCCATGGCCACCAGGATGTCGCGCGAGGTGGTCACTGACCAGTCCCCGTTGATGCGATAGCTCGATTCCCAGTCGCCTGCCTCGCGATGCAGCACGAAACCACGCTCCTGCTGGACCGGACCACCGATCAATACGGGCGCGTCGACCAGTTCATCGTCCACGCACGCCAGCTTCATCTGGGCCAACACGTCGCCGAAGCGGTATTCGGACAGCTGGTTCACCAGCAGGCCCACGGCGCCATCCTCATCGTGCTGGCACAGCAAGGCGACGCCGCGCGAAAACGGCGGGTCGGCCAGACCGGGCATGGCGATCAGGAAGTGTCCGGTGAGTGTCGAAAATTGCATGGCAGCCATGCGCCCATTGTAGTCGCAGCCGCGTGCAGGCGCTGGTTGTCACGGATGCCCGGATGGATTCGGCGCCGGTGCCGAATGGCGCAGGGCAGGCTCAGCGCGTTTCCAGCACGTTGTTGGGCTGGAACTGCCAGCTGCGCGTGATGTTGAGCTCATCGATATGCTCGCCGCCGCGCGGAGCAGGCGGGAAAGGTGCGGCCAGGCGCACGATGCGTTCGGCGGCGGCGTCCAGGATCTGGTACCCGGAGCTCTGGATCACATCGATTCTCTTGATGCTGCCGTCGAGGTTGAGCACCACGGTGAGCAGCACGTCGCCGTGGAGGCCACGCTCGCGCGCTGCCTCGGGGTAATTCAGGTTGCCGACCCGCTCGACCCGATCGGACCAGCCGCGCATGTAGGCGGCGTACGCGTATTCGCGGGTGCTCGCGGTGAGGTACTTGACCTTGGGACGCTTGGCCAATTCCCTCTTCTTGTGGCGCAACTCGGCAGCCAGTTGCGCGATGGTCTGCTGGCGCTGCAACTCGGCGGCGGTCGGCGTGGCGGGCTGCGGATCGACCTCGGTCTGCGCGGTAGCGCTGCTGGCGCTGAAATCGCTGCGGCCGGTGGTGGTGACCATCCGGGTTGGCGCGGCGGCGCGCGGCGGTGGCGTGGTGTCCGCCATCGGTCGTGCGGCAACGCCCGGATCGGGGCGCGGCAGCGCGCCGGAAAATTCTTGCGAGGGGCGCGCGGCATGATCGCCCCGGCCACCGCCACGATTGTTGGCCTGGGCCAGGAAGTCGGCCTTGTCCGGCACCTCCCGGTTGGCGACGTTGACCAGGGCCACGTCCAGCGTC
>DASRUB010000400.1:0-4253 GCA_035655635.1 Rhodanobacter sp. | reverse complement strand
CGGTCAGGAGCAGCAGCGGATCCATGAATACGCTGGCGGCGTCCTCGAAGCGAATGCCACGCTGGCGCCAGGTACTGGCCGCCTTCTCCGTGCTCCATACGAAATCGGTACCGCCGATGCGGTGGCGCTCATCCATGGACTCCGAGTATCCCCGTACGTATTTACATTGTCAATACAACTGCCGACGCAGCGGCGAGCCGCAGGCGCCGGAACAGGACTGCGGTTGCATGCGGGCCGTTACCGACGCGCTGCCGTCGAGCGGTTCCCGCCATACGGTCACATCAGCGCCCAACAACATCGCCTGCACGCTCACCCGTCGTGGCTTCATCCCGAAGAAATACTCAGAGCCTGTGAAAAAAATCACTTCCTGTGATTTTCTTCTATCGCGAGTCCGGTACGGGCCCGTACTCGCTCACGCGAATCAAGCACTTGGGTGCTCGACTCGCGCCCGGCCATCGGGCAACCGCTCCTGCGTTGCCTCAACTCGGGCATCCATGCCCTCGCCGTGGCCGGACTGAGAGGTTGAATTGTCACAACCTCTCAGTCGACCGGCGTGTGCCGGTACTGGCTTACGGCGGCAGGTTGCACCGCGCCAGCCTGATTCGACCACGACTGGCGGATGTAGTTGACCAGCGCCGCGATGTCGTCGTCATTCAATTGCTGCGCGAACGGCGGCATCGAGTATGGCGTCGGATTGCCGGCCGTGGCCGGCGCGAAGCCGCCGAGCAGCACGCTGCGGATCGCGTTGATCCCGGTCGGTTCAGTCACCGACGTGTTGCCGTCGAGTGGCGGATAGATGCCCGCCACGCCATGCCCGTCCATGCCGTGGCAGTCGGCGCAGTTTTTCGCGTAGAGCTTGCCGCCGCGGTCGGCGCTGGCGGCGCGCTTGAACGGCGCAGGCGAGGTAGCCGGCGTCGGTGGCGGCAGCGATTGCAGATAGGTGGCCACGGCCTGCAGATCGGCCTCGGTCATGTGCTGGGTACTCAGCCGCACCACGTCGGCCATCGGCCCGAAGGCTGTACCCCTGGCGGACTGTCCGGTTTTCAGCAGATCGACGATGTCCTGCGCGCGCCAGCCGGCGAGGCCGCCGCCAGACTGCGTGCTGAGGTCCGGCGCGTACCAGGCCAGCTGCGGGATCTGGCCACCGGTGAGATGCTGGTTTTTCCTGATGCCGCCCAGCGAATCGCGCGCGGCATGGCACTCGTTGCAATGGCCCAGCCCCTGCACCAAATACGCCCCGCGGTTCCAGGTTTCGGACTTCGCGGGATCCGGCTGGAATACGCCCGGCTTGAAATACAGCGCACGCCACGCCAGCAGGCTGCTGCGCAGGCTGTACGGGAAGTCGAGTCCCGTGGGTAGATCCGGCTGGTTCACCGGCGGCAGGGATTTCAGGTAGGCAAAAATGGCCAGCGCGTCATCGCGGGTGACCTTGGTGAACGAGGTGTAGGAGAACACCGGATAAAGCAGTTCTCCCTGGCGACCCTTGCCATCGTGCAGCGCGCGCCAGAAATCGTCGAAGCTCCACTGGCCGATGCCGGTGCCGGGGTCGGGCGTGATGTTCGGCGCCGGCACATCGCCGAACGGCGTGGCCAACGAGCGCCCACCGGCATAGGGCCGGCCACCGCGGGCCGTGTGGCAAGCGGCGCAATCGCCTACCGTGGCCAGATATTCGCCACGCTTGATCCACACGGGGTCGCGCAATGCGGCGGCATCGGCGACTCGCTGTGCTGGTGACGACGGCTGCTGGTGGTTGCGCCCGACATTCCACCAGACGAGACCGCCGATCAACACGATCAACACGAGCAGCGCCAGCAACCATGCTCCACGTCGCCGCCACTTCATGGATTCACTCCGCTCTGCCCCATCACGCACCAGCCAGGCAACGGCGTGGTCTGTGCCGACGCCGGCGCCGGGTGCATGTCGGCCAGCGGATTCCGGCTGGCCAGGAACGCGGACACGGCCGTGATGTCGGACTCACGCATGCGGTTGGCCACCACGCCCATGCAATAAGGCCCTTCCGCCGCGCGGGTGTGGCTGCGCCAGGAGACCAGCTGCGCGCTGAGGTAGCCGTAGGACAGACCGGCCAGGCCTGGCATCATCGGCTGCACCCCGGTCAGCTTCGCGCCGTGGCAGCTGACGCAGGAGGGCACCGCACGGTCGGGATCGCCGTGCAACACCAATTGTTCACCGCGGCGCATCGTTTCGACCGAAACCGCGGGTACTGGCCAACGCCGATAGGGCAGGTCCTGCTGGGAGAAGTAATCGGCGATCTGGCCCAGGTAGGCCGGACTCAGCTGTCGCACCACGTACTCCATCGGCGCGTGGCGGCGCTGGCCAGACTGGAAGTATTCGAGCTGCTGCAACAGGTAGCCCGCGGGCTTGCCGGCCAGACGCGGCACCAGCACGTTGTCGGGCGAACCCTCACCATGAGCACCGTGGCAACTGGTGCACGCGATCACGCGTTGTTGCATGGTGTCTGGTACGGCGGGTGCCGGGGCGTTCGGGTGGGTGGCGGCCGATGCCGCCGCGCAAGAGCAAAGCGCGAACAGCACGACGCCCGCGCTGAGAAAGCTGCGCCGTAATGCGGAGATGGTCATTTACACATTGTAAAACCACCATAGAGCTGGCTCGACCCGACGCGACAACCTGCCACGGTCCGGCGCGACCTGACCTGCCGCGCCGGCGGTCGAAGAAAGTTGCAGATGAATCTGTTGACTGCAGCGCAGCAATCCCCGTACTGTCGATCCCATGTCGCCACGTTCCGCGCCAGCTCGCATGCATCCCGCACCGGTTCGCACCGGTCGCATGCGCTCGCGCATCGGCGTCATCGCTACTATCACCACGATTACCACCGGGACCGGTACCACGGGTCCCGGGCGGCTTGTCGTGCGTAGATAGTTTTCCACACGCAACGGCCCGCCCTCGACGAGGCGGGCCGGCACACACCGACACGCCAGCGAGAACGGGCCTCCACCGGAGAGGCCGTCGTGATCACCTGTGCACCCGAGCAAGTCCAGCGTTCCCCGTTGCCACCGCGGCCGTTGCACGCCATCGGCACTACCCGGCGGCGCGTGCTTGCCGTCGGCCTGATCGGGCCCGGCCGGGTCGGCAGCGCGTTGCTGGATCAACTGCGCACCGCGCAACCACGACTGGCCCGCGACAGCGGACTGGAACTGAAGCTGTGCGGCGTGGTGGCCAGCAAGCGGATGTGGCTGGATTGCGACGATGTCGAGCTCAACGCGCGCCACGGCGGCGCCCAGGTCTGGCGACCGAACGATCTCGCTGCCTTCGCCGAGCATGTGCGCGGCGTTGACGGTCGGCATGCGCTGCTGATCGACTGCAGCGCCAGCGATGAAGTGGCCTCGCTCTATCCGGGCTGGCTGGCCGCGGGCATCCACGTGGTGACGCCGAACAAACTGGCTGGAAGCGGTGCTCTGTCGCGATGGCGGGCTATTCGCAACGCCTGTGCCAGCGGCGCACGTTTTCGCTACGAGGCCACCGTCTGCGCCGGCCTGCCAGTCATCCAGACCCTGCGCGACCTGCTCGATACCGGCGACGAACTGCTCGCGGTGGAAGGCATGTTCTCCGGCACGCTGGCGTGGCTGTGCAATCGCCACGACGGCCAGCACCCGTTCTCGACACTGGTGCGCGAGGCACACGCGCTGGGTTACACCGAACCCGATCCGCGCGACGACCTGTCCGGGCTCGACGTGGCGCGCAAACTGGTGATCCTGGCGCGCGAGGCGGGCTGGCCACTGTCGCTGGAGGAGGTCGATCTGCAGGGCCTGGTTCCGGACGTGCTCGCCGCGTTGCCACGGGAGGAATTCATGAAGCGGCTGCACGAACTGGACGCACCGATGGCAGCCCGGCTCGCCGAGGCCCGCGCCGAAGGTGGCGTGCTGCGTCACGTCGCCCATCTCGACCGCCATGGCCACGCCAGCGTGCGGCTGGTGTTGCTGCCGGGCACGCATGCGTTCGCCCATTCGCGGCTGACCGACAACGTGGTGCAGTTCAGCACCCGCCGCTACTGCGATAATCCCCTGCAGGTGCAGGGCCCGGGTGCCGGGCCGGAAGTCACCGCGGCCGGCGTATTCGCCGACCTGCTGCGCATTGCCGAATCGCTGGCGGTGCACGCATGAACGTCTCGCTGCCGGAACCGCACATGTCGTCAACCCACTCCATGAACTCCCGCGTTGCCTGCGCCTTCGCTCCGGCGAGCGTCGGCAATGTCGGGGTCGGCTTCGACCTGCTTG
>DASRUB010000399.1:0-8133 GCA_035655635.1 Rhodanobacter sp. | reverse complement strand
GTCTTGTTCTCGCCGAAGCGGTGCATGCCCAGCGCCACCCCGGCCCGGATGACCCCCGGGCCAAAAGTCTTGCTGACCGGCAGGATGGTGACTTCGGATGGATCGCGACGGGCGTCGGCGCAGGCCGCATTCACGCGACGGCGGATCTGCGCCCAGTTCTCCGCCAGCCAGGCGGTGTCGGTTTCCATGCGCTGCCGACCGATCTCAGGCCTTGCCGCCCTGCTGGTGATGGCGTGCCACCACCTCGGCCACCACCATCGAGACCTTCTTGCCGGTGGGAATATGCAGGAACTCGTTCGGGCCGTGCGCATTGGAATGCGGACCCAGCACGCCGGTGATCAGGAATTGCGCCTTGGGGAATTTCTCGCCCAGCATGCCCATGAACGGGATGCTGCCGCCCTCACCCATGTGGGTCGCCGGCGCACCGAAGTAATGCTCCGACGCCTCGCTGACCGCTTCGGCCAGCCACGGCGACAGCGCCGGCGCGTTCCAGCCGCTGCCGTCCTTCTCCAGCGTGAAGCTGACCTTGGCACCGTAGGGCGGATCGGCTTCCAGCAGTTGCTTGACGAAGGTGCCCGCCGTGGCGCCGCTGAGCGTGGGTGGCACGCGCAGGCTGAGCTTGACCGCGGTGAGCGGACGCAGCACGTTGCCGGCGCTGTCCAGCGGCGGAATGCCACCGATGCCGGTCACCGCCAGTTGCGGGCGCCAGGTGCGGTTGAGCACCAGCTCGGCCAGGTCGTCGGTGACTGGCTGCATGCCCTCGACCCAAGGGAACTTGCTGAAGATGTCCGTACCCAGCACCTCAGCCGAGGCCTTGGCCTGCTCGACCCGCTCGGCCGGGATCTCGACATAAAGCTCCTTCGGCTTGATCTTGCCGGTGGCCGGATCCTCCAGTCGCGACAGCAGTTCGCGCAGGATGCGGAAGCTCGACGGCACCACGCCGGAGGCGTCGCCCGAATGCACGCCTTCTTCCAGCACCTGCACTTCGAGGTTGCCGCCCGTCATGCCGCGCAGCGACGTGGTCAGCCACAGCTGATCGTAATTGCCGCAGCCCGAATCCAGGCACACCACCAGCGACGGACTGCCGATGCGCGATGCCAAGTGATCGACGTAATACGGCAGGTCGTAACTGCCCGATTCCTCGCAGGCTTCGATCATGATCACGCAGCGTGCATGGGGAATACCCTGCTCGTGCAGCGCCAGCAGCGCGGCCAGCGAGCCAAAGATCGCATAGCCATCATCGGCCCCGCCGCGACCGTACAGCTTGTCGCCCTTGATCACCGGCTTCCACGGCCCGAGGTCGTCCGCCCAGCCGGTCATCTCCGGCTGTTTGTCGAGGTGACCGTACAACATCACCGTGTCGTCGCCCTGCCCCGGCACCTCGATGAAGATCAGCGGCGTGCGTCCTTCCAGCCGCACCACCTCCAGCGTGGCACCGCGCAACTGGCCCAGCTTGGAGCGCGCCCAGGTTTCCATCAACTTCACCGCGGCATCCATGTGTCCGTGGCTGACCCAATCCTTGTCGAACATCGGCGACTTGTTGGGAATACGGATGTATTCCACCAATTCCGGCACGATCTCGGCATCCCACAAATCGCTGACAAAACGGGACAGGCGGCTGGTATCCATGGGGCACACTCCGGCTTGCGAACAATGGAACATTGTAGCAGCGCGCTCCGGCGCCCCCGACACGCCGCAGGGTCGGCACCCACAGCCGCGTGAGCGCAATCCGCACGGCGGCGGGGTGGCGCGCCTGACTGCGGACGCCGTCGCCGCCGCGCATCGTGGTGCCGCGGCATCGACCGGCCGCATCACCTACCGCGGTCACCCTTCAAGGAGGAAAGCCATGTTCCACAAACTTGCCACGCTCGCCATTGCCCTGACCCTCGCCGTACCGGGCCTGCTGTTCGCGGCCACACCGGTCAACATCAACCAGGCCGACGCCAAGACCCTCGCCAAGTCGCTCGACGGCATCGGCGCCTCGCGAGCCCAGGCGATCGTGGCCTGGCGCGATGCACACGGCCCGTTCAAGAAGGCCGATGACCTGAAGCACGTCAAAGGCATCGGCAAGGCCACGATCGAACGCAACCGCAGCGCGATCCTGCTTGCCGACACGGCTGCCGGGAACGATGCCGCGGCCAAGCCCGAGCCCCAACACGCCAAATCCGCAGACGCCGAGTAAACCGGTTCCGGTATCCGGATGTTGCTCGCAGGCGGCGCGCAGCGGACGCGCCGCCTGCGTTACACTCGCGCGCCGCACCTGCCGCCGCGTTGCCATGATCCTTCCGCGTTACCACATTGCCGCATCCGACATCCGCGGCGCTGGCAAGGGTCTGTTCGTCGACGAAACGGTGGCTGCCGGCCGCATCATCACCGCGCCCGATCGCATCGACCAGACGTTTCGCCAGGCCGAGATCGCCGCCTCGGCGGAGCTGCGCACCCAGTGGCACGCCGCCGCACGCTGGTTCGAGGACCGCTACACCCTGTCACCCGAATGGCCCGACGAGTGCTACATCAACCACAGTTTCACGCCAAACGCGCTGTGGCACCTGGGTTTTGTGTTTGCGCTGGCAGGATTGCCGCCCGGCAGCGAAATCACGGTGGATTATCGCCATCTGCTGCCACCCGGCCAGGCCGAGGATTTTGTCGATTCGGCCACAGGTGAGACAATTACCGGGTTGTCCTGGCAAGAGAGTCTGGCCAGCAGTACGCGAGCTCTCGCCGAACTGCTGGCAGCCACTTCGACCCGGACGTGATGGCTGATCGTGATGTTCGAGATTCCTACCATTGAAACGGCGCGGCTGCGCCTGACTGCGCTTTCCGAGCAGCACTTCGATGACTACGCCGCGATGCTGGCCGATCCGGTCAGCACGCGCTGGGTCGGTGATGGCCAGCCGCTGGATCGCACCAACGCCTGGCGTTCGCTGGCCATGCTGCTTGGCCACTGGCAGTTGCGTGGTTGCGGGATGTGGGCGCTGGAACTCAAGCAGAGCGGGGAGTTCATCGGCCGCGCCGGCCTGATGTACCCCGATGGCTGGCCGGACCTGGAACTTGGCTGGATGCTCAAGCCGGACTATCGCCATCAGGGCTACGCTACCGAGGCCGGCAGCGCCGTGCTCGATTTTGCCTGGCGGCAACTGCACGCCAGGCGGGTGATCAGCCTGGTGCGCATCGGCAACGAAGCCTCCGACCGGCTGGCCGAGCGCCTCGGTGGCGAACACATCGAGAACATGGATTTCTACGGCAGCAACAGCCACGTATTCGCCTACTACCCGCCACAGCGTGAGCATCGCCGCGCCTACGCCTGACCGTCGCCGCAGCCGCACGGGCCCGCCCTGACCCAGCCGAGCCGACGTCAGATCCGGGAACACCTCGCACTGCGCTCAGTAGACGTCACGCCGGTAACGCCCCTGCTGGCGCAACTGCTCCACCCGCGCCGCGCCCAGCCGGGCTGCCTCAGACGTACACGGCCGCATCCGCTTCGAGCCAGGCCAGCAATTCGTCATTCGCCTCGCGCAGGCGCTGCTGCACGTGGATGCGCTCGGCCTGGTCGCGCGACCAGGCGAAGTCGGCGCGCTCGGTCCGGCCTTGCGCCAGCCAGCGTTCGATCTCCTCGCGATAGAAGAAGTCGTGTGCTGCATGGCGCTTGTGTTCGTCGTCGCCCGCGATCGCCGCGCGCAACGGTGGCGGCAAGATCAGGGTCTGATGGCTCACCCGTGGCGCGGCCTCGATCTGCCGCGCATGGTTCAGGTTGATCCCGGTCAGCGCGAACAGCAGCAGCCCGATCAGGCACAATGCGGAACTGACCCAGTGCCACTGGTGCAATTGCCGCATCCAGAACGCGCGGCGCCGTGGCTGGAGCGATTCGACAGGAGATTGCGGCTGACCCATGGTTCTCCGTATTTGCGTGTTGCCAGCACTGCCAGGGAACCGAAGCTGGCGGCGCAGGTCTGGATGATCGCCATACCGAGCCGTCCCGATCGCTCTGGCAAGGCAACATTAGATCGTAAATAAGAATCAATCGCAACATTGTGACATCACTGATGTCGCCGTGGGTTGCACGCAAACCACTCTCGGGAGCACGCGGTGCGCATTCTTCTGGCGGAAGACGACCTGGCAATTGCCGAAGGCCTCTGCGCCTCGCTGCGCCATGGCGGACATGCGGTGGATCAAGTGGCTGCCGGCAACCTCGCCGATACCGCGCTGCGCGATCACGAGTACGACTTGCTGGTGCTGGACCTGGGCCTGCCTGCGCTTGACGGCAGCGAAGTGCTGCAGCGCCTGCGCCATCGTGGCAGCGGCACGCCGGTGCTGGTGGTGACCGCCCGCGACGGTCTGGCCGAGCGCATCCGGGTGCTCGACCTCGGTGCTGACGACTACCTGGTGAAGCCTTTTGCGCTGGCCGAGTTCGAGGCTCGTGTACGAGCCTTGCTGCGACGGGCTGGCAGCCAGGGCAAGCCCGAGCTGGTGCTCGGCCGACTGCGACTGGATCTTCCCGGCCATCGCGCCTGGATCGATCAAGCAGCGCTGGAATTGACCGCCCGCGAATTCGGCCTGCTGGAGGCGCTGGCGTTGCGCCCCGAACGCGTCACCAGCCGGACGCAACTGATCGAGGCGCTTTGTGACTGGGACCAGGAGCTGACCGACAACGGGCTGGACATCGCCATCCATCGACTGCGCCGCAAGCTGGAAGGCAGCGGCATCGGCGTACGCACGATCCGTGGTCTGGGCTATCTGCTCGAAGAAACGAACGTTTCCGCAGGCGATCCCCGGTGAACGTCGCGCCCCGACATCGCCCCAGCCTGCGCCGGCGCCTGCTGATCGTATTGCTGATCCCGATGGCCGTGCTGCTGGTGCTGGATGCGCTGCTGACCTACGGCGTGGCGCTGACCTATGCCAACCGGGTCCACGATCGCGACCTCAGCGACGATGCAGTGATGCTGGCGAAGATGCTGGGTGACGGGAAACTGGGCAGCCAGTTGGGTCCGCAGGCGCGCTTTTTGCTCGAATACGACCGCGAAGGTCACAACTACTTCCGCGTCAGCAGCACTCGGCACGGCCTGCTCGCCGGCAGCGCCCAATTGCCTGCGGCTCCCGATGCACCGACGCGGGACGACTCACCGACGCTCTACAGCACACGATTGAACAGGCATCCGGTGCGGGCGTCCGAGGTGCGCACGAGCAACCCTCTCGACCCATCGGACAGTCTGCTCGTTGCCGTCGCCGAAACCCTGCACGATCGCCACCAACAGGCCAGGGAAATCCTGTTGCTGTCGATCCTGGTGCAAACCACGCTGATCGTCTGCGTGTTGTCGCTGGTCTGGTTCGGCGTGGGCCGCGGCCTGCGTGTGCTCGACCCGCTGACGGCGCGACTGGCCGCCCGCTCGCACGAGTTGACGCCGATCGGCGGTCCCGATGTGCCGCAGGAAATCCTGCCGCTGACACGCACCATCGACGCGCTGTTCAGCCGCTTGCGCGGCATGCTGGCCCTGCACGATCGATTCATCGCCGATGCCGCGCACCAGTTGCGCACACCGCTGACCGGACTGAGCCTGCACGTCGACCGCGCGCTCGCCGATCCGCGCCCGGAAACCATGACCGATGCCCTCACCCACATCCGGCGCCTGACCCGGCGCGCCGCCCGTACATCGTCGCAACTGCTGGCGCTGACCCGCGCCCAGGCCTCGCCGCTGGAGGTGGACGAGCCCGCGTTGATCGAACTGGGCAAACTGATTCGCGACGCGGTGGCGCAGCGAGTCCCCGATGCGCTGCGAAGCGGCGTGGATCTCGGCTACGAAGGCAACGACGACACCGTCGAGTTGCTTGGCGACGCCTCCAGCCTGCTCGATCTGCTCGACAACCTGATCGACAACGCCGTGCGCTATGCCGGAAGCGGCGGCATGGTCACGGTCGACCTGCACAAGCAGGCCGACGGCAGTGTCTGCCTCAGCGTCGAGGACAACGGCCCGGGCGTGCCGCCCGATCTGCTGCCGCGCCTGAGCGAACGTTTCTTCCGCGCCGCCGCGGGCAACGACGAAGGCAGCGGCCTGGGGTTGGCGATCGTCCAGCGCATTGCCGAGCGACACCACGCCACGGTGACCTATCGACTGGTCGAACCGCACGGTTTGCACGTGGAGACGTTGTTTCCGCCGCCATCGTGAATGCGACGGTCGCCGCTCACGCCAAACTCGCTCCATGGCGCGCAGGCTGGCGCGACCCACCTCGTGCCATCAGAATAGACAAAGGTTCTAACCCGACAATGGTTGCAGATGCCCATGTTAGTAACTGCGTCAGATCACGGCCATGGATAATGTCAGGCGTACTGCTCCGATCCAGCAAACCGCGCGGCGACATGTGCCTGCGTAACTGTCTGCTCGGTGCCCTGCTCGTTGCACTGGTCGGCTGCGCGGCACCGCTGCCCCAGCTGAAACCGCCGGTACCTGCCCAATGGCAGCATGCCGTGGCCTCGACCAAGGCCAGCCCCACCGATCTGCATGGCTGGTGGCATGCCTTCGCCGATCCCGGACTCGACGCCCTGGTCGATCGGGCGCTGGCCAACAACCTCGATGTCGCCCAGGCGGTCGAGCGCCTGCGCGCGGTTCGGGCGCTGCACGATCGCGCCGGCGCGCGTTATCTGCCCAGCCTGGGCATAAGCACCAGCGACGTGGTCGATCCCAGCGCGAGGGCCTCGTATTTCTTTGTCGGCTTCGATGCCACCTGGGAACTGGGGTTGTTTGGGCGCGCCAAAGGCACGCAACGCGAGGCGCAGGGTTCACTCGACGCCAGTGTGGCCGATCTGCGCAGTGCGCAGGTGTCCCTGGTCGCGGAAGTGGTGCGCGAGTGGATCGAGTTGCGCACCGCACAGCAGCAGGAGCAATTGTTGTCGCGGATCAGCCAGGCGCGTCGACAGGCATGGCAGGCCGTCGGGGTACGTCAGCGGCTGCATCTGGTGGCACCCACCGTGGTGGACCAGGCGCAGGCAGCGTATGCCCAATCGCAGGCTGCGCTGGCCGCACCGCGACAGGCGATCGACGCCAACGCGCAGCGCCTGGCCGTGCTGCTCGGCCAGAACCACCCCGATCCGGCCTGGTTGCAACCCGGCCGGGCACCCGAACTGGGGGCATGGCAACTCGACAGCACGCCGGCCGATTTGCTGCGCACACGTCCGGAGATTGCCCGCGCCGAAGCCGAGGTGCTGCAGGCTGCCGGGGCCCAGGCATTGGCCCACGCCGATCTGTTCCCCAGCCTCGGCATCGGCGGTTCGATCAACTGGGCCACCGACATCGACAACAACAAGAGATCCTCCGGCTCCCCCAATGCGATCTTCTCGCTCGGGCCACAGATCAATATCCCCCTGTTCGACTGGGGCATCCGGCTGGCCGCGAAGGAATCGAAGGATCACGCCTTGAGAGCCAGCGTGCTGGCCTACCGCCAGGCCGTGTTGCAGGGTGTGGCCGAGGTCGAAAGCGCGCTCGGCAGCTTGCAGCAGCAGCAGCAGCGCGAACAGCAGGACACGCTCGCCTGGCAGGCGCTGCAACGCGTCGACCAGTCCGTGCAGACGCGCCAACGACTGCAACTGGCCAGCCCGCTCGACCGCACCGACAGCCAGGTCGCGGCCGACCAGGCCGCCATTGAACTGGCCGATGCCCGCGCCGGGCACAGCCTTGCCTACGTGGCGCTGTACAAGGCTCTAGGTGGAGCTCCGCTGCCGACGGCTGGCCAGCTCGATGCACCGTCTGCTGCAACGAACGAGACCCATCATTCCGGAACCCGGCACTGATGGTTGCCCTCGCCCGCAAGACGCTGATCCACGAATGGCGCCGCTTTTTGCCGGCGATGCTGGCTGTCGGCTTCGCCGGCCTGTTGCAACTTTTGCAGATCGCCCTGGTGCTCGGCATCTTCGGCAGCACCAGCCTGTACATCACCGGTTCGTCCGCAGATGTCTGGGTGGGCTACCCGGGCACCCAGAACGTGGGCTCGGGCCGCTCCATCGATGCCGACGTGGAATCGCGCATCCTGATGGATCCCGCGGTGATGCGGGTCGAGCCGTACATCTGGGTCGATGGCGACTGGCGTGGCCCACGCGAGACCGGCGGCGTGTCGGTGTTCGTCTCGGGCATCGACCCGGCCACC
>DASRUB010000398.1:0-4824 GCA_035655635.1 Rhodanobacter sp. | reverse complement strand
GCAGCATCGGGTCACCGCATCGGAGTTGAGCCATGACTACCCTTGTCTTCGTCCACGGCTGGAGCGTGACCAGCACCTCGACCTACGGCCAGATGCCGCAGCAGCTGCAGCAGCAGGCCGCCGTCGCCGGATTGGCGCTGACCCTGGCCGATATCTGGCTATCCGAATATGTCAGTTTCGACGACGCGGTGACCATGCCCGACCTGGTGCGCGGGTTCGACCACGCCCTGCGCGACCTGCATCTGCTCGACGCCAGTTTTGCCTGCATCACCCATTCCACCGGCGGCCCGGTGGTGCGCGAGTGGCTGCGGGCGCAACGCGACAAACCCGCGGTCTACAGCAGGATCCGGCTCAGTCACCTGGTGATGCTGGCACCGGCCAACTACGGTTCCGCCCTGGCGCAACTGGGCAAGGGCGTGTTCGGCCGGCTGAAGTCCTGGTTTTCCGGTGTGGCACCGGGCCAGCGCATCCTCGACTGGCTGGAGTTGGGCAGCGCCGCGTCGCTGTCGCTCAACCTGGATTACATCCACAGCGACGATCCGTTGAGCCACGGCCAGTTTCAGTTCGTGCTGATCGGCGATCGCCCCGACCGGGCGCTGTACGACCATCTCAACAGCTACACCGGTGAGGACGGCTCCGACGGCGTGGTGCGTATCGCCGCGGCCAACCTCAACGCCCGACACGCCGTGCTTTCACCGCCAGGCGCCGGCGACAGCGACGCGCTGATGCTCAATGTCAGCCGCGGTCCGCGCTGTGCATTCAAGCTGATTGCCGGTGCATCGCACTCCGGCGACGCGCACGGCATCATGGCCAACGCCGCAGCGGACACCGTGCAGGCGATCCTGCGTTGCCTGGCGACCCGCGACGCGACCAGCTACACCGCACTGTGCGATGCGTTCGATGCCGAGAATGCCGCCCGCGACGCCAACAAGGTCGAACTGGAACCGGCCGGACCGTTTGCACCGCGCGTGCACATCCACGACCCGCGCAGCATGCTCATCGTGCGACTCACCGACGAGGCCGGCGAGCCGCTGACCGGTGCCGGCTTCCTGCTCACCGCGGGGGCGCAGGCGAGCGCCGACCTGATGCCGGAGGGCTTCATGCTCGATCGCCAGGGCAACTCCAAACAACCCGCCACCGTGTCGCTGTTCCTCGACTACAGCGTGCTTGCCGGCGACGCCCGCGTGGCCGATCCGCGCAACAGCCGCAATACGCTGCGCCCCGCCCTGGTCAGCCATGCCCCGTACGGCGCCAGCGTGCAACCGATCGACCTGACCGGGCTGGTGCATCACGCCATCGCGCGGAGCAATCCTGGCGACAACCTGTTCACGGTGTTCGGCGCGCACCAAACCACGGTGCTCGACGTGGTGCTGTCGCGCAAAATCCACGAGGGCGTGTTCCGCCTGAGCCAGACGCTGTCACCGCAGGATTTCGGCAAACCGGTGCCCGGCCCGGTCATTCCTTGAGTTCAGCCAACCACGCTGCAGCCATGCCCTGCGTTGCGCGCGGGCGAGCTTTCAGGACACCCCGCGTACCCGCATCGTCAGCCCTTTCAGGAAGTTTCGCAGCAACTGGTCACCGCACAGGCGGAAATTCTTGTGGTCGGGCTGGCGAAACAGCGCGCTGAGCTCGGGCTTGGTCACCGGAAAATCGGCGGCTTCCATGATCTCGTGCATGTCCCCGTCCTTGAGCTCGAACGCCACCCGCAGCTTCTTCAACACCACGTTGTTGGTGACGCGCTTTTCCGGCGGTCGCGGCGGGCGACTGTCGTCCTTGCCGCGGCGGTAAAAAACCAGGCCGTCGAGAAACAGCGCCAGTTGCTTGTTGCTGCATTCGACATAGCCAGCCTCGTCGTCTTTCTTCAGCATCGCCTGCACACCTTCCTTCGTGGCGGGTGCCTCGGGATCGGCCAGGTGGATGAGCTCGACCACCTTGCCGTCGCTGAGATCGAGCATGTAGCGGATGGCACGCAGTACGTCGTTGTTGATCATGTCAGTCCGCAAGATGGTGCACAGGGACGCCATGCTACCGCGATGCCCGGCGATTGACCCCGTTTGTCCTTGCACGACGTTTCATCTTCCACCACCCGGAGGAGAAATGCCCCGTGAAACTGAAAGCCCTGCCGGACCGCCGTGATGGTTGCAGCCAGCTTCCCTGCTGCCGTCGTCACCCGCTGTGACCACGCGGTGAGGCCGGAACCCAACGGCACCAGTGCACCGGAACCACGCGACTTGCCCGATCACCGGCGAATTGGCTTACCCTCGCACTCCATGGATGCTGCGGTCGACCCGGATGCGGTGCTTATGCTGGCCTACGCGCAAGGCGACCTTGCCGCGTTCGAAACGCTGTACGCCAGGCACCGCGGCATGCTGTACCGGTTCCTGCGGCGCAGCGTGCGCGATCCACATCGCGCCGACGAATTGTTCCAGGAGACCTGGAGCCGGGTGATCAGTGCCCGCGCACGCTACCAGCCGCGGGCAAAGTTCAGCACCTGGTTGCTGCAGATCGCGCATAACCTGATGATTGACGGGCTGCGTCGCCAGCGACCGATGGCCGGCAGCGCCGAAGCCGAAGTGGCATTGGCGCAAGTCGCCAGCCCGGAACACGAACGGCCCGATCAGGCGCTGTCCGCGTTTCAGCGCCGTCGCAGCCTGCAGCGTGCCATCGAACAATTGCCGCGCGAACAGCGCACCGTCGTGCTGCTTCGACTGGAGCAGGAACTCAGTCTGGAGGAGATCGCCGAAGTGACCGGCGCCGGCCGCGAAACGGTGAAATCACGCCTGCGCTACGCCATGACCCGACTACGTGAAGTACTGTCCGAATGACCACGCCGCTGCCACCGATCGACCCGCCCGCCACCGACGGCAAGCTGCCCGGCGAAATCGAGGTCGCCGCGCTGTACCGGCAGTTGCCGCAGAGCGAGCCCGGTCCGGCGCTGGATGCGGCGGTGCTGCACGCGGCGGCGCGGGCGTTGGAAGGAGCGCCCGACCAGCCGCAGGCCGAGCGACGCAAGCGACCACGCGAGCCGGGCGACTGGGGCCATTCCAAGCCATTTTCCGCGATCGTCGCGCGTGCCATTCCGTCGGTCGAAGCCGCCGCCACTGCGCGGCGTCGGCGCGTACCGCATTGGCTCATCGGGCTGGGCAGTGCGGCCAGCCTGGTGCTGGTGGCTGGGCTGGCCTGGCACATGCGCGATATGCCCAGGCCCGGCCCCGAGACCGCAGCAGCCGCCGATGGCATCGGCGCGACACAGGAATCGGCAGCCCCCTCTCCCGACGATCCGGGTGCAGGTAGGCCGGATGCAGGCAGGCCGGGGGCAAGCAAGGCGCAGCGTTTCGCGCTGGCCAGCGCCCCACCCACACCGGTCGGTGCCTCCATGCAAACGGAACGCCGGGCAAACCGTCTACCACCGGCCGCATTGCCGGGACTGAAAGCCAGCGCGCCCGGCGCCTCGGCCACGGCGACAGCACCGTTCACGCTCAGCGACAAACCGATCGCGCAAGACGATGCCGCGGTCATCAACGCCACCCGACGATCGGTGCGCGAAAAGCGCGCGGCATCCGCACCGAACCGGCCTGCTTCGGCCGTCAACTCCAAGGCGGCCGCCGCTCCCGCCGTCATGGAAGCCGCACCGAACACGCCGCCTGCCAGTCCGCCAAGCGAAGATGGCCCCACCGCTGCCAACCCCAGTGACACGCCGAACCAGGAACTGGCGAAGATCGAGCTGCTCGTGCAGCAACACCACGAAGCGGAAGCCAGGCGGCGCCTGCAGGCATTCCGCCGTGCGCACCCGCAATCGGAGCTCCCCGCCAACTTGCGCGGACTGCTGGGCGAGCCGTGAGTGACGAGCTCTCGACCCTGGCGGCGACCTGCCGGCACCGGGAAGAGATCAGGAAGAGTCGTTTCCTCGCCATCGCCGGCCCGGTCGCATCGGGCGAACAGGCACTGGCCTTCTTGCGCGATGTGGCCGCCCCCGACGCCACTCACAATTGCTGGGCGTACCGCATCGGTCAGGACTACCGCTTCAACGACGATGGCGAACCTGGCGGCACGGCGGGACGTCCGATCCTGCAAGCGATCGAGGGCCAGGGCGTGGACGGCGTGATGGTGGTGGTGACGCGCTGGTACGGCGGCATCAAGCTCGGCGCCGGTGGCCTGATGCGCGCCTATGGCGGCACCGCGGCCGAGTGTCTGCGTCTGGCCGAGCGCGTGCCGATCGTGGCGATGGCCCGACTCGGCGTGCACTGCGATTTCGCCGAACTCGCCCTGCTCAAATCGCGCCTGAAAGACACCCAGGCCGAGATCGAACACGAAGCGTTCGGCATCGACGGCGTCGAGCTGCAGTTGCGCCTGCCGCACAGTCGCGTGGACGACGCCGCGCTGCTGGTCAGCAACATCACCCGCGGTCGCAGCGTGGTGAAGCGACTCGGTTGAGTGTCCGCCTCAACCGGTAGGAGCCCGCTGGCGGGCGATGCTTCTGCCTTGATGTTTCATCAAGACATCAGAGCAACCGCATCGCCCGCCAGCGGGCTCCTACGAAAATGGGCAACCATTGACGAGGGTCTCCCCGAGCCCGGCCTCGTCCGAAGATTGATGCCACGCGGATTGAATCGGCCACGGCACCCCCCACTTCTCTGGCAGTGCGCTGCGCGCATCTTTTCCGAGTCATCCTGCGAGAGCCCATGAGCAACGCCACGGCCGACACGCCCCGCCCTTCCCGTCGTATCGGCGCCCTGCGCGAACTGTGGCCGTTCATCAAGCCACATCGCAATCTGGCGATCGGCTGGCTGGTGTTCCTTGCGATGTCCTCGGGCGCCTCGCTGA
>DASRUB010000397.1:0-9013 GCA_035655635.1 Rhodanobacter sp. | reverse complement strand
AGGCCGTTGGTGTTCGCCGCAACGGTGAAGGTGTCGCCCGCCGCCGGCGTACCGGCCAGGGTCACGCTCCAGCCGTTCGCGCTGATCGGCTGGCCGGCGGTGTAGCTGCCACTGGCCAACACGGCACCGCCGGAGTCGGTGACCTGGTAGCTGCCCGGCGCACTGAAACTGATCGTCGCGGTGCCGAGCAAGCCGGCGTTGCCGGCATCGGTCACGCTCACCGCGGCGACACTGCCGGTGCCGGTGTTCGCGCCGGCCGCACTGCCGGTGAGCGCGGCGGCGGCGGCGATGCCCGCCGGGTCGGTCATGCTCACCGCGATGCCAGCGGCGGCGTTGCGGGTCGGCTGGATCTGATAGCTGTCGCCGGCCTGCGCCGCGCCAGCAACGGTGAAGGTCAGGCCCGCGGCCGACAGGCTGCCGTCGGTATTGGTGGTCAGCGGCACGCTCTGCCCGGCGGTGGTTTTCAGGGCCCACGCGCTGCCGTCGTAGCGCAGCACGTAGTCGGACGCGGTCAGCTGGGACACATCGCTGACCGTGGCCGCCACCGTCGCGCTGCCCTTGTTGGTGGTGGCGCCGAGCACGCCCGGGGTTGGCACGCTGAAGATCGGCGCACCCTGGTTGCCGCTGAGGTCGAGTCCCTTGGCCTGCTGGCCGTTGACGCTGCCGGCCAGCGCGAGCGCGGCCTGGCCCAGCTGGTTCTGCATCGGATCGAGCACGTTGCTGCGGTAATCCAGCAACGCGCCGAGCGAACCGCCGCTCAAGCGGCTGGTGATGTCGTTGCCCGAGCTGTCGTAGACGTTGGTGCGGCCGGTGTCGTAGACGTCGTTGCCGCTGGCGATCGGATAGGCATTGCTGCCGCTGACCAGGCCTTGCCCGCTCGTGGTGTAGACGCTCATGCTGCCGTCGCTTTCGGTGACCGCGGTCACCCCGACGTAACCGGAGAGCGTCTTGACCAGCCCGTCGCGTTGATCGAGCAGCGCATTCGGGGCGCCGCCGATCGAGCTTTGGCGGATCTGCTGGTTCAGGTTGGCGATATTGCCAATGATGCTGTTGACGCTGGTCACCGTGCCGGCGATCTGGCTGTTGACCTGGCTTTGCTGCATGCCCAGCTGCTGGCCCAGCGTGTTGAACACCGCAGTCAGCGAACTGGCGCTGCCGAGCAACGCCTGGCGGTCGGGGTTGCTGCCGGGCGCGCTCGCGACCGTGCTGAACGCGCCATAGAGATTGTCCAGCGCGCCCTGCAGGTTGCCGCTGCTGCTGAGCGTGCTGTTCAGCGTGCTGGTGAGATTGTTGAACGTGGTCGCCCGCTGCATGCCGGCATTGCTGCTAAACACCGCGTTGGCAAGGTACGAGCTGTAGGCGCGCTGCACCGTGGTCACGTCGACGCCGCCGCCGATGGTAAAGCGACCGACGCCGGTGCCCAGGCGCGCAGCCTGCTGCACCACCTGCAGGCTGTAGCCCTCGGTGTTGGAATTGCTGATGTTGTTGCCAATCGTATTCAGCCCGACCTGGGCAGCGGCGAGGCCGGATATTCCGATGTTCAGCAAAGTAGCCATGGGCCTGCCTGCATGCTCTATTCAGTGGATGTCGGCGCCGTGACGGCATTCTTGAGCGCCGCCAGCGCTGCGCGCATCTGCGGGCTGTTCGCAATGGCGGTGATCTTGGCCGCGTACGAAGGATCCGTGGCGTAGCCGCCCTGCACCAGTCCGCGCGCGAAGCCGGCAATGTTCTCGCCCTGCCCCAGCGCCTGCGCATAGCGCGGGCTGTCGGCAAGCAGGCGCGCGTAATCGGCAAACGAATCGGAGGGCGAATCGTAGGCGCGGAATGCATCGTGCTTGCGCACCGCCACGCCGTTCTCGTATTCCAGGGTAGGCACGCTGACCTTGTCGCCATCCCAGCTGCTGCCCGCCTTGATCCCGAACAGGTTGTTGCTGCTGCTGCCGTCGCCATGGCTGGGCAGGTGCTTGCCCCAACCGGTTTCCAGCGCGGCCTGCGCCAGCAGCGCGCGCACCGACACGCCGAGCTTCTTCGCCGCCACCGCCGCCTCGGGCGCCAGCGCGCGCACGAAGCTCACCGGATCCCCGCCCGGCAACACCTTGGCGGCGGTGCCTGCCACATCCATCGCGCCGCGCACCATGCGGTCGAGCGTGCCTTGCCATGCCGATCCGGCCGCCGCCGTGGACGGCATGCCCAGGGCGTCGGTCGACGCGCTACTGCCCTCATCCGCCGGGCGGTCGGCCCCCAACTGCAGCAAGGCACGGACGTTGGCGTTGGTCACGCTGGCGGTGGGCAGCGGCAGCGCCTGGCCCGTCGTTGCGGCGGCCGGCGTCGGGTCGGCGTTGCCGCCCAGCTGGCGCACCAGCATTTTGGCGATACCGATACCGTTGCCGCCGTTGGCGAGGGTCAACGACAACTGATGATCAAAAAGGTCGCGATAGCTGTTGCCCTGTTCGCTGTCACCCATGCCGGAGCCGATGCTGGCGTTGGCGTCGCGCATCGATTTCAGCATCATCTGGGTGAAGATCGCCTCGAACTGCTTGGCCACCGCCGGCAACGCGGTCTTGCCGCCGTCGCTGCGCGCCTGCGCACGCAACTGCTGGAACCCGGACAGGTCGGTCCAGGTATCCAGTGAGGGCGATGTGCTGTTGAGAGGCGTCATGATTCCGTCGCGTTGATCAGATCACGACCAGATCTGCATGAAGCGCGCCAGCCTGCTTCAGTGCCTGCAGGATCGAGATCAGGTCGCTGGGCGTGGCGCCCACCTGGTTCACTGCGCGCACGATCGTATCCAGGCTCACGCCCGGGCCGAACTTGAACATGTGCGCGCCCTCCTCGCTGATCTGCACGCTGCTGTTGGGCACGATCGCGGTCTGGCCCTGGCTGAATGGTGCCGGCTGACTGACTTGGGGCTGTTCGGAAATCGTCACCTGGATCGCACCGTGCGCCACCGCCGCGGCGGTGACCCGCACATCCGAACCAATCACCACCGTGCCGGTGCGCGAATTGACCACGATGCGTGCGGGCGCGTCGCCCGGCTGCACGTCGAGACTCTGGATCGCGCCCAGCCAGGCGACTTTCTGTGCCGGGTCCTGCGGACCGCGCACCGACACCGTTCCGCCGTCGACGGGTTGGGCGGTGCCTGCCCCGTAAGCCTTGTTGATCGCCGTGGCGATGCGGGTGGCGGTGGTGAAGTCGGCCGTGTTGAGATTCAACATCAGGTCGCCGCCGCTGGCGAAGGACGAAGCCACGACGCGCTCCACCGAAGCGCCGTTGGGAATCCGTCCGCTGGCGGAAATATTTACCTGCACGCTGGAGCCGCTCTTGCCCGACGCGCTGATGCCGCCCACCACCACGCTACCCTGTGCCACCGCGTAGACGTTGCCATCGGCACCGCGCAACGGCGCCATCAGCAGCTGGCCACCGCGGATACTCTTGGCATTGCCGATCGAGGCCACGGTGACGTCAATCATCTGGCCGGGTTTGGCGAACGCAGGCAGATCGGCCGTCACCATCACCGCGGCGGCATTCTTCAACTGCGGCCGCGCATTGGCCGGCACCGTGATGCCGAACTGCTGCAGCATGTTCTCCAGGCTCTGGGTGGTGAACGGCGCCTGCGTGGTCTGGTCACCGGAGCCATCCAACCCCACCACCAGGCCGTAGCCGATCAACTGGTTGCTGCGCACGCCCTGCACCTGCACCAGGTCGCGGATCTTGTCCGCGTGGGCGGGGGCGATGAGCAGACACAACGCCAAGGCGAGGAACATTCGTTGTAGGAGCCCGCTCGCGGGCGATGCTCCTTTCGAATCCCAAATCCCGAATGCCGAATCCCGGCCAAAGAGCATCGCCCGCGACCAAAGGGAGTCCCTTGCGGGCAAGCGGGCTCCTACGGGAAGTTGGGGCGACGTGTTCATTAAAAGGGCATCCATTTGGAATTGAAGAAGCGCGACAGCCAACCCTGGGTGTTGGCATCGGCGAGCGAACCGCGGCCGGTGTAGGCGATGCGTGCGTCGGCGACGCGGGTCGAGGCCACCGTGTTGTCCTGGCCGATATCCTGCGGGCGGACGATGCCGGAGATGCGCACCAGTTCCTGGCCCTGGTTGATGGTCAGCCACTTTTCGCCGCGGATCTCGAGATTGCCATTGGACAGGCGCTGCGCCACCGTGACCGTGATCTGGCCGCTGAGCTGGTTGCTCTGGCTGCTCGAGCCGTCCCCGGCAAACGTGCGCGTGGCGTTGGTACCGGTGGTTGCGGCCTTGCCGCCAATGCTGAGGCTCTGGCCGAGGATGGTCGGCGCATCGATCGCGGTCTTGTCGGCCTTGTCGGTGCTGGTGCTGGCCTTCTTGCTGGCCTGGGTGCTCTCCGCCAGGATGATGGTGAGGATGTCGCCGACGCGATGCGCGCGCGGGTCGGCGAACAGCTCCATGTTCTGGACATCGTGATAGATCGACCCATCCGCGGCGGGCGCCGCCGGGTGCTCCATCGGAGCGGTGGCCGCCCATTGGGCGTCGTCGCGCGCCTGCGTGTGCACGGCGGCACAGCCGGCCAGCGCCAGGCCGCCGACCATGACCAGGCAGCGAAGCAATGTACTAACTGCTGGCATGACGTCGCTCACATCTTGTCCGTGAGGTCTTGCAGCATCTGGTCGGTGCTGCTGATCGCCTTGGAGTTCATCTCGTAGGTGCGCTGGGTCTCGATCATGTTGACCATCTCCTCCACCACATTGACGTTGGAGGATTCGAGCGAACCCTGCAGCAGCGTACCCATGCCGTTGATGCCGGGCTGGCCGGTTTGCGGCGTGCCGCTGGAACCGGTTTCCAGATACAGGTTGTCGCCCTTGGGCTGCAAACCGGCTGGATTGACGAAGTCGGCGAGTTGCAGGGTGCCGACCTGCACTGCCGCGGCCGAAGCGGCGGTGGTGGCCGAGACGGTACCGTCGGCACCGATCGTGATGCTTTGCACATTGGGCGGCAGGGTTACCGCCGGGTCGAGCGCATAGCCATTGGCGGTGACCAGTTGCCCGTTGGGATCGGTATGCAGCGATCCGTCGCGGGTGTAGGCGACGGTCCCATCGGGCATGCTTACCTGCAGGAAGCCGTTGCCCTGGATGGCCACGTCGAGGGAATTTCCCGTTTGCGAGATATTGCCCTGGGTAAACAGCTTCTCAGAGCCGACCACGCGCACGCCGGTGCCCAGCATCAGTCCGGATGGCGACAGCGTCTGCTCGGTGGTTTGGCCGCCCGGCTGGGCCTTGTTCTGGTAGATGAGATCCTGGAACGACGCACGCGAGCTCTTGAAGCCGGTGGTGTTGGCGTTGGCCAGGTTGTTGGATATGACATCCATGCGCGTCTGCTGCGCATCGAGTCCGGTCTTGGCGATCCAGAGGGAAGAAAGCATGAGTCACTCCTGTTATGCAGAGGCGGCCGGGGTCAGCCCGACTGCAGAAGTTTGGTGGCATCGGCAGCGTTGTCTTCAGCGCTCTTGATGGTCTTGAGCTGCATGTCGTACTGCCGCGCCAACGCAATCATTTTCACCAGCTCGCTCGACGCGTTGACGTTGCTGCCTTCAAGTGCGCCGTCCGTCAGGCGCACCATGGGGTCGGTCGGGGCCGACGATCCGTCGGCCATGTGCATGAGTCCGTCACCGCCCTGCACCATGCCCGCCGCATCCGGGTTGACCAGCTTGAGGGTGCCCATGGCGGCGATCGTGTTCGGGCCGGCGCCAAGCGGGACGGCGGAAATCGTGCCGTCTTCGCCAATGCTGACTTGCGCACTGGGCGGAATGCTGATCGGGCCACCACTGCCAAGCACCGGATTGCCGCGGGAATCGGTCAACTGGCCATCCGCGGTCAACTTCAGGTCGCCGGCTCGCGTATAGCCTTCCGAACCGTCCGGCGACTGCACCGCGATCCAGCCCGGGCCAGCGATCGCCACGTCGAGCGGCCGGCCGGTGTCGATCGAGGAACCCTGGGCCAGGTCCTGGCCCAGACCATGCGCCACCGCGTTGATGCGCGTGGGCTGGCCCGCGCCGAGCACCGGCAGACTCTTGAACGCGCTGAGCTCGCTCTTGAAACCCACCGTGGAGGCATTCGCCAGGTTGTGGCTGACGGCCTCCTGGGCACGCATGATCTGCGTTGCCCCGGTCATTGCCACGTAGATGGACCGATCCATGACGGATTACCTGGAAACCGCGTTGAACAAGGTCGTCGCCAGTGTGTTGTCGGTGGACAGCACCTGTGCGTTGGCCTGATAGTTGCGCTGCGCCTTGATCATGTTGACCAGCTGCGCCGTGGTGTCGGAGGTGTTGGAGGTCTCCAGTGCGCCCGACTGGATCGAGCCGAACTGACCGGTACCCGCCGAACCCATCACCGGCGCGCCGGAGTCGCCGCTGGCCGCCCAGTTCGTGTTGCCGAGCTGACGCAGGCCCTGCAGGTTCGAGAAATTCGCGATGGCCAGCTGACCGATCTGGCTGCTCTGGTTGTTCGAATAATTGGCGGTCACCACGCCCTTGCTGTCGATGTCGATATTCGACAAAGTGCCTGCCTCGTAACCGTCCTGGGCGATCGCGCCGGGCGAATAGGCGGTACCGAACTGGGTGGTGTTCGCGAGGTTGACGGTCAGGGTCAGCGGGTTCGCGCCGTTCGTCAGCGTGACTGCACCGAACGCCAGCTTGCCGTCGGCCGGGGTGGTCAGCTTGCCGTTGGTGTCGAAGGTCAGCGGCTGGGTTCCGGCGTCGGTGCCATCGACCTGCAGGTCCGCGTTCCAGGTGTTCGTACCGGTCTTGATGTAGAACACCGTGCCCTGGTGCGCGCCGCCCTGCGAGTCGTAGACCGTCACCGGCGTGGCGGCGTTGTACGTGGTCGAATCGCTGGCGCTGAACGGCAGCGTCGGTACGGCCGCGTTGGCCGGCAGGTTGGAGTTCATGGTGACCGTCGTGGTCGCTTTCGCCATGCTCTGCGCGGTGACGAGCTTGAGATCGCTCAACGTACTGGTGTCGAAACCGCCGGCACCATTGGCCGGATAGACCTGCAGCCGTGCGCCGTCGTTGTTCACCACGAGGCCGGTTGGATCCGGGTGGAACGCTCCCGCGCGGGTATAGACCGGACCCTGTCCACTGTTGATGACGAAGAAGCCATTGCCGCTGATCGCCAGGTCCATGCTGTTGTTGGTGGTTTCGATGTCGCCCTGGGCGAACTGCTGCGCCACGTCCTGCAGGCGCGCGCCGCTGCCGACGGCGGTGGAGTTCAGGTTGAGGCCGGTGACGGCGAACACGTCGGCGAATTCCGCACGCGAACCCTTGAAACCGGTGGTGTTCGCGTTCGCGATGTTGTTGGCAATCACGTTGAGGTCCGACTGGGCCGCGTTGATTCCACTGAGCGCTGTATTCAGAGCCATGCTGTGTTCCTCGGTAATGAAAGGTTGCGTTGGTCGCGTGCGTCAGAGAATCTGGGCCACCTGGCTGAGCGCGACGCCGCCCACCCCAGCCACCTGCAAATAAGTACCCACCGTGCTGCCGCCATACCCGACCGCCGTGACCTTGCCCGCCACGTAGGTATCCAGCGCCGCACCCGTGCCCGCCGCACCCGTGCCGCTGGTGGCGGCCATGCTGTACACGCCCTGGGCGAGGGGATTGCCGCTGTCGTCGTTGCCGTCCCAGCTGAACTGGGACAAGCCGCTGTCCTGGTTGCCCAGGTTCAGCGTGCGCACCACCTTGCCGGTCGCATCGGCGATCGTGACGGTGACGTTGCCGGCCGATGCGACATTGACGGCGCCAGTCGCGGGGGTGCCGAGATAGCTGACCGACGTTGACGGCACCAGCACCTCGTGGTTGAGCATGCTCGACGCGCCTACCGTCTGCGAGGTCTGCAACGCGCCACCGACCGTGCTGCCCAGCGAGTTCACCGAACTCAACAGATCCTGCGTGGCCGAGAGCTGGCTGAACTGCGCCATCTGGGACACGAACTGGGAATTGTCGACCGGGTTGGTCGGATCCTGCGCCTGCAGCTGCGCCGTCAACAGTTTCAGAAAGTCGCTTTGCGTCATGCCATTGGACAGCGCCGTGGGGGCGGCAGCAGTGACAGGCGTGGTCGGCGTATTCGTCGCGACGTTGTTGGTATTGATGGTCATGCGGTACTCCGTAGTGTCAATTGCCAAGATTCAGCGTTTTCACCATCAACTGCTTGGCGGTATTCATTACCTCGACGTTGTTCTGGTACGAACGCGAGGCGGAAATCATGTTGACCAGTTCGTCCACCGGGTTGACGTTGCTGGCATAGACGTTGCCGTCGGCATCGGCCATCGGGTTGCCCGGTTCGTAGCGGCTCGGGATCGCCGCCTGGCTTTCGGTCACGCCAAGCATCCGCACCCCCTCGCTTTCAGCGTCGGAGTTCGCGCCCACCTGTTTTTGCACGGCGGCAAACAGCGGCTCGCGGGCGCGATAGGCGGCCTCGGGCGTACTGGCCACGCTTTCGGCATTGGCCAGGTTGCTGGCCACGGTGTTCAGCCGCGTCGATTGCGCCGCCATGCCGGAGCCGGCCACATTGAATACGGAAAAGAGCGACATCAGCCTTGGCCACTGATGGCAGTCCGCAACATGCGGATCTGCGCGGTGATGAAGGACAGGCTGGCCTGGTAATGCACGCCGTTGGCGGCAAACGCCGCCTGCTCGGCCTGGGCATCGACGGTGTTGCCATCCATGCTTGGCTGCGTCGGCACGCGGTAGGCGAGCCCCTGGGCGGCCTGCCCGGCCGTGGTGATCTGGCCGGGCACATCGGTTTCGAGGGTCAACCCGGCAGACTGGCCGCTGGCCGTGGCCAGCGCCTTGCGGAAATCGACATCGCGGGCCAGATAGCCGGGCGTGTCGGCATTGGCCAGATTGTTGGCCAGCACCTCGGTACGGCGCTGCCAGACATCGAGCGCCTTGGTGTGGATGCCAAACAGATTGTCGGTACCTGGAATCATCGCCTTGCTCCGAGTGCGGTTGCTGCACGGAAGCGAAAGGCAATTTGCATGCCATG
>DASRUB010000396.1:0-4609 GCA_035655635.1 Rhodanobacter sp. | reverse complement strand
GCCCGCGTTCAAGCCAACCCGGCGCAGCATTTCGAGAAAATCCGCTTCGCCGACCAGGCCGGTGCACGAGCAGGTCAGCAGCAGGCCGCCGGGCGGGATGATGTCCAGCGCCATGCGGTTCATCGCGAAATATTTCTTCAGGGCGTCCATCACCTTGTTGCGGTCACGGGTCAGCTTGGCCGGATCGAGGACGACCGCGTCGTAGCGCTCGCCGCGGGCTACCGCCGCGCGTACCCAGTCGAAAATGTCGGCTTGTTCAAACGTCACGTCCACGTGGTTTGCCGCGGCA
Source organism: Rhodanobacter sp. (assembly GCA_035655635.1). Taxonomy (GTDB): domain Bacteria; phylum Pseudomonadota; class Gammaproteobacteria; order Xanthomonadales; family Rhodanobacteraceae; genus Rhodanobacter. Next base: position 4,320 of record DASRUB010000396.1, on the reverse strand, counting down.
TTGGCGTGGGCGATGTCGAGGATGCCGGCATCCAGATCCACGCCGACCGCCTCGCGCGCACCAGCGGCCATCGCGTGCACGGCGAAGCCGCCGGCATTGCAGCACAGGTCGAGCACGCGGCGGCCCCTGGCCAGGTCGGCGAAGCGCTTGCGGTTGTCGCGCTGGTCGGCGAAGAAGCCGGTCTTGTGGCCCGAGCCCGGCGCGGCGTGAAAGCGCAGGCCGTGCTCGTGCACCTCGAACGTGGCCGGTACGTCGGGGCTGCGGCAATCGAATGATTCCTGCTTCTGCACATGCGATTCGGCGAACCAGTACAGCTGCGCTCCGGGAAAGTGGACAAGCAGCGCGGCGTGGATCGCCTCGCGGAAGCGCCACATGCCGGCCGCGAAGTATTCGATGACCAGGGTGTCTGCGTAGCGGTCCACGATCAGGCCGGACAGCTCATCGCCCTCGCTGTGCACCACGCGCCACGCGTCGCTGACCTGATCCAGCTGCAGCCAGTCGCGGCGCAACTGCACGGCGCAGGCGATGCGCGCGGCGATCCACTCGGCGTCGATGCTGGCGTCCGGATGCGTGTCGAGCAGGCGCAGTGCGATCCGTGCATGGCCGTTCCAGAACGCGCGTCCGACAAAGCGGCCCTTCGCATCCTGCACCTCGACCACGCTGCCCGGCGGCAGCTTCGACTCGGGTTTGTGGATCTGCGCTGACCAGACCCACGGATGGCCGGGGCTGCGATCGGATTTCAGACGAATGACGGGGAGCGCGGCGAGAGTATTCATCCGTGCATGATAGCGGTTGGCCGTGCCTCACCTGCCGGCGGTTGTAGGGCGGGCACTGCCCGCCGCTTTGCCACGACGCGGTGAAGCGGTAGCGGCGGACAGTGCCCATCCTACGTGGCACGGTCCATCAGCGCAGGCGCAGCGCCAGCCATGACAGCAGCGCCAGCAGGTTGATGCCCACCCGCGACACCGACGGGCCGGCCACCGCCAGCAAGAAGCCCTGCGAGCCGAGGTTCCAGTCGAGGCCCAGTCGCGGCCGGATGTGCAGGCTGGCGAACACGTCGACGAAGGCGCCGCAGTGCAGGCCGTAGCTGAATATCGGCGTGGCGATCAGCGGCAGTTGCAACAGCTGCGCCCAGCGCGACATGCGCACGCCGCGCTCGCTGCCATCGACCAGTTGCACGCCGGCAGCCAGCACGAACCCATACAACACGAGCCCGATCAGGGCGACCACGCTGTCATGGGTCGAACCGAGCGGGAGCAGGCGGCGCAGCATCGTCGCCACGCCATACAGGCCGCCTGCAATTTCAAGGATGCCAATCAGGCGGAAGAGGGTGGTGCGCATGCATGACTCCGGGGAAAGCGGTGAATTGTATGGGGCGAGGGGAGCTGGTATTCGGTGTTCGGTTTTCGGTGATGAGTCATCGGGGAGCGACGTGGGGCTTATTCGAGCTCGTCGGACAGCTCGTGCAGATCGGCGATGTGTTGTTCCCACCAGCGTGATTCGGCGACGAACGGGAAGGCGGCGGGGAAGGCGGGGTCGTGCCAGCGCGCGGCGATCCAGCCGGCGTAATGCAGCTGCCGCATCGCGCGCAGAACCGGGACAAGTGCCAGTTCGGCGTCGTCGAAGTCGCGAAACTGGCGGTAGCCTTCGAGCAGGGCGGCGAGCGCGCGTTCGTCACTGGCCAGCATCCACAAGTCTTGCACGGCCGGGCCGCTGCGGGCGTCGTCCAGGTCGACGAAGTGCGGACCGGCGTCCGTCCACAACACGTTACCGGGATGGCAATCGCCATGCAGGCGAAGCTGCCGCACCGGGCCGACGGCCTCGAGCCGCCCGGCGATGGCGTCGTCCAGCCGCGTCGCGGAAGCACGATAGTTGGTGCGCAGCGACGTTGGCAGCAGGGATGAATCGAGCACTGCGTGAGTTGGCTGTTCCACCATGGTTGCGCGATCAAGCCGCCCGCGATGGACGAACGGCGCGCGCGCGCCGACTCCGTGCATGCGGGCGATCAATCGCCCAAGCCACTGCAACTGATCGCTCGACTCCAACTCCGGCGCGCGCCCGCCGTGACGCGGGGAAAGCGCGTAGCGAAAGCCGTCGTGTTGGAGGAGTGTTCGTCCTTCGAAGGCCAGCGGCGCGACCACCGGCAACTCGGCGTCGAGCAGCTCCTGCGCGAAGGCGTGTTCCTCCATGATCGCCGCGTCGCTCCAGCGACCGGGCCGGTAGAACTTCGCGATCACCGGCGCGCCGTCCTCCAGCCCCACTTGCCACACCCGGTTCTCATAGCTGTTCAGCGCCAGCAGCCGACCATCCGGCCACAGCCCGCAGGCGCCGACGGCATCGAGCACCAGGTCGGGCGTGAGACTGGCATAGGGCGCGGGGGCTGTCATCGAGTGCCGCGCCTTTTGCGTTCGCCTCCTCTCCCCTTGCGGGGGAGAGGATTGAGGTGAGGGGCGGCCTTTCGCGGGAAATCCAACATCAACGCGGACCCACGACGCGTGCCGGCACCACCGCCATGGTGATCCGTGAAATGCACACCAGCGCGCCGTCCGCATTTTCGATGCGGATCTCCCATACCTGGGTAGTGCGGCCCAGGTGCATCACTTTCGCCGTGCCGGTGACCGTGCCGCTGCGCACGCCGCGGATATGGTTGGCATTGATGTCGAGGCCGACGGCGAGGTCCTTCTCCGGGTCCAGCGTCAGCATGGCCGCGGTGCTGCCCAGCGTCTCGGCCAGCACCACCGAGGCGCCGCCGTGCAGCAGACCGTAAGGCTGATGGGTGCGATGGTCGACCGGCATGGTTCCCTGCAGCCAGTCGTCGCCGACGGCGGTGATGCGGATGCCCAGGGTCTCCATCATGGTGTTCGCACTCCATGCGTTGATGCGGGTCAGGTCGGTCGGTTGATTCCAGATACTCATCGTTGATTCCCGTGGGTCGAGCCCGCATTGTTGTCTGCGGTCATCGCCGCGACAATGCATGCGTGTTCAAAGTTACCCTCAAAACGTCAGGCCGCCAGTTTTCGGTGGCCCCAGGGGAAACCGTGCTGGAAGCGGCGCAACGGGCGGGCGTGGCCTTGCCGTACTCGTGTCGCGCCGGTGTCTGCGGCAGTTGCAAGGCCACCTTGCTGGCTGGGCGTTGCGAGTACCCGCGCAACCCGCCGCTGGCGTTGAACGCCAACGAACAGGCGCACCATGCCGTCCTGCTGTGCCAGGCGGTGCCAGCCGGCGACCTGCTGCTGGAAGCGCGCGAAGTCACTTCGGTGGAAGACATTGCGCGTCGCCAGCTGGCGATGGTGGTGACCGAGAAGTGGCCACTGGCACCGGGTGTCACCGGCTTGCGCCTGTTGCCCGCGCAGGGCGAACGGCGCTTGAAACGCCTGCCCGGCCAATACGTCGATGTGCTGCTGGAGGACGGCAAGCGGCGTCCGTTCTCGATTGCCAACAGCCCGCAGGCCGACGGCATGATCGAAATGCACGTGCGCCACGTCGCCGGGGGTGGCTTCACGTCCCGGGTGAGCCAGGTGTTGAAGCCTGGTGACCAACTGCGTGTCGAAGGCCCTCTGGGGACATTCGTGCCGCGCGAAGACTCGGAACGACCGATGATCTTCATGGCCGGCGGTACCGGCTTTGCGCCGATCAAGGCGATCACCGAGCACTTCATTGCGCTGGGCACGCGGCGCCGGATCGATTTGTACTGGGGCGCGCGTCGCGCGTCGGATCTGTACTTGCGCGAGCTGGCCGGGCACTGGGTGCGCGAACTGCCGCACCTGAAGTTCCATGCCGTGGCGCTGGAGCCGGAGCAGGCGGTGGGCCTGCGCGTCGGCCTGGTCCACGAGGCAGTGCTGGCCGACTATCCGGACCTGTCCGGCCACGACGTTTACATGAGCGGGCCGCCGGCCATGGTCGACGCCGGACGCCAGGCCTTCCTGACCGCCGGCTTGCCGGAGGACCGGCTGTACTACGACTCGTTCGAATATGCGCCCGACGTGCTGGCCGAGATCATGGCTGGCCGCGCCGGCATCCACGATCTTCCGCTGTAGTAGGAGCTCGCTCGCGAGCGATGCTTCTGCTCTTGCGAATCCCGAATCCCGAATCCCGAATCCCCAATCCCCAATCCCGTGATCAACGGAGGCTGTCATGTCACGCATCGATGAAACCCTCGCGATGGATCGCCGCAACTTTCTGCGCGCCACGCTGGCCGGTGGCGCGGCGCTGCTGACGGGTACGGCGCTGATCGGACCACGCCTTTACGCCGCCTCCAATGCACCGGTCGGCAAGCCCGGCAAGGTGCTGCTCGAAATCTTCGGCGACGATGGCCGCGAC
>DASRUB010000395.1:0-8100 GCA_035655635.1 Rhodanobacter sp. | reverse complement strand
AAAGCATCGCCCGCGAGCGGGCTCCTACGGGTGGCGAGAGTGATGGAAAGCTCATGGCCACCGTCCTCAGTTCGATTTCAATTGCCACGCCGGCTGCACGCGCGCCGCACGAAACGTGGGGTACGCGCCAGCCAGTACGCTGGCGACAATCGCCAGCGCCATCGTCAGCACCAGCAAGAGCGGATCAATGCGCGCCAGCTCGGCCAGCCGCGGTGGCAGTACCCGGTGGACACCCGCCACGCCCACGGCGGTCAGTATCAGGCCGATCATGCCGCCGCCGGCGCCGACCACCGCGGCCTCGGTGAGGAACTGCGCCTGGATCGCCCGACGCGACGCGCCCAGCGCGCGGCGCGCGCCGATCTCGCCGCTGCGGCGCAGGAACTTCGCCAGCAACAGACCCACCGTGTTGACCAGACAAACCAGCAACAGGCCCAGCGCGACCAGCAACGACACGTGGGTGTCGTCAGGCACCACGTGCTCATGGTCGAGGAAGGCGCGCATGTCGCGCAGGCGGTTGTTCGGCGGCCACGCGAAGCGGCCGATCTGCTGCTGCTCGCGCGCGTAGTTGTCCAGGTAGCGCCGGTAGTTCGCCACTGCCGCTGCGTCGTCCAGCTCGGCCATGTAGGCCAGCCACACGCAGTTCGACGCTTGCAGGCCGGCATAGCCCGCCGCGGGCTGCACTCCCTTCGGGCAATTCACCGCACCGGCGATTTCCATGCCGCTGGCGATGGCGCGCTGCAGCGGAACGAAAACGGCCGGTCCGTTGCCACCGAAGCCGCCGGTATCGACCACGTCGAAGAACAGCGGCTGCGGGTTCCATGGCTTCATCACGCCGCTCACCTGGTAGTCCCTGCCGTCCAGATTGATGCTGCGGCCGACGCTGTTGGCCCCGCCGAAGACCTGCTGGTTGAGCGCATCGCTGATCACGATGACAGGCGCGCCGTCGTTGTCGGCGCCGGCCTGCCAGCCCGCCCCGTACTGGAACGGCACATCCACCATCGGGAAGAACTCACTGTAGACGCCAAAACCGAACACCGGGATGGGGCTGCGCGCGGCCCCCGCCGGCAGCACCGTCGGCGCCACCGCATAGATCGGCGACTGCCGGGTCGCGCGATGGTCATGCCACAGCGCCATGGCATCGGCATAGCCCAAGGCATCCGGCGGCTCGTGGGCATGCCCACTCGCGCCCGGCCCGGACGTCGCCAGCGGCCCCCACAGGTCGATCTGCGGCACGAACAGCTTCGCGGATTTCCATGGAATCGGATCGCCCGCCACGCCGCGGAACACCGCGTACGTGGTCATCGAGCCAGCCACGCCAAAGCCGATCGCCAGCATCATCAAGGCCGTCAGACCAGGGCTACGCCGCAGACTGCGCCAGGCGAGCTCAAGGTAATAGGCAAACATCCGGTTACCCCGCCATCCGCGCAAGCGCCGTAGGAGCCCGCTCGCGGGCGATGCTCTGGCCCTGGCTCTGCAAGAGCAAACGCATCGCCCGCGAGCGGGCTCCTACGCGCGAGAGTGGTCGGGGTGCCATCACGCCGCCCTGGTCGCCGATACCGGCGGCACATTGGAGGCGCGGCGCGCCGGCACGAACACGGCGGCCTGGCCCAGCAGCAGCACCGCGACCACGCCGACCAGCACGTACAGCACCGGCAGGTGACTCATCTCGTAGCGGGTGATCAGCCACAGGTTCAAGCCGATCGCCAGCAGTACGCCGAGCACCGCGCCGATGCCCGCGATCAGCAGGTTTTCGATCTGGAAGTAATGCAGGATGTCGATCTTGCGTGCGCCCAATGCGCGCCGCACGCCGATCTGCCGGTGCCGCTGGCCGACCCAGAAACTGGTCAGGCCAACAATGCCGGCGGCAGTCACGGCAATCAGGATCAGGCAGATCACGCCCATCAGCACGGCCATGCCCACGTCGGCTCGGTACGCCTTGGCGCGAATATCGGAGAACGGCCGGACGCTGTCGTCGTCAAGCACGCGCAGCGGGCTCACCTTGTACAGCAAGGGGGCCACCGCGTGCATCACCTTATCCAGCTGGCCGGGCTTGGTGCGCACCGCGTAGCGTGCGAAATTCGCGTCCAGCCGGGTCGGCACCAGGGTCGAATACCAGGCGAAGTCGCTTCCAAAGCTGCCGTTGGAAGGAATCTGCAGGCGCGCCACCACGCCGATGATGGTGCTCGGTGAATTGCTGCCATCGCTGTAAATCACCTTGCCGACCGCAGTGCCCTTCGGGAACAGCTTGTCCGCCAGCGCCTGGGTGATGATCACGACCGGGCGCGGCGGACTGTCGCGAAACCCCTGGTGCTGCACGTCGCCGGCGTTGAAGGCGCGACCGGCCACCAGCTTCAGGCCCAGCGTGGGCAACACCTGCTCGTCGGTGAAGTAGTACGCCGTACGGGTGTTGTCCTTGCCGCCGATCTGGGCACCTGGCGCATGCGACACCGAACCCGTCCAGGCGGAATTGAGCAGCGGCAGCGAGTTGATCGGCGCCACCGACTGCACCCCGGCCAGATCGCGCAAGGCGGCAATATCCTCGCGCTGCATCGCGTCGAGCTTTTCCACGCCGGCGGTCGTGTCGGGACTGGGTGCACCGACCCACTGCTGGCTGACAAAAAACAGATTGCCCTCGTCCAGGCCGGTGGGCCGGTTTACCCGTTCGATGCGCTGGCCGATGATGAAGATCGCGTTGCACACGATGGCCAGGGTCAGCGCGATCTGCAGGGCGATCAGTACCGTGCCGGCCTTGTGCTTGCGCAATGCCGCGAGGATGGGATGAAGTTTCATGGCTGTAGTTCCCTGCACGAGACTGATGGGCCGCAGCCCGAACCGTAGGAGCCCGCTCGCGGGCGATGCTTTTTCGAATCCCAAATCCCGAATCCCGGCTTCCAACAGACGACCGTCTGGTCATCTCGGCACGAAAGCATCGCCCGCGAGCGGGCTCCTACGGGTGGCGAGAGTGATGGAAAGTTCATGGCTGCCGTCCTCAGTTCGATTTCAGCTGCCACGCGGGTTGCACGCGCGACGCTCGATAGGTGGGGTAAAGGCCAGCCAGGGTGGTGGCGATCACCGCCACCAGCAGGGTCAGCACCAGCAGCGACACGTCCACCCGCGCCAGCGCCGCGATGTCCCTGGGCAGCACCCAGCCCACGCTGGCCACGCCGACACCGGTGAGCAGCACGCCCAGCACGCCCCCGGCGGCGCCGACGATGCCGGCCTCGGTGAGGAATTGCGCATAGATCGCCGCGCGCGGTGCACCCAGCGCGCGGCGCACGCCGATCTCGCCACTGCGGCGCAGGAACTTCGCCAGCAACAGCCCCACCGTATTGACGAGGCATACCAGCAGCAGGCCCAGCGCCACCAGCAACGACACCTTGGTATCGCTGGGTACCACGTGCTGGCTTTCCAGCCATGCCGGCAGGTTGCGCAAGCGGTTGTTCGGCGCCCAGCTGAAGCGCCCCGCCGCCTGCTGGTCGTGGGCATAGCCGCTGAGATATTCACGATAGGCGGTCACCGCCGCCGCATCGTCCAGTTCGACCATGAACGCGATCCACGCGCAGGGCGAATGCTGCAGACCGACGAAACCCGGTTCCGTGGGCACCGCGTTGCAGTTGGTATTGCCATCGTTGGAAATACCCGCCTGGATGGCGGTCTGGAATGGCAGGAACACATCGTCGGTGCCGGTGGAGAAGCCGCCGCTGTTGACCACGTCGTAGTAGCGCGGTTGCGGGTTCCAGTCCTTGAGCACGCCGACCACGCGGTAGTCCTTGCCCTCGATGTTGACGGACTTGCCCACGCTGTTGGCGCTACCAAACAACTTCTGGTTGAGCTTGCTGGCGATCACCGCCACCGGCGCGCGGTTGGTGTCGTCACTGGCGCTCCAGCCACTGCCGTATTGGAACGGCACATCCAGCATCGGGAAAAACTCGCTGTACACCGCATGGCCGCCGACGTTGAGCGGATGCTTGCCGGCCTCCGCGGGTACGATCGAGGGCGAGATCTGATAAATCGCCGATTGCAGTTTGGCGCGGTGATCGCGCATCAAGGCAATCGCATCGGTGTAATCCATCGCATTCGGCGGTTCGCCGTCGGGGCTGCGTCCGTTCGGACCCCACATGTCGATCTGCGGCACGAACAATTGCGACGATTTCCACGGAATCGGGTCGCCCGACACCGCGCGAAACACCGACCACGAGGTCATCGAGGCGGCCACGCCGAAGCCGATCGCCAGCACCATCAACACGGTGAGGCCGCGGCTGCGCTTGAGGCTGCGCAGAGCCAATTCCAGGTAATAGCCAAACATCTCGTTGTACTCCTTGTCGAAAGCCCCTCTCCCATCGGGAGAGGGGTTGGGGAGAGGGTTCGGTCAGTGCGCAATGCCGCGCTTTGCCCGTACCCTCATCCGCCCTTTGGGCACCTTCTCCCGAAGGAAGAAGGACAAACCTCACACCGATCGCGTGGCCTCCACCGGCGACACGCGTGAAGCGCGCAGCGCCGGCGCGAGTACCGCGCCCTGCCCCAGCAGCAGCAAGGCGATGATGCCGACGCCCACATAAACCAGTGACATGCGGTCCATCTCGAAACGGGTCACCATCCACAGGTTGATGACGATCGCCAGCAGCGCACCCACCACCACGCCACCGAGCCCGATCAGCAGGTTCTCGGTAAGGAAGTAATTGAGGATGTCGTGCCGCGTTGCGCCCAGCGCGCGGCGCACGCCGATCTGCTTGCGTCGCTGGCCGACCCAGAAGCTGGTGAGGCCGACGATGCCCGCCGCGGTGATCGCCAGCAGCACGGCGCTGATGATGCCCATCAGGATCGCCATGCCGCGGTCGCTGTCGAAAACACGGTGGCGGATCTGCGCGTAGTCCTGGATGCCGTCCTTCGGACTGATGATGCGCATGCGGCTCTGCGCGTACAGCGCCTTGGGCGCCTCGCGCATGGCGGCGGCAAGCTGGCCGGGCTTGGCACGCACGATGTAATAGATACCACGCGCGTCGTCCGGCCGCGCCGGCCAGATCAGCGATTGCCCGGCATGGGCCTTGTCCCATTGGGACGCGCCCTGCCGGTGCAGTGGATCGACGATGCCGATGATCGTGCTGGGCGTGGCGCTCATCGCATAAAAGCTCTTGCCCAGCGCCGAGCCGTCGGGAAACAGTCGGTCGGCCAAGGCCTTGCTCACGATGACCACCGGTGGAATGACCGCCTGCTGGGTACCCATCACCATGACTTCGTCGGGACGAAAATTGCGTCCCGCGACCAGCCGCAACCCCAACGTGTCGAGCATATGCTCGTCGCTGTAGTACACCGCTGAATCAGTGGTCGGCTTGACCTGGTCGGGCGTCATCGTGACGAAGTTGTCCCAGCCGCCGCCCTGCAGTGGATACCCGGTGGCGGGGGCGGCGGCGCGCACGCTGGGCAGCTGCCGCAGCGCAAGCATGTCGGCCTGCACCTGCGCGTCGATCTGCTGCGTCGACCTGTCGACAGCCCACTGGTTCTGGATGACGAACACGTTGGCCTCATCGACGCCGCTGCGTTCGGACAGATTGGCCAGCCGCTGGTGGATGATGAACAACGCGTTGCAGACGATCGCCAGGGTCAGCGCGATCTGCAGCGCGATCAGCACGGTGCCGGCCTTGTGCCGGCGCAACGCAACGAGGATGGGTTTGATGTGAAGATTCATCGTCATCCCCTCAGTTGGATTTCAGCTGCCAGGCTGGCTGCACGCGCGCCGCGCGCCAGGCCGGATAGAACGCCGCGAGCACGGTCGCAATGATCGCCACCAGCAGCGTCAGCCCCACCAGCGAGAAATCGAGCTGCGCCAGCTTCGCGATCTGCGGCGGGAACAGCACGCCGACGCCGGAAACCCCCATGGCCGTCAGCAGCAGCCCGAGCAAGCCGCCGGCCAGACCCACCGTGGCCGCCTCGATCAGATATTGCGTGTAGATCTCCCGCCGCGAGGCACCCAGCGCACGACGCACGCCGATTTCGCCGGCACGACGCAGGAACTTCGCCAGCAGCAGGCCGATGGTGTTGATCAGGCAGATCAGGAAGAAGCCCAGCCCCACCAGCAACGAGATGCGGCTTTCCGGCGGCACCACCTCGCGGTAGTCAAGCCACTGCATCACGTCGCGCAGGCGTACGTTGGGCGCCCAGGCAAAACGGCCGGCTTTCTGCTGATCGGCGGCATAGCTTTCGAGGAAATGGCGATAGCGCGCGACGGCGGCGGCGCTGTCCAGTTCCACCCATGAGGTAATCCACACGCAATTACTCTGCAGATAGTCTTCCCAACCGGTGAAGGTGAGCTTGCCGCGGCAGCTGTTGCTGCCGTTGGTGCGCATCTTCAGGTCCAGCGCGCGGGAGAACGGCATGTAGAAATCCGACGCGTCCTTGAAGCCACCCGTGTTGAAAAGGTCAAAAAAGCGCGGGTTGGGATTCCAGGGGTGAGTCACGCCGACCACGCGATAGTCGTGGCCGCCGAGATTGACCGTGCGTCCCACGCTGTCGAGGCCGCCGAACAGCTTCTGGTTGAGCTGACTGCTGATCACCACTTCCGCGCTGCGCGCCTGATCGTCTTGCGCGCTCCAGCCGCCGCCGTACTGGAACGGCACTTCGAACATCGGGAAAAAGTCACCTTCGACCGCGTAGCCATTTGCGGCAATCGGCAGATCGCGGTCGCCGCCTGGCATCACCGACATCCCCACCGGATAAAGCAGCGTCTGCCGCTTCGCTTGATGCGCACGCATCAGCGCCATCGCGTCCACGTAATTCAGCGCATCCGGCGGTTCACCCTTCTCGTTCTGTTGCGGCCCCCAACTGTCGATCTGCGGGATGAACAGCTGCGCCGACTTGTCCGGAATCGGGTTGCCCGACACGGCGCGGAACACGGAATACGTGATCATCGAAGCGGCCACACCGAAACCGATCGCCATCACCATCAGGGTGGTGAGCGCGGGGTTGCGGCGCAGACTGCGCAAGCCGAGTTGGAGGTAATAACCGAACATTCGAAATTCTCACGCAATGATGTTCTTCAGCAAACCGGTAGGAGCGCACCTCGTGCGCGATGGCTCTTGCTTCGTAGGGCGGGCACTGCCGCCAGCTCTTCGACGATGCGTCACCTCCGAGAGCGGCGGGCAGTGCCCGCCCTACGAAGCCGGAGCGAAGAACATCGTGCACAAGGTGCGCTCCTACAACACACAAATCAGCTGTGGTCTTGCGCGGCCTCGCCCGCATGGGTGTGGAAGCGCGGCTCCTCGGCCAGATCCACGACCTGACCGTCGATGATGTGCACATTGCGCTGGGCGCGCGCGGCCAGTTCCGGGTCATGCGTGACCATCACGATGGTGGCGCCGCCGCGGTGGATTTCCTCCATCAGCTCGAGCACGCCGCGGGCCATCTGGGTGTCGAGGTTGCCGGTCGGTTCGTCCGCCAGCAGCAGGCGTGGGCTGCCCGCCAATGCGCGGGCGATCGCCACGCGTTGCTGCTGGCCGCCGGAAAGTTCGGCCGGGTAATGCTTGGCGCGCGAGGCCAGGCCAACGCGCTCCAGCGAATCCATGATGCGCTGCTTGCGTTCGGCCGACTTCATGCCGCGATAGCGCAACGGCACCTCGATGTTGTCGTACACGTTGAGATCCGGGATCAGGTTGAACGCCTGGAAGATGAAACCGATCTTCTCGTTGCGGATTTTCGAGCGCGCATTGTCATTGAGGTTGCTGACCTCGATCCCGTCGAGGTGGTACTCGCCACCGGAAAAGGTTTCCAGCAGGCCGGCGATGGTCAGGAAGGTGGTCTTGCCCGAACCGGACGGACCGGTGACGGCAACAAACTCGCCCTCTTTCACGTCGATATTGAAATCGCGCAGCGCATAGGTCTCCACCACTTCGGTGCGGTAGACCTTGGACAGGTGGGTCATTTTCAGCATGATGGTTCCTTGGTGGTGGAGTCTTTGAGCCCCTCTCCCATCGGGAGAGGGGTTGGGGTGAGGGTCCGGCCTTGCCAGGAAATCCGCGCAAGCCCCGCACCCTCATCCGCCCTTCGGGCACCTTCTCCCAAAAGGAGAAGGGAAAAACGTCAGTTGCTGATCGCGACTTTCGCCGC
>DASRUB010000394.1:0-12965 GCA_035655635.1 Rhodanobacter sp. | reverse complement strand
AGGAGCATCGCCCGCGAGCGGGCTCCTACGGCGATGGGACGATCAGAGGCCTTTTGGCAGGATCAGCATCGCATCGCCATACGAGAAGAAGCGGTAGCGCTGCTCGACCGCGTGGCGGTAGGCATCAAGCATGAACCCGCGCCCGGCCAGCGCCGACACCAGCATCAGCAAGGTGGACTGCGGCAAGTGGAAATTGGTGAGCAGGCCATCGATGCTGCTGAAGCGGTAGCCGGGGAAGATGAAGATCTGCGTCTCGCCGGCAAACGGATGCACTTCGCCATCCTTGCTGGCGCTCTCCAGCGCGCGCACCACGGTGGTACCCACGGCGATCACGCGGCCACCGTGGGCGCGGGTGCGGCGGATCTGGCCGATCAGATGCGCACCCACATTCAGCCATTCCTTGTGCATGTGGTGATTTTCCAGTTCCTCCACGCGTACCGGCTGGAACGTGCCCGCCCCGACATGCAGGGTGACGTAACCGAACTCGACACCGCGTTCGCGCAACTGGTCCAGGATCGCCTCGTCGAAATGCAGCCCGGCGGTCGGCGCAGCGACCGCGCCCGGCTCACGCGCGAACACGGTCTGGTAGCGCTCCCTGTCGCTGGCGTCGGCATGTCGCTCGATATACGGCGGCAACGGCATCTCGCCCAGCTTCAGCAGCAGCTTTTCCAGCGGCTCCGGCGCCTCGAAACGCAGCCGGAAGAAACCTTCGTCGCGACCGAGCACCACCGCATGACTGCCGTCAACCAGCTCGATCCGGCCACCCTCTTTCGGTTTCTTGCTGACACCCAGTTGCACCGTGGCCTCGTGCGCGCCGGTGACGCGTTCGATCAGGATCTCCACCACGCCGCCGCTTTCCTTGCGGCCATGCAGCCGCGCCGGCAGCACCCGGGTATCGTTGAACACCAGCAGATCGCCCGGCCGCAGGAAGTCGGGCAGCTCGCGAAACATGCGATCCTGCCGCGACTGCGCCGCCACGTCGAGCAACAACATGCGGCTGGCCGAGCGCTCGGGCAGCGGGACCTGCGCGATCAGTTCGGGCGGCAGTTCAAAATCGAAATCGGATTTCTTCAAGGGGGTTTCGGCCAGCGCACGTAAGCGGGACATTATCCCGCAGCACGCCCGTTCTTGCGCGATGCCTATAGCCAGCCTTTCTGCCGGGCCATTCGATACGCCTCGATCCGATTGGCGACGCCGAGCTTGCCGATCGCCTCCGACAGATAATTGCGCACGGTGCCGTGCGACAGATTCAACTGCGCGGCAATATCGCCCGCCGATTGGCCTTCGCCGGCCAGGCGCAATACCTGGCGCTCGCGATCGTTCAGCGGATCGGCTTCCGACCATGCCTCCAGCGCCAGCTGCGGATCGATCGCACGACCGCCACGATGCACGGTGCGCAGCGCTTCGGCGAGGTTCTCGGCGGGCGCGTCCTTCAGCAGGTAGCCGGACACGCCGGCATCCAGCGCGCGGCGCAAGAAGCCGGGACGCGCGAACGTGGTGACGATGACCACCTTGATAGGCAACGCCTGGCGCTGGATGCGCTGCGCCAGCTCCAGCCCGGTCAGCCCGGGCATCTCGATATCGGTCACCAGCACATCGGGTTTCAATCGCTGCAACTCGCGCCAGGCGGCTTCACCGTCGGCAGCGGAACCGAGTACTTCGATATCGGATTCCAGATTCAGCAGCGCCGACAGTGCACCGCGCACCATCGCCTGATCCTCGGCCAAAAGAACTCGGATCATGTGTTGGCTTCCTGGTGCCCACAGCGGCGAAAGGATGGTGTCATGGCTTGTGGAGACATGGGCGCGTGGATGGGGCTCACGCGACAGGTTGACCAGGAATCGTGTGCGTCAACGGACCGGCGGGTGTCGAATCCAGCGCTGACCGGGATGTTTCAACCAGCCGCATGATCGGCAGCGGAACCACCACCCGCAGACGCGACCCTTGGCCGCGCGGCGATTCGAAGGTGAGGGTGCCGCCAAGCGCGCGTACCCGCTCGCGCATGCCGCACAGGCCATTGCCATCGATCTCGATCCCGCCGCGACCATTGTCGCTGATCTGCATGCAGACGCTGGCCCGTTCGCGCGTCATCTCGATCCGGGCCTGACTGGCATCGGCATGGCGCGCAATATTGGTCACCGCTTCGCGCAATATCAGCGACAGGCCACGCTCGACGTCACCCGGCAGGTCGGCGGGCAGATGGCTGTAATCCAGATGTACCCGCGAAGATTCCAGCAACAGCCGCGCCGAAGCCAGCTCGGCGGCGAGATCGGTGGCGCGGATGCCGGTGACCGCGCTGCGCACCTCCGCCAAGGCGTGGCGGGCAACTTTCTCGGCCTCCTCCACCTCGCGCTTTGCCGCCCCGGTATCGCGATCGAACAGCTTGCGAGACAACTCCAGCTTCAGCGTGATCAGCGACAAGGTATGGCCCAGCAAATCATGCAGATCACGACCGATGCGCTCGCGTTCCGCGGTGGCGGCAAGCCGGCGTACTTCGTCGTGCGAAAGGCTGAGCGCGGCATCCCTTTGCTTGTTGAGCTGCTCGACCGCGACGATCGTGCAGATGACGAAGATCGTGACAGGCATGATCACCAGCAGTGCCTGCGGATAGCCGATCCACCAACCCAGCGCCACGTAAGCCACGTTGAGCACCAATACCTGAGCGACATAGCCGCGATATTGGCGGAGGTCACAATGGGCCAGCATCACGCATGCATAAACGAAATAGCTCAGGCCACTTGGATACCAGCGCATCACGCTGAAGCACAGCACCGCCATGCCCCACGCATAGAAATGGGTTGTCCTGCGCGGCGCCAACTGTATCTTGGCGAACAGAAACACAAACACGGGATACGTGACCAGGGTGAACAGCAGCCAGGTTCTGGTGTAGCCGTTCAAACCACGGTCGAACAGCGGCGTGATGAAGATCCAGAACGACCACATCAGATGAATGCTGTCGGCCCAGGGCGATTTCCCCCGTCGAATGTCCTCGGCGACCGCAGAATCCGGCGCGGGAACAAACCATCGGGCAATGAATGCGGGAATCATGATTTGGCGTTCCGCAACAGGCTCACGCACAGCATCCTACTTCAACCGTGCCGGCGCAGGCGTCGGGCCGCCAGCAGCAGGAAGCTCACGGCGAAACCGATCAGCACCAGCACGTGCACCAGTAACGGACCCTGTTTCATGCCCACTGCGGCGAGCGCCAGCATGTCCAGGTGATAGCTGGGCCATACCGGCGCGATCTGCTGCAGGAACTTCGGCAACATCGGCAACGGAAACCACAGGCCGGACATGAACGACATCGGCAGGTAGATCAGTTGCAGCATGCCGGGTGCGCCCTGGCCCTTGATAAGGGTGCCGACGTACATGCCGAGTGCACAGAACGGCAGCACGCCGAGCATGCCGGCAAGTAGCAACGCGCCGGCCTGGGCCAGGCTCAAGCTCACGTGGCCCAGGGTCAGCGCCATCGTCAGCAGCAACAGGATCACCACTCCGGCGGCGGCCATCGCCATCAGCATCTTGCCCAGCAGGTAGGCGCCCGGCGGCATCGGCAAGGCACGCTTGAACGTCAACAACCCGCCGTCGCGTTCCAGCGCCAGCGACACACCGAAACCGAACAGGCCCGGGCTCATCACGCCGAACACACCGTAGCTGGCCAGCAGGTAGCGCGCCGCCTCGGCACCGTTCGATGTCGCCATCAGCACGCCGAACAGCAGGTAGAACATCGCCGGGAACAGCATGATCGGCAGCATGAAGCCGGGCGCACGCATGTAGCGCAGACATTCGCTGCGCGCCTCTTCGAGATAGGCACCGAGCACCCGGCGGCGCAACATGTCCATGGCACGTGCCGATGTGGTGATGGAAATGGCGGTTTGCATGTCAGGCGGCCTCGCGCTGGTCGACGTCTGCGGCCTCGTCGGCATCGCGGGTGAGTTCGGTGAAGGCCTCGGCCAGGCCGGCACGCTGCACTTCCAAACCGGCCAGTTGCGGGTCGGCTTCGAGCAGGCGGCGCACCACGGCTTCGGCCTCGGCGGTGCTGATGTGCAGCCGTTCGTTTTCCCGGCGCACCTCGCTGACCTGGGGCCAGCTGCGCACCGTGTCGATCGGCAAGGCGCTGAGGCAGCGGATCCGCTTCAGCGCCACCCGCGCGCGCAGTTCCTCGACCGTGCCCTCGTGGATCATCCTGCCATGCGCCATCACGCAGACGCGGTCGGCCAGCGCCTCGGCCTCTTCCAGGTAGTGCGTGGTCAGCAGCACCGAGCAACCTTCGGCGATCAGCTGACGGATCGCCGCCCACAGCTTTTGCCTTGCCTCGATATCCATGCCCACGGTGGGTTCGTCCAGGAACAGCAGCTCGGGCCGGCCGCACAACGCCAGTGCAAATTGCACGCGCCGCTGCTGTCCGCCGGAGAGTTTCGCGTAGGGCCGCTTGAGCAGGTCGGCGATGCCGGCCAGTTCCGCGGTTTCCGCCAAGGCACGCGGTGCCGGGTAGTAGCTGGCGGTCAACCGCAACAGCTCGCCCACGCGCAAGGTCGGTGGCAGCTCGGCGTTCTGCAGCATCACGCCGATGCGCCGGCGCGCCTGGATCCGCTGCGGATCCTGCCCAAACAATTCGACCGAGCCCGCTTCGGCACGGATCAGCCCCAGCAGCAGACTGATCGCGGTGCTCTTGCCGGCCCCGTTGGGACCCAGCAGCGCCAGCAGTTCGCCGCGCCGCAATTGCAGTTCGGCACCGTCCAGTGCGACCAGCCGGCCATAGCGTTTGACGGCACCGTCGAGACGGGCGATCGGGTCGATCGATTGCGACATGGAAAATCCTCCGTTGACGCACATCCTGCGCGGGGTGGGCCACTACTGGCAGTCGCCGGCGTCAGTCATCGCGAGTGACAGCCGTCACCCCGGGGGTACCGGCCGCAGGCCGCGCAAGGTATCCTGTGAGCGATAAAAGCGCCCCGATGACCGGTCAGAGCTTGTGAAAAAAACCACTTCCTGTGGTTTTCTTCTATCGCGAGTCCGGTACAGGCCCGAACTCGCTCACGCGAATCAAGCACTTACGTGCTCGATTCGCGCCCGGCCATTCTTGGCCGGGCTGAGAGGCTGAATAGTCACAGCCTCTCAGTGACGGCGCGAAACGTCTGAAAACATTGAGGAAGCGCTCGGCTCATCGCGTTTCCCGCCACGCAATCACTAATGTCCGCCCCTCAGGCATCCTGCCGTCCGGCGGAGCTACGGAGGATTCATCATGGGTGTGATCAACCAACTGCGCGAACTGCGCGAATTCGGCGGCAAGCCGCGCACCACCGGTCTGGACGATGCCAGCATCGAGCGCATGGCGGCGAACGATCCCCTGCTGCTCCAGGCGATAGCCGAGGCGGTCGCGCGCCATCATGAACTTCGCGCGGACTTGGGCGATTTCCTGAAGCTGGACGAAGCCGAACAGCTCGCCCAGGCGCAGGCCGGTTTCGTCAACTTCTATCCGGACGACGCGATCAACCCGTACCTGCCAGCCGCCGCGCGCGGTCCGTGGATCGTCACCCTGAAGGGTGCCGTGGTGCACGACAACGGCGGCTACGGCATGCTCGGCTTCGGCCACAACGACCCGGCGATTCTGGCCGCACTGGCCCTGCCGCAGGTGATGGCCAACGTGATGTCGCCCAGCGTGGCGCAGTTGCGCTTCAGCGCGGCGCTGGACAAGGAACTAGGGCGCAGTCGCGGTGGCAGCCCGTACACGCGCTACATGTGCCTGAACTCCGGCTCCGAGTCGGTCTCGCTGGCCTGCCGCATCGCAGACGTCAACGCCAAGCTGATGACCGACACCGGTGCCCGCTATGCCGGCCGCACGATCAAGCGCCTCGCGGTGAAGGGTGCGTTCCATGGCCGCACCGACAAGCCGGCGCTGTATTCCGATTCCAGCCGCAAGGCGTACCAGCAGAATCTCGCCAGCTATCGCCACGAAAACACCCTGATCACCGTGGCACCGTATGACGTGGCGCAGCTGGAAGCGGTGTTCGCGGATGCCGACAAGCACGGCTGGTTCATCGAGGCGATGTTCCTGGAGCCGGTGATGGGCGAAGGCGATCCCGGCCGCGCGGTCACCCCTGAGTTCTACAAGGCCGCCCGCGCGCTGACCGAAGCGCATGGCACCCTGCTGCTGGTCGACTCGATCCAGGCCGGCCTGCGTGCGCATGGCGTGCTGTCGATCACCGATTACCCGGGCTTCGAGCAGTTGCCGGCGCCGGACATGGAAACCTTCTCCAAGGCGCTCAACGCCGGCCAGTATCCGCTGTCGGTGCTGGCGGTCAGCGCCCACACCGCCGAGCTGTACCGCAAGGGTATCTACGGCAACACCATGACCGCCAACCCGCGCGCGCTGGACGTGGCGCTGGCGACGCTGGGCGAGCTCAGCGACGAAGTGCGCAGCAACATCCGTGAGCGCGGCAAGGAATTCGTCGACAAACTCAACGCGCTGAAGCACGAACTGGGCGGCCTGATCACCAAGGTGCAGGGCACCGGCCTGCTGTTCTCCTGCGAGCTGGCCCCGGAATACAAGTGCTACGGCGCCGAATCGACCGAGGAATACATGCGCGAGCACGGCGTCGGCGTGATCCACGGCGGCACCAACTCGCTGCGCTTCACCCCGCACTTCAAGGTCACCAGCGCCGAAGTGGACCTGATCATTGCCCACGTGCGCAAGGCGTTGCTGGAAGGTCCGCGCAAGGCCAGGGCCGAAGCAGCCTGAGAGGTGGTGACTATTCAACCTCTCAGCCCGGCCATGGCGAGGGCATGGCGAGGGCATGGATGCCCGAGTTGAGGCAACGCAGGAGCAGTTGCCCGATGGCCGGTCGCGGACCGGGCACGCAAATGCCTGATTCGCGTGAGCGAGTCCGGACAAATCCGCTGGGAGCGGATTTGAACAGCCGCAGGCTGGCCCGCAGGGTGCATGCCAAGGATGGCATGCATACATGTGCCGGACTCTCGATAGAAGAAAACCACAGGAAGTGGTTTTCTTCACAGAGTCTGAGTCCTCGCCACCACGGCAGCGGCGGCGAGGCCCCTCCGCCCGCCGCAGCTGAATACTTCACATCCGTCGGATTTCACCTACTCGCTGATTGTGGTCATCAGGCATAGACTCCTCCAGCCGGCAGCCGCCGGTTAACCCAGGGAGGACTCCACCATGTCGATGTCTCTACGCCTGCTTGCCGTCAGCGCCGCCTTTGCCTTTGCCGGCACCGCCTTCGCGGCGGCCCCGCAATCCAGCACGGCCGCCCCGGCCACGAAACCGCACAGCGCCCAGCAACAGCGCATGATCGACTGCAACACGCAGGCAACCGGCAAGAAGGGTGCCGAGCGAAAGACCTTCATGAGCTCCTGCCTGAAAGGCCATGCGGCGGCTCCGTCGGCCCGGCAGGCGCAGCAGGAAAAAATGAAAACCTGCAACGCCGACGCCAAGACCAAGTCGCTCAAGGGCGCCGAGCGCAAGAGCTTCATGAGCGGTTGCCTGAAGGGTGGCAGCGCCGCAGCCACGGCAGGGTAAGCACCACCACCACGGCAGCGGACTTGCGCACGCGCGCTTGCAAGGGTGCGTGCGCACGACCGCTTCGCTAAGCTCGGACTGTCGCGCCACGCGCCGTCATTGAAGACAGTCACCGATGAAAATCGTCGAAGTCCGCCATCCACTGATCCAGCACAAGCTCGGTTTGATGCGCCGCGCGGGCATAAGCACCAAGGAGTTCCGCGAGCTGGCTTCCGAAGTCGCCGCCCTGCTTACCTACGAGGCCACCAAGGACCTGGAGACCATCGAGGAGGAGATCGAGGGGTGGGCCGGGCCATTGCGGGTGCACCGAATCAAGGGCAAGAAGATCACCATCGTGCCGATCCTGCGCGCCGGCCTGGGTATGCTGCCCGGCGTGCTCGACATGATTCCCTCGGCCAAGGTCAGCGTGGTCGGTGTTCAACGCGACGAGCAGACCCTGCAACCGGTCGCCTATTACGAAAAGCTCAGTGGCCGCATGGACGAGCGTATCGCCCTGATCGTCGACCCGATGCTGGCTACCGCCGGCACCCTGGTCGCCACCGTCAACATGCTCAAGGCGGCCGGGTGCAAACGCATCAAGGGCTTGTTCCTCGTCGCCGCACCGGAAGGGCTCAAACGCATCGAAGCCGCGCATCCGGATGTCGAGATCTACACCGCCTCGATCGACGAACGCCTCAACGAGCACGGCTACATCCTGCCCGGGTTGGGCGACGCCGGTGACAAGATTTTCGGCACCAAGCAGTTGCAGGCGAGCGACTAGGATTTTCCGGGCCAATCTTGCGCCATCCTTTGTGCGAAGCAAGCTTCGATCAAGCTTGTCGCACGCCGGCCCCTCACCCTGCCCTCTCCCCGGTGGGGAGAGGAAATAATGAGGAGCGCCCATGGTGCTCAGCTTCCAAAGCGGTCGGTGGCCTCCAGCAATTCATGCAGGATGCCGGGCTCGAACGCGGAATGACCGGAGTCCTGCACGATGCGCAGGTCGGCTTCGGGCCACGCGCGATGCAGGTCCCACGCGCTGTGCAGGGGACAGACCACGTCGTAGCGGCCCTGCACGATCACCGCGGGAATATTGCGGATGCGATCGACGTTTCGCAGCAACTGATCGTCGTGTTCGAAGAAGCCGCCGTGGACGAAGTAGTGGCATTCGATCCGCGCGAACGCCAGCGCAAACTCATCTTCGCCGCTGGACTCGATGTACGACTTGTCCTGGTACAGAAAGCTGGTGGCACCCTCCCACACCGACCACGCGCGCGCGGCGTCCGCGCGCGTCTTCGCGTCGGAGCTGGTCAGGCGGCGGTGATAGGCACTCATCAAATCGCCATGCTCGGCCTCCGGAATCGCCTTGAGGTAGGTTTCCCAGGCATCCGGATAGAGCATGTTGCAACCGTGCTGGTAGAACCATTCCAGCTCGCGGCGCCGCAACATGAAGATGCCACGCAGCACCAGCTCGGTCACCTTGTCCGGATGCGTCTGCGCGTAGGCCAGCGCCAGGGTGGAACCCCACGACCCGCCGAACACCTGCCAGCGATCAATGCCCAGGTGTTCACGCACCCGTTCGATGTCGGCGACCAGATCCCAGGTGGTGTTGTCGGCAAGTTCAGCGTGCGGTGTGGACTGACCGCAGCCGCGTTGATCGAACAACACGATGCGGTAGACCGCCGGATCGAAGAAGCACCGGCATTTCGGATTGGTACCGCCGCCCGGACCACCATGCAGAAAAACCACCGGTTTGCCTGCCGGATTCCCGCTCTGTTCGTAATAAAGCGCGTGCAGTGCCGAAACCTGCAGAAAACCGCGGTCGAACGGCTCGATCTGGGGATACAGCGAACGCAGCGACGACGAAGGCATGACGGCTCCTCGAATCCGACGAACAAGTCCTCGAGACTAGCACGGTGGCTTGCCGGCCCTCGGAGCTTGTGAAGAAAACCACCTCCTGTGGTTTTCTTCCATCGCGAGTCCGGTACAGGCCCGTACTCGCTCACGCGAATCAAGCACTTGCGTGCTCGATTCGCGCCCGGCCCTCCATGGCCAGGCTGAGAGGCTGGTGTGTCACAGCCTCTCAGTCGCCGACGAACAACTTGCCGGGATTGAGGATGCCGTTCGGGTCGAACACCTTGCGCACGCCTCGCATCAAGGCAATTTCGGACACACTGCGGGTGCTTTCGAGATAAGCGCGTTTGACCAGACCGATGCCATGCTCGGCGGAAATGCTGCCGCCATGGCAATGCAAGGTGGCAGCCAGCAGCCGGGTCACCTGTTCGCACTGGGCGATGAAAGCATCTTCGGCGACATCATCGGGCCGCAGCACGTTGATATGCAGATTTCCATCGCCGATATGGCCGAACCAGATCACCTCGACGCCGGGGTACTCGTGCGCCAGCAAGGCCTGCATTTCGCACAGGAAAGCGGGCACCGCACTGATCCGTACCGACACGTCGTTCTTGTACGGTTGCCGCGACGCCAGACTCTCGGTGATGCCTTCGCGCAACCGCCACAGCGCCGCCGCCTGGGCTTCGCTCTGCGCAATCACGCCGTCGCGGACCCAGCCTTCTTCCAGCGCTTGTTCAAACGCGGCCAGCGCCGTTTCCTGCTGCCGCTCGTCCGCCGTGTCGAATTCGGTGACCACGTAGTATGGATGATCGCCGTCGATGACACGCTGCGCGCCGTGCGCCAGCACATGCTGCAGCGCGCGGTCGGTGAAGAACTCGAACGCCTGCAGGGACAGCCGCGCGCGGAACAGCGCGAACACCTCCATCAGCGCATCCATGTCCGCCAGTGCCAGCAGCATCACCTGGGACCGCGGCGGCGGGTCGGTCAACTTCAGCGTGGCCTCGACCACGATGCCCAGCGTGCCTTCCGAACCGATCATGAGCTGGC
This sequence comes from Rhodanobacter sp., assembly GCA_035655635.1. Taxonomy (GTDB): domain Bacteria; phylum Pseudomonadota; class Gammaproteobacteria; order Xanthomonadales; family Rhodanobacteraceae; genus Rhodanobacter. The sequence goes on along the minus strand of DASRUB010000394.1, from coordinate 2,551 downwards.
GGAAATCGTAGCCGCTGGAGTTCTTGATCAGTCCGCGATTGAGCTCCAGCAATTCGCCGTTGCCGGCGACGACCTTCAAGCCGGCGATCCATTCACGCGTGTTGCCATAACGTATCACCCGGATGCCGCCGGCATTGGTGGCGATGTTGCCGCCGATCGAACACGAGCCACGTGCGGCGAAATCGACCGGATAGACCAGGCCATGCTCGCGCGCCGCCTCGTGCACCTGCTGCAGAATCATGCCCGGTTGCACGATGAGGGTGCGGTCCACCGCGTTGAATTCCAGCACCCGGTTCATTCGCTCCAGGCTCAGCACCAGCTCGCCATTCGCAGCGACCGCGCCACCCGACAGACCGGTGCGGCCACCGGATGGCACGACCGCCACACCCTGTTCGTTCGCCCAGCGCACGATGGCCTGCACTTCGTCCACGCTGGCCGGCAAGGCAATCGCCAGCGGTGCGGGAGGCCAGCGCCGCGTCCAGTCACGGCCGTAATGCTCCAGATCGCCGGGTTCAGTCAGCAGGCGCAGGACGGGCAATCGGCGGACCAGTTCGGCAAGGCGGGGTTCGGTCATGCGCGGCTCCGGAGTCATTGGCACAGCCTGCCAGCCGCACCGATCCACGTCCAGTGCTGCAGTGCCGCAATCTGGCGCAAGCTCTGGCATAGTAGGCGCTCCTCCACACCAAGGGCCGATGCGATGCAGACTTCCTTTCCCCGCCAGGACATCAAGGTATTGCTGCTGGAGGGGATCAGCGCCAGCGCGGTCGAAGTATTCCACCGCGCCGGTTACAGCCAGGTCGAATTGCACGCCAAGTCGCTTCCGGAAGATGAGTTGAAGAGGGCCATCGCCGATGCGCATATCGTCGGCCTGCGCTCGCGCACCCAACTCACCGACGCGGTGCTGGCACAGGCCAAACGCCTGATTGCGGTGGGCTGCTTCTGCATCGGCACCAACCAGGTGAACCTTGGCGCCGCACGCAAGCTTGGTGTGCCGGTGTTCAACGCTCCCTATTCGAACACCCGCAGCGTGGCCGAACTGGTGATCGCCGAGGCGATCATGCTGCTGCGCGGGATTCCGCAGAAGAATGCGCAGTGCCATCGCGGCGGCTGGGCCAAGTCGGCCAGCGGCAGTTTCGAGACGCGTGACAAGGTCCTCGGCATCGTCGGCTATGGCCACATCGGTACCCAGGTCGGCGTATTGGCCGAGAGCCTGGGCATGCGGGTGATCTTCCACGACATCGAGACCAGGCTCGCCCTGGGCAATGCCCGTGCCGTCTCCAGCCTGGACGAACTGCTGCAGCGCTCGGACGTGGTCACCCTGCACGTACCGGAAACCCCGGCCACGCAAATGATGATCCGGGCCGAACAGCTGGCAAAGATGCACGCCGGCGCGATGCTGATCAATGCCTCGCGCGGCAGCGTGGTGGACATCGATGCGCTGGCCACAGCGTTGCGTGACGGTCACCTGGCCGGCGCGGCGGTGGACGTGTTCCCGGCCGAACCGAAAGGCAACGACGACGCCTTCGTCTCCCCGCTGGTCGGCATGGACAACGTGATCCTGACCCCGCACATCGGCGGCAGCACGCTGGAAGCGCAGGACAATATCGGCATCGAGGTCGCCAGCAAGCTGGTGCGCTACAGCGACAACGGCTCAACCCTGTCGGCAGTGAACTTCCCCGAAGTCACCCTGCCCGAACATCCCACCAGCCGGCGCCTGCTGCACATCCACCGTAATGTGCCGGGCACGCTGTCGCGGATCAACGAGCTGATTTCGGCCGGCAACCTCAACATCGATGCGCAGTTCCTGCAGACCGACAGCGAGGTCGGTTACGTGGTGATCGACGTGAGCGCCGACGCGACCCAGGCGAACGCGCTGAAGGCGAAGCTGGCGGCGATTCCAGGAACATTGCGCAGCCGCGTGCTGTATTGAGTGCGGGGATTGGGGATTCGGGATTCGGGATTCGGAAGAGCTGAGTTGCGGCTTCGCTGTTGCTTTTCCGAATCCCGAATCTCGAATGCCAAATCCCGACGTGAAAAAGCGCCCATTGGGCGCTTTTTCACGTCTACACCAACTGGTCGGGGCGGCCGGATTCGAACCGACGACCCTCTGCCCCCCAGGCAGATGCGCTACCAGGCTGCGCTACGCCCCGACATTCGACAAGCTGGGAAGTCTAACAGCTCGGGTGGCGCATCCGGAAGTCTTCAGCGCCGCAACAGGGTGAGCACTTCTTCCAGTTCCATCCGCACCTGGCGCACGATCTGGTGCGACATGCTGGATTCCAGGCGCGCTTGCGGGCCTTCCAGCCGCGCGCGTGCGCCGGTAATGGTGAAACCCTCGTCGTACAGCAGCGAACGGATCTGGCGGATCATCAGCACGTCATGGCGCTGGTAATAGCGACGGTTGCCGCGCCGCTTGACCGGGTTGAGCGCCGGGAACTCCTGCTCCCAGTAGCGCAGCACGTGGGGTTTCACACCGCACAGCTCGCCCACTTCACCGATCGTGAAGTAGCGCTTGGCCGGAATGGCCGGCAGTTCGGTGTTATTCCCTTGA
>DASRUB010000393.1:0-5564 GCA_035655635.1 Rhodanobacter sp. | reverse complement strand
TCAGCGCAAGCTCGACTTCCTCACCATCAGCTTCACCGGCAGCACTTCGCTCTCCACCAGCTCGCCGCGGATCAGGCCGAGCAGGCTGTCGACCAGCACGGCACCGGCCTGGCCGGTGTCCTGCAGCACCGTGGTCAGCGGCGGGTTGACGAAACTCGCCGTGGCGATATCGTCGAAGCCGGCCAGGGCGACGTCCTGCGGTACGCGCAGGCCGTGGTCGCTCAGCGCGCGCATGGCGCCAATCGCGATCAGGTCGCTGGCGGCGAAGACGGCGTCGAAGCCGACTTCGTGCATGATCAGCCGGCGCATCGCTTCGTAACCGGAGTGTTCGGTGCTTTCGGCGTTTTCCTGCAGGGCCGGGTCGACCTCGACGCCAGCGGCGGTGAGCGCGCCGACGTAGCCGCGATAGCGGCCGAAGAATTCCGGGTAATGGCTGGAGGCGTCCCCCAGGAACGCGATACGGCGGCAGCCGCGCTGGAGCAGGTGTTCGGCCACCTCCGTGCCGCCGCATTCGTTGTCGCTGCCGAACGACACGCCGGGCTGGTCCGGCAATACCGCGCCCCAGCGCACGAAGCAGGTGCCCTGCTCGACCAGTTTCTCCAGCTTGTCGCGATAGGCCAGGTAATCGCCGTAGCCGAGCAGGATCAGGCCATCGGCTTTCTTGCTGTCGGCGAAATCGGCGTGCCAGTCGTCGGACAGCTGCTGGAACGAGATCAGTAGGTCGTAGCCCTGCAGCGCGCAGGCGCGGGTGATCGAGCCGAGCATCGACAGGAAGAACGGGTTGATGTGCGATTCGTCGGCGGTGGGGTCCTCGAAGAACAGCAGGGCCAGCGTGCCGGTATGCATCCGGCGCAGGTTGGAGGCGTTCTTGTCGAGTTTGTAGTTGAGCTGCTCGGCGGCGGCCTGGATGCGCCGCCGCGTTTCTTCATTGACCAGCGGGCTGCCGGCGAGCGCGCGCGATACCGTGGCCTGGGAGACCCCGGCCAGGTGTGCGATGTCGATCGATGTGGCTTTGCCCTTCATCTGCGACCTGATCCGCCAGTTGCCGCTCGAACGGTGCGCGATCGGCCATGCAGCGGCCGTCGCCGTTTCCGAATCGTAACCGCTTTGCGCGTCGCGCGTCGTGGATGGCCCGGCGCGTCGCCACGCCGCGGCAGGGCGGGGATGGCGTCCGCCCGGCCGCACCAGCGGAAGAAACGTGCTCCACGATGCTCATGGGGGCATGCCTCACGCGTGCATGTCCTCCAGTTCGACGCCCTTGGTTTCGCGCACCGCGTACAGCACGAAGAACAGCGACAGCAGCGCGAAAGCTGCATAAAGTCCGTAGGCGAAGGTCAGGCCGACCTCGGCCAGCGCCGGGAATGAATAACTGATCGCGAAGTTCGCCAGCCACTGCGCCGCCGCGGCCACCGCCAGCGCGGTGGCACGGATCCGGTTGGGGAACATCTCACCCAGCAGCACCCACACCACCGGCCCCCAGCTGACCCCGAAGAACACCACGTAGGCGTTCGCCGCGACCAGCGCCACCATGCCGACCGAACCGGGCAGGCTCAAGTCCGCGCCGCTGCCGGTGGCCTGCGAGAAGCACCACGCCATCGCGCCCAGGGTGATCGCCATGCCGGCCGAGCCGACCACCAGCAGCGGTTTGCGCCCGATCCTGTCGACCAACGCGATCGCCACCAGGGTCACCAGCACGTTGACGATCGAGGTGACCACGGTGATCGTGAACGAATCGGCCTCACTGAAACCGACCGAATGCCACAGCGTGGTGGAGTAGTAGAAGATCACATTGATGCCCACGAACTGCTGGAATATCGACAGCAAAATGCCGATCCACACGACCGGCAGCAGGCCCGTCCGCTTGCTGAACAGGTCGCGCAGGCGCGGCTTGTGCTCCGAGCGCAGGCTGCCCTCGATGTCGGCCAGCTTCTTGTCCAACGCGGCATCGCTGTGCATGTTCAGGACTTTCAGCAATACCACCCGCGCCTCGGCGAGCCGCCCCTTGGCCACCAGATGGCGCGGCGATTCGGGCACCCACAGCACCAGCAGGCCGTAGATCACCGCCGGCACGGTTGCCGCCAGGAACATCCAGCGCCACGCCGGCAGACCCCACCACAGCATGCTGGCCGCACCGCCGGCGGTACCGGCCAACCAGGCGTCACTCAACAAAGCCGCGAAGATGCCCAGCACGATTGCCAATTGCTGCATCGAACCGAGCCGACCGCGAATCCGCGCCGGTGCCACCTCGGCGATATAGGTGGGCGCGATCACCGAGGCCACGCCCACGCCGATGCCACCGACCAATCGCCACAGGATCAGATCCCACACCGCCATCGCCAGGCCTGAGCCCAGTGCTGCCACCACCAGCAACACGGCGGCCACCTGCATGGTGGGCACCCGGCCGAAGCGATTGGCGAGCATGCCGGCGCACCAGGCGCCCAGAGCCGAACCCAGCAAGGCGCAGGACACCGTGATTCCGATCGCGCCGGCGTCCAACACAAAGTGGTCGCGAATTGCGTCGACCGCACCGTTGATCACCGCGGTGTCGAAGCCGAACAGAAAGCCGCCCAACGCTGCCGCCGCCGAGATCAAGACCACTCGCAGGGTCGCGTGCTGACCCAATCCGTCTGTCGCGTTCACCGAGCTCATCGCGTCTCCCCACGTCATGGCATGCAGAACAGCCCGAGTCTGCACCGAGCCGGCTGGCCGTGTCCGGCTGAATACGTATGCAGCCACCCTGGCGCAGGCGGTAGCGGTTTAACACTTCTATCGGGTGATTCAAAAATATCCGGTCACTTCACCGTTGCTCGCTACAACGATCGGCGCGGCGACACCAGCAGGTCGCCGAACATCAAACCGGCCACCAACGACACCAGCAGCGTCAACAACAACAGCGCCGTATCCATGCCCAGCTCCGTATCGCGGTCGAGCAGGAACGACATGCTCTGGAAGCCGACGCTGCCGGGCACCAGCAGGATGATGCCCGGTTCGCGGATCACCGCCCCCGGACGCCGGGCGAAGCGCGCATAGACGTTCGCCATGGCGCTGAGCAGGAAGCCGCCGAGGAATACGCCAAAGGCCGCACCCGGCACCTTGCCCGAGATCTGCCCGCCCCAGCGCGTGGCCAGGTAACCGACCACCACGGCGAACATCACCACCAGCCAGTCGCGCCGGGCGGCGCGGAACAGGATGGCGAAGCCGAACGCGCCCAGCAACAGCGAAGGAGTGTCCATCCAGGTCGGCAGCGGCGGCAGCACGTAGTCACGCGCATGGATACCCACCGCGGCGCACAGCTGCGTCGCCGCCATCGCGCCGAAGATGAGTTTGAGCATCGTGGTCACCGCCCCGCCCATCCTCGCCACACCGGACACCAGGTGCTGGCTGGACAGCTCGCGCACGGCGGTGGTCAACGACATGCCCGGCACTAATACGATCAGGCCGGCAAGCACTACCGCCTTGATCGCCAATGGCACCACGAACGCGCTGACCAGGATGGCAATGAAGGTCGCTGCCATCGCGCTGAGTGCCTCGCTGGCGATGGCCAGCCGCGGTCGGCGCGCCGCCAGCACCGTGATGCTGCCGATCATCAGACCGATCAAGCCGGCCGTGATCAGATCGGGCCAGGAGCTGTGCAGGAACAACGCCACGATGCTGGCGGCGGACAGGCCATAACTGGCAATCAATGCCGCCTGCGAGAGTCGGCTTTCCGGGCGGTTCAACTCACGCAGACGACGAAAGCCTTCGCGCAGGTCGAGGTCGCCGGTGATCACCAGGTCCGCGATCTCGTCGGCCTCGCACAGCCGGCTGAGGTTCACATCGCCCGGCGCCAGCCGCATCACCTGGGTGCTCTGCGCCACGCCCTCCTCGCCCTGGGCCAGGTCGGCGAACGAGATGATGATCGCGGTGGGGCTGGACCACACATCGGCGGCCAGGCCCATCCGCTGCGCCGCACCGGCGATGGCGATTTCCAGCCGCGGCGCGGTGGTGCCGTACTGGTGCAGCCGTCGCGCCAGTTCCAGCAGGAATGCGATGCGCGTGTTCAGCGCGGCGGTGGCAAACAGCGGCGACAGGGTCTCGCCCGGACTCATACGGTCGGGCTCATGCGGTGGCGCGTACCTGCAGCGTGCCGCCATCGACGGCAATCACTTCGACCGTGCTGCCGATGGGCAGATCCGGTCCGCTGACCAGCCATTGCCCATCGCCCACGCCAGCCTTGCCACGTCCGTTGACGATGGCTTCGACCAGTTCGTAGCGCTGGCCGATCATCTGTTCGGCGCGACGGTTGAGACGTTCGCTGCCGGGCGCGCGTCGCTCCAGCCTGGGCCGCAACCAGCGCGCGTAGGCGAGACAGGCGGCAAACGCCAGCAGGCCGAACACGATGGCCTGCACCAACAAGCCCATCGACGGCACTACCCACAGCAGCACACCCATCGCCGCGGCGGCCAGTCCGATCCACAACAGGAAATAACCCGGCACCAGCAACTCACCGGCAATCAGCAGCAAGGCCAGGATCCACCACAAATAATGCGCAGCAAGTTGCCACATGGCAGCGGGCTCCCCGAATCAACGTTGCGGCAGCGGCGGCTGTGCCGCCGCCAGCGATTTCTGTTGCTGGCCCAGCGATTCCTTGGCCAGTTCGGCGATGCCGGCCAACGCGCCGATCACGCCGGTCGCCTCGATCGGCAACAGCAGCATTTTCTGGTTGGGCGAGTGGGCCATTTCCTTGAGCGCCTCGATATAGTTGTTGGCCACAAAGTAATTCAGCGCGTTGACGTTGCCGCTGGCGATCGCCTCGGACACCATGGTGGTCGCCTTGGCTTCGGCTTCGGCGGTTCGCTCGCGCGCTTCGGCGGCACGGAATGCGGCTTCCTTGTCGCCTTCGGCGGACAGGATCACCGACTGCTTCTCACCCTCGGCCTTGAGGATCGCGGCCTGGCGGTAACCTTCCGCATCCAGGATGTTGGCGCGCTTCTCGCGCTCGGCCTTCATCTGCCGCGCCATCGCATCGATCAGATCGCGCGGCGGCGCAATGTCCTTGATCTCGATGCGGTTGACCTTGACCCCCCATGGATGGGTCGCCTCGTCCACCACGCGCAACAGACGCGCGTTGATTTCGTCGCGCTTGCTGAGCGATTCGTCCAGGTCCATCGAGCCCAGCACGGTACGGATATTGGTCATCACCAGCGCCAGCGAGGCCTGCTCCAGATTCGCCACTTCATAGGCGGCCTTGGAGGCGTCCAGCACCTGGTAGAACACCACGCCGTCGACACGCACCACCGCGTTGTCCTTGGTGATCACGTCCTGCGAGGGGACGTCGAGCACCTGTTCCATCATGTTGATCTTGCGCCCGACCGCCTGGTAGACCGGGATCAGAAAATGCAGACCGGGACTCAGAGTGGCAGTGTATTTACCGAAGGTCTCCACCGTCCACTCGAAACCCTGCGGCACGATGCGCACCAGCTTGACGATCGCCACCACGACCAGAAAGACGACGACCAACGCAAGTATCTGACCCATTTCCCCACCCCTTGTCCCTGGTTGAATCCTGCAGTATAGGCGAGTGG
>DASRUB010000392.1:0-4754 GCA_035655635.1 Rhodanobacter sp. | reverse complement strand
TCGGCCAGCTGGTACAGGCGGTGCACGCCGGTGGTGGTCTCCTCGGAGACGCCCTTCCAGTCCTTGACCACGGTGTGCCAGTAGCCCGGGCGCTCGCTGTGCACGCGCTTGAGCAGGTTCTTGATCACCTGTTCCTCGTGCGAGGAGGCCTTCTCGTCGACCCAGGTCGAACCGTTCTCCAGCTCGTAGCCCTTGTGGATCAGCAGCGTGACGTCGCCGCCATCGTCGACCACCAGCTGCGGGCCGAGGAAGCCGCCCTTGCCGTCGGGGAAGCTCAGCGCTTCCAGCGTGCAGTCCCAGTATTCCTCCAGCGTCTCGCCCTTCCAGGCGAACACCGGTGTGCCGGTGGCGGCGATCGCGGCAGCAGCGTGGTCCTGGGTCGAGAAGATGTTGCACGAGGCCCAGCGCACGTCGGCGCCGATGTCCTTCAGCGTCTCGATCAGCACGGCGGTCTGGATCGTCATGTGCAGCGAGCCGGTCACGCGCACGCCCTTCAGCGGCTGCGCGGCGGCGTGCTTGCGGCGGATCGACATCAGGCCTGGCATCTCGTGCTCGGCGATGTCCAGTTCCTTGCGTCCGAACTCGGCCAGCGAGATATCGCGGATCTTGTAGTCGTGGGTGTTGTCTTTCAGTGCGGCGTTCATGTGTATCTCCGTCAGGGCGAGGCTCTTTCGAAAAGTCCGGCCATGGATGGCCGGTCTACCGCGAAGGGACTCGCATACTGAGCGCCGTTGTGGAACGTGCCGCGCCGAGCCTGGCCGTCGTTGTGAGGAATCCACACCCGAAGGTGTGGGTATTTGCGGTTGGAGCCGCATTCACGTTGAACGGTCGCAGCGCCCCTCGGCGGGCAGTAAAAGGGGACCATTGTAGCGGCAGACACCAGCTCATGTCCGTCGGCGTGGTGCCGCGGTCGTCCCGATTGGGTACGCTGGGGGCTTGGCCTGCATGGAGTACCTGCGTGGAAGCAAACGGCGAGACCGAATTCCTGGCGCACGACGGCCCCCTGCGCGCTGACGTTGGCCGGCTCGGCGCGATGGTCGGCAAAATGCTGGCCGAGCAGGACGGTACGGCCTTTTTCGAGCGGGTCGAGCGGGTGCGCATCGCCGCGATCCGGCGCCGTCGCGAAGGCGCCTCGGTGGCCGAGCTGGCCGATTCGCTGGCCGATCTGGACGCCGCCCACGCCGAGGCCCTGGCGCGGGCGTTCGCCACTTATTTCCAGGCGGTCAACACGGCCGAGCGGGTGCACCGCATCCGCCGCCGGCGGGATTACCAGCGTGAGGGCAACCAGGTACAACCCGAATCCCTGCTCGATGCGCTGGGGAAGTTGAAGGAGCAGGGCGTCGGGGCCGACGAGTTGCTGGGCTGGCTGGACCGGTTGTGGATCGAGCCGGTGTTCACTGCCCATCCGACCGAGGCCGTGCGTCGTTCGCTGCTGGAAAAGGAGCAGGCGATCGTGCGTTCGCTGGTCGACGGCTTCGACCCCGAGCGCACCCCGCAGGAGCGCGCTGCGGATGACGAGCGCATCTACATGGCCTTGTCCGCCGGCTGGCAGACCGCCGAGGCCTCGCCGATACGCCCCACCGTGCAGGATGAGCACCACCATGTGGGCTTCTACCTGGCCAATCCGCTGTATCGCGTCGTGCCGGCGCTGTACGAAGCGTTGGACGACGCACTGCAAAGCATCTACGGCGTGGCGGTCGCGCTGCCGCGCCTGCTTGGCTTTGCCACCTGGGTGGGTGGCGACATGGATGGCAACCCGAATGTCGGCGCCGACACCATCGCGGCCAGCCTGGCCACCCAGCGCGCGCAGGTCATCGAGCACTATCTGGCGGACGTCGCCACGCTGGCGCGCCTGCTCAGCCAGACCGAAAGCCGCGTCGCCGTTGCGCCGGCCCTGCAGCAACGGCTGGCCGACTATCGCGAACGCTTTCCCCAGGCGGCCGCAAAGATCCGCCCGCGCCATGCCGACATGCCGTATCGCTGTCTGCTCACGCTGATCGGCGCCCGCCTTGGAGCGAGCCTCGACGACGCCGCCGAGGGTTATGCGTCCGCGGCGGAGTTGCTGGTCGATCTGCGACTGATCGACGACAGCCTGATCGAGCACCGCGGCCTGCATGCCGGCGCTTATGCCGTGCGGCGCCTGATTCGCCGCGTCAGCACCTTCGGCCTGCACCTGGCCCGCCTTGATGTGCGCCAGGATTCGCGCGTGCACGACGATGCGCTGGCGGCCCTGTTCGACGACCAGGATTGGGCCGGGCGATCCGCCGACCAGCGCACGCAGCAGTTGCGCGACTATGCCAGCGGCAGCGCGCGCTTCGCGATCAGCCATGCCGAGGTGGTGACTGCGCTGTACGACGTGTTCGCCACCGTGGGCGATACCCGTCGACGCTACGGCAGCGAGGCGGTCGGCCTGTATGTGATCAGCATGGCGCGCAGCGCCGCCGATGTGCTGGCCGTGCTGGCGCTGGCGCGCTACGGCGGGCTGATCCAGGACGACAGCGTGCCGCTGAATATTGCGCCATTGTTCGAGACCGTCGACGACCTGACCAACGCGCCAGCCACCCTGCAGGCCCTGCTGGACGATCCGGTCTACCGCCGGCACCTTGCCGCGCGCAAGGACCAGCAATGGGTGATGCTCGGCTATTCGGACAGCGGCAAGGACGGCGGCACGCTGGCCTCGCGCTGGGGGCTGCAACGGGCCCAGGTCGAGCTGCTGGAAGTCGCCAATCAGGCCGGCATCCAGCTTGCGTTCTTCCACGGTCGCGGCGGCTCGGCCAGCCGCGGCGGCGTGCGCCTCGCGCCGGCGCTGATGTCCTCGCCGCGCGGCTCGGTCGCCGGCGTGCTGCGGGTCACCGAGCAGGGCGAGGTGATCCACCGCAAGTACGGCATCCGCGCGCTGGCGCTGCGCAACCTCGAGCAGACCGTGAGTGCCGTGTTGCGCGCGTCGCTGCGCCCGCGCGAGGACGATCCGCGCGAGCAGCGCTGGCGCACGCAAATGGACGCGCTGTCGGCGAACAGCCGCGCCACCTACCGTGCCTTCGTCGAGCACCCGCATTTCGTCGATTATTTTCGCAGCGCTACACCGATCGATGTGATCGAGCGGATGACCCTGGGTTCGCGCCCGGCCAGCCGCCGCAGCATGCGCGGCGTGCAGGATCTGCGCGCGATCCCGTGGGTGTTCGCCTGGACCCAGTGCCGTTCGATCCTGCCCGGCTGGTACGGCCTGGGCAGCGCGCTGGAGCAGGGCGTGCGCGAATTCGGTGAGGATGCCATGGCCGAAATCGCCAGGGACTGGCCGTTCTTCAGCAACATGCTGGACGACGTGGAGATGGTGCTGGCCAAGTGCGACCTGGAAATCGCCGCGGCGTTCTCGCGACTCTCGGGACCGCTGCACGATGAAATGTTCGGCTTGATCCGCAGCGAGTTCGAGCGCACCCGGCGCGAACTTCTGCAGCTGAAGGGCCACCACACCGTGTTGCAGGACGCGCCTCGACTGGCCGCCTCGATCCGCCTGCGCAACCCCTATGTCGATCCGATGAGCCTGTTGCAGGTCGACCTGCTGCAACGCTGGCGCGCCAGCGACTGTGACGACGACGTGCTGCTGCAGGCGCTGGTCGCCTGCGTCAACGGGGTGGCGCAGGGGCTGCAGAACACCGGCTGAGCCTCTCGCGACGCACCGCTTCGTAGGGCGGTCGCCGCCCGCCGCTCTGGTTTCGCGTTGTCGCGAAAAGCCGGCGGGCACTGCCCGCCCTACGACGCCTGATCGAAGTCGTTGTAGGAGCCCGCTCGCGGGCGATGCTTTCGCGAATCCCGGCTCTCAACAGCCGAACGGCTGGTCATCCCGAATCCCACTAAAGGCATCGCCCGCGAGCGGGCTCCTACGCGTACGTTTCCGGATACCGGTGTCCGCTGGCGAGCGACGGTATCGCCCCGGCGTGGGCCGGAATCGTTGTGGGGCGGGCACGGCATCCATGGCACGGGCTTTGCTGTAACAGGCTCATGGACATGGCCAACCCGACCCTGAAGCTCCGCAAGCGCCGCCGCCTGCGGCTGACCGTGGCCGCCGGTGCCGTGGTGGTCGCGGTCCTGGTGGTGGTGTTGCTTCGACTCGGCCCGGCGTTGCCGCGGGTCGATCGCTCCAGTCTGTGGATCGACACCGTGCAGCGCGGCGACATGCTGCGCGAAGTGCGCGCGACCGGCACCCTGGTGCCGCGTACCTCGCGCTGGCTGGCCGCCGCCACCGCCGCCCAGGTCGAGCAGATTCTGGTGTGGCCCGGTACCGCGGTGCAGCCCGATACCGTGCTGATGAAACTGTCCAACCCCGAAGTGCAGGACAGCTTGAGCAATGCCCAGGCACTGGTTGCGGCGGCCCAAGCCGACGTAGCTGCCAAGCGCGCCGAGCTGCAATCACAACTGCTCGATGAACGCTCGGCCGAAGCGGCGGCGCAGGCCGATTACGCCTCGGCCAAGGTCAAGGCCGACGCCGACGCCAAGGCCGCCGTCGAGCACTTGATTCCGGCGGTGACCTACCGCCAGGGCCAGATCGCCCTGGCCCAGCTGAAAAACCGCATGCAGATCGAGCAAGAGCGGGTCAAGGGTTTCGGTGGCAACATGCGCGCCCAGCTCGACGCGGTGAAGGCGAAAGTGCTGCAGCAGCAGAGCAACCTGCAACTGCGCCAGCGTCAGGCCCATGCGCTCGAGGTGACCGCCGGCATCGCCGGCGTGCTGCAGGAAGTGGCCGTGCAGGAAGGCGC
>DASRUB010000391.1:0-4288 GCA_035655635.1 Rhodanobacter sp. | reverse complement strand
GGCCCGTGTTTCTGTAACAGCGCCTGGGATCCGCCTCAGCCGCCCAGGTATTTCGCCAGGAAATCCTGCATGTGCTGCAGCAGGTCGGTGCGATCCGCCTCGCTGTAGAAGCCGTGGCCTTCCTTCGGTTTGACCAGCCACACGTAGGGCTTGCCGGCTTTGTCCAGCGCCGAGCGCAGCGCGGTGGCGTTGCGGAATGGTACGCGCGGATCGGCCTTGCCATGGGCGATCAGCACTGGCACGTTGAACTTGTCCAGTTGGTACAACGGCGAGATGGCGCGGGCGGCTGCCTTGTCGCCGATCGCGTCGGCGAAGTAGGTCTTGCCGGCGGCGAAGTGGCTGGTATCGCTGTAGTCCATGCCGATCGTCCAGTCCGACACACCGGCGTAATCGACCGCACACTGGTACAGGCCCGGCGCCAGGATCGGCTGCATCAGCGCGGAATAGCCGCCGAAACTGCCGCCGTAGACGCAGATGTGCTTGTCGTCGGTATAGCCCTGGCCGATCGCCCAGTGCACGCCATCGATCAGGTCGTGCTGGATGCGGTCGCCGAACTGCTTGTAGCCCGCATGCTGGAAGTTCATGCCGCGGCCGGAGGAGCCACGATAATTGACTTGCAGTACGGTGTAGCCGCGGCTGGCCAGGAACTGCGCGTCGGCGTCGTAGGCCCAGCCGTCGGCGATGCCGATCGGACCGCCGTGCGGCATCAGCACCATCGGGTGCGACTTGGCACCGTCGGTCGGCACCGTCACGTAGCCATCCAGCTGCATGCCGTCGCTGGCCTTGAAGCGGATCGGTTGGCGCATCGCCATCTGTGCCGACTTGATCCACGGCTCGCTCTGGAACAGCGGCCGCAGGTTCATGCTGCTGCGCTCGAACAAGGCGTAGGTGCCGGGATCGCGGTCGCTGTAGGCGTGGATCAGCAGTACCTGACCGTCATCGCTCTGGCCGGCGACCTCGATCGCCTCATCCGGGAACTTGGCGCTGAGTGCCTGCTGCAGCTGGGCCATGGGGCTGTCGTCCAGCGCCACGAAATGCGGCCGGCCGACCGCCAGGCTCGCGGCGTAGGGTGCGCCGTGATGCGGCGCCATCAGGACGTCGCCCCCGGAAGCGAAGCTGTCGCTGAGCAGGACCTTGCGATCGCTGCCATCGAGCTTGCTGGAGATCAGTTGTTCCGGGCCACCATCAGCGCTGTACATCGACCACATGCGGCTGCCGTCGGTGCTGATCCGTTCGGGGACCAGCACCTTGCCGGTGACGCTGGCCGGCATCGGGCGCCAGGGTTGATCCTTGTTGTCGCGGGTATAGGTGGTGATGGTCGCGCCGGCGTCGGGCGAGCCGATCGCGAAGCGCGCCACGCCGTCGTGCACGACAAAATGCATGTCGCCCTTGTTGATCTTGCCCATCAGGACGGCCGCGCCGCTGCTGGTGTCGACGTCATAGATCATGCTGCTGCTGGCGTCGTACATGGTGTAGTTGCCGGTGGATTCCGGGTGCAGGTCGACGTAGATGTGGTTGTTGCGTGGCTCCGGCACATCGGCAATCGTGGCCGCGCCACGGGGCATGTCCTGCGAATGGATCGAGTTGCCACGGTCGGCCAGGCTGTAAAGGGTCGTCTTGTGGCTGCCGTCATAGTCCAACGCCAGCAGTTGGCCGGTAAGTCGCGGCACGTCGAGCCACGCCGACTCGTAGGCCACCGCTACCACCAGCCGGGTATTGCTCACCCAGACTATCCGTCCCGGCACGTTGCGCCGCGCCATGTCCAGCCGGCTGAGGGGTTTGAGGTCAGGCAGGTGCAGCACGGCCAGCTGGTAACTGTTGTTGCCATCCTTGTCGGTGTTGCGCACGGACACGGCCAGCAACTGGCCGTCCGGAGACAGGCTGGGATTGCTCAATGTCGGGTGGCGGGAGAAATCCTGGACCGGCAGCAAGCTCGCGGGAGCGGCCATTGCCGCCAGCGGAAGGCACCACAGGGCGCTGATCAACAGATGACGCAATACACGTGACATGGTGGTTCCTCTGGGTCAAATCGGAACAATGGAACACGCACGGAACACGGGCGCGCCATCGCGGAATCGACGGACACGGATCCGGCGGCAAGTAGCGAGTCAGTGTTCCCCTGGCTGCGCACGGTGACCCGCTTGCCCCGACACCCTGGTGCGGATCACGTGCGCCGTGGATTCTAGCGCGCATGCCAAGCGGATAAAACCTGCTGACCGCGGGTTCGTCCATGCCGCTACGGTCGCATGCCGCTACACTTGGCCTTTGCCCGTTCAGTGTCGTTCGCATGTCGCAGCCTTTCGTCGCCCATTTCGATTCGGTCGCCTTCCACCTCGGTCCGGTGCAGGTGCACTGGTACGGCTTGATGTACCTGCTGGGGTTCTTCTTTGTCGCGGTGCTCGGCGAGTACCGGCGCGGTCGCGGCCGGTTGCCGGTGACTCGCGACGCGCTGGGCGACCTGCTGTTCTACGGCATGCTGGGGGTGATCGTCGGCGGACGCATCTGGTACATGCTGTTCTACTACGAGGGCGGCCCGCGCTGGATCTGGACCGATCCGCTGGCGTTGTTCAAGGTGTGGGACGGCGGCATGAGTTTCCACGGCGGCCTGCTCGGCGTGCTGGCCGCGGGATGGTGGTGGTCGCGGCGGCATGCGCTGCACTTTTTCGACACAGTCGACTTCGTAGCACCGCTGGTGCCGCTCGGGTTGGGCCTCGGGCGGCTCGGCAACTTCATCAACGGCGAACTGTGGGGCAAGCCTACGCATTTGTCGTGGGGAATGATCTTCCCCGGTGCGCAGGCAGAGGACGTCAGCTGGGCCGCGGCGCATCCCGCCTGGATGCCATCGCTGCAGCAATTCGGCGGCCTGCCGCGCCATCCGTCGCAGTTGTACGAGTTGGCTTTGGAAGGCGTGGTGATGTTCGTGGTGCTGTGGCTGGTGTCGTTGAAGCCACGCCCGCGCTACCTGGTCTCGGGCCTGTTTGCCTTGTTGTACGGCGTGTTCCGCTTCGCGGTGGAGTTCGTGCGCGTACCCGATGCGCAACTCGGCTATCTGTTTGGCACCTCGTGGGTGACGATGGGGCAGATGCAGTCCCTGCCCTTGATCGTGATCGGGCTGGTGCTGATCGCGATGTCGCGGCGGGCGCCGACCCTGCCGCTGGCGACCGCCGCCATACAACCCTCGTAGGAGCCCGCTGGCGGGCGATGCTCTTCTTCGGCCGGGTGCAGAGCAGAAGCATCGCCCGCGAGCGGGCTCCTACACGTTAGAATTCGGCGATGCGTCCCTATCTCGATCTGCTCCGTCACGTTCTCGACCACGGCACCAAAAAGGCCGACCGCACCGGCACCGGCACGCGCAGCGTGTTCGGCTGGCAGATGCGCTTCGATCTGTCGCAAGGCTTCCCGCTGGTCACCACCAAGAAACTGCATCTGAAATCGATCGTGCACGAGCTGATCTGGTTCCTGCGCGGCGACACCAATATTGCCTACCTGAAAGAACACGGCGTGCGCATCTGGGACGAGTGGGCTGACGCCAACGGCGACCTCGGCCCGGTCTATGGTCGGCAGTGGCGCGCCTGGCCGTCCGCTGACGGCGGCGTGGTCGACCAGATCGCCTGGGTCGTCGACGAGATCAGGCGCAACCCCGATTCGCGCCGGCTGATCGTCAGCGCCTGGAACGTCGGCGAGCTGCCGAAGATGGCGCTGCTGCCATGCCACACGATGTTCCAGTTCTACGTCGCGGACGGCAAGCTGAGCTGCCAGCTGTACCAGCGTTCGGGCGATATCTTCCTCGGCGTGCCGTTCAACATCGCCAGCTATGCGCTGCTCACCCACATGGTGGCGCAGGTTTGCGGCCTTGCCGTCGGTGATTTCGTACACACCCTCGGCGATGCGCACCTGTACGACAACCATCTGGAACAGGCGCGCCTGCAGTTGAGCCGCGAGCCGCTGCCGCTGCCGCGATTGAAACTCAATCCCGAGGTGCGCTCGGTCTTCGACTTCCGCTACGAGGATGTTGCGATCGAGGGGTATGCAGCGCATCCGGCGATCAAGGCTGCCGTGGCGGTGTAGGAGGCTGGTCGCTACCGCCAGCGGCGGTGCAGCCTGCTAATATTCCATGCATCCGCTGGCGCCCGCGCGCGCGTCCTTTTTTATCACGTTTCGAAGGATTTCCCATGGCTGTCTCGTTGATTGCCGCACTCGATGAAAATTTCGCCATCGGCCGCAAGGGCGAGCTGCCGTGGCATCTGCCGGACGATCTGCGCTGGTTCAAACAGTTGACCACCGGCAA
>DASRUB010000390.1:0-6180 GCA_035655635.1 Rhodanobacter sp. | reverse complement strand
GAGGGCATTAAGTAGCTACTTAATGCCCTCCGTCCCCTACCCACAGCATGCTGATCGCGTTGAACAAGCCGTGGGGCGTATTGTGCCAGTTCACTGACGCGCAAGGCCGTCCCACCCTGGCCGATTTCATCAGGCAAAAGGACGTCTATGCGGCTGGACGGCTGGACCGGGATAGCGAAGGTTTGCTGCTGCTGACCGACGATGGGGCGCTTGCGCACCGGCTCACTGACCCCCGCCACAAGCAAGCCAAGACGTATCTGGCACAAGTCGAAGGCGGCATCAATGACACCGCGCTGGAGGCCCTGCGGCATGGCGTGGTGCTGAACGACGGGCCGACCCTTCCGGCTGAAGCGCAGCTTGTCGTCGAGCCGGCATGGCTGTGGCCGCGCGATCCGCCGGTCCGTTTCCGCAAGGCGATTCCCACCAGCTGGCTGAGCCTCAGTCTGCGCGAGGGGCGCAACCGGCAGGTTCGCCGGATGACCGCCGCGGTCGGCTTTCCCACCCTGCGCCTGATCCGCGTGCGCATCGGCGAGCACGCGCTCGATGGCCTGTCCCCCGGCGAGACGCGCGTGCTCTCGTAGGAGCCCGCTGGCGGGCGATGCCCTTCCGATTCCCGAGTCCCGAGAGAAAGGCATCGCCCGCCAGCGGGCTCCTACGAGAGTTTCGTGAGTCCGAAGAAAACCTCGGCCGTTGCGGTGCTGTTCGCGGCGGTGACCTCGGCGCTCTCGCCGCGGTCGCGCGCGAGCTGCTCGCAAATGTGTTTGAGGTACATCGGCTCGTTGCGCCGGTGCGGCGGCTGCGGTCGCACGGTACGCGGCAGCAGGTAGGGCGCGTCGGTCTCGAGCATCAGCCGGTTGGCGGGAATCTCGCGCACCAGCTCGCGCAGATGGGTGCCGCGGCGCTCGTCGCAGATCCAGCCGGTGATGCCGATGTGGCAGTCCAGCGCCAGGTAATCGCGCAGCGCCTCGCCCGTGTCGGTGAAGCAGTGCACCACCGCCGCCGGTACCTTGTCGCGATAGCGGCGCAACAGCGCGATGAAGTCGTGGTGCGCATCACGCTGGTGCAGGAACAGGGGTTTGTGCAGGTCCACGGCGATCTGTAACTGGCGCTCGAAGACCTGCAGTTGCACCTCGCGCGGCGAGTAGTTGCGGTTGTAGTCGAGGCCGGCTTCACCGATCGCGCGCACCAGCGGATCCTGCGCCAGTTCGCGTAGCAGCGCGTCGGTGGCGTCGTCGTAATCGATCGCGTGGTGCGGGTGTACGCCGGCGGTGGCGAACAGCTTGCCCGGGTACGCGCGGGCCAGCACCGAGGCCTGTCGACTTCCCTCGCGCGAGGCGCCGGTAACCATCATCCGTTCCACGCCGTGCGCCTGCGCGCGTTGCAACACGGCATCGAGATCGTGCTGGAAAGATTCGTGGGTGAGGTTGGCTCCGATATCCAGTAGTTGCATGTCCGGCCTGTAGAAGTTGAATGGTGTCGCACGACGGGGTGAAGTGTGGACGGACACCTGGAATTATTCCAATGGACCAGCGCGCGCCGCCGTCGAGCTACCTGTCACGACTACTTGTTGTCGGATGAGGGAACGTATGCGCGAGGCTTGCACCGCGGGCGAGGGACCGGCTCCCGCGCCTGCGGCGGCCCGATCCGGTCCGCAGCCTGCGCAAGCCGAAGCGGCACGCTTCCACCCCCCAACCAGGGTTTCATGGCGGCTTGAGCTGCGGCGTCACTGAACCGCCACGCCGTCGCCGCAGGTTGCGTGAAACGTGAACAGTGTCCGCACCTGGCCCGGCTGATACTCGCGTGTCGCCGGCCGAATGTGCTACCAATGATGTTTGCCGCGTGGTGTCGGGGGCACGGCGGGCACAGGCATGGCATGGTTTTTGAGCGGGGGTTGAGGATGTCGGCAGCGATCGAGCCGGCGGTCGGTGGAGCGGGCGTGGGCGTGGACAACCGTGAGGCGGAAGTCTGCGCATGGCTGGTTGCACGCGGTCGCCTGAAAGACACGGACCTGGGCCGTGCGCGGCGGCTGCACGAAGAGTCGACCGAAGGCACCCTGACCACGCTGATGGCGCGGCTTGGGCTGGTGTCCGAGCGCGACCTGGCCGAAGGCTGGGCGGAGTTGCTGCAGGTGCCGTTGTTGTCCGCGCGCGATGCGCCGGAACTGCCGCCGGCCGATCTTGAACTCTCGTTGCGCTTCCTCAAGCAACAGCACGTGGTGCCGGTGCAGGACGGGAACGATGGGCTGGCGCTGCTGGTATCCGATCCGGCCGACCCGTATCCGTTGCAGGCAGTCGAGCTGGCCGCGGGCCGGCCGGTCGCGCTGCGCGTCGGCCTGCGCTCGGAAATCGACGGCTTGATCGAGCGCTATTACGGCAGCGGTCGTTCGGCGATGGGCACCATCGTGGAGAACCTCGAGGGCAGCGCCGCCGAAGAGGACGACGTGGAGCATCTGCGCGACCTCGCCTCCGAGGCGCCGGTCATCCGGCTGGTCAACCTGATCCTGCAGCGCGCCGTCGAACAGCGTGCGTCGGACGTGCACATCGAACCGTTCGAGAATCGGCTGAAGGTGCGCTACCGCATCGACGGCGTGCTGCACGAGGTGGAGGCGCCGCCGTCGTCGTCGACCGCGGCGGTGATCTCGCGCGTGAAAATCATGGCGCGACTCAACATCGCCGAGCGCCGCCTGCCGCAGGACGGCCGCATCCAGCTGCGTGTGCAGGGCAAGGAACTGGACCTGCGCGTGTCGACCGTGCCGACCAGCTTCGGTGAATCGGTGGTGATGCGCATCCTCGATCGCGAATCGGTGGTGTTCGACTTCGCCTCGCTGGGCTTCACCGACAGCTTCCAGTCGCGCTTCGTCGACGTGCTCAATCGTCCGCACGGCGTTTTGCTGGTGACCGGCCCCACCGGCTCCGGCAAGACCACCACGCTGTACACCGCGCTGTCGCAGATCAACACGACGGACGTGAAGATCATTACCGTCGAGGACCCGGTCGAATACCAGATCGAAGGCATCAACCAGATCCAGGTGAAGCCGCAGATCGGGCTGGATTTCGCCAGCGCCCTGCGCTCGATCGTGCGCCAGGATCCGGACGTGATCATGATCGGCGAAATGCGCGACCTGGAGACCTGCCGCATCGCGATCCAGTCCGCGCTCACCGGTCACCTGGTGCTGTCCACGCTGCACACCAACTCCGCCGCCGGTGGCATCACGCGGTTGCTCGACATGGGCGTGGAGGACTACCTGCTCGGCTCCACCGTCAACGGTATCCTGGCGCAGCGGCTGGTGCGCCGGCTCGATCCGGAAACGGCAATCCCTTATGAAGCGCTGCCCGAGGTGATCGCACAGTTCGAGCTGGAGAAATACACCGACGAACGCCCGATCAAGCTGTGGAAACCCGGCAGCAGCGCCGCCAACCCCAGCGGCTACTACGGCCGCCGCGCGATCATGGAATTCCTCACCATGAGCGACGCGCTGCGCCGGCTCGTGATGCAGCACGCGAACGAGGGCGACATCGAAAAGCAGGCCCGCCGCGAAGGCATGCGCAGCATGTACGAAGACGGCATCGCCAAGGCCGTCGCTGGCATCACCACGCTGGAGGAGGTGCTGCGTGTTACGCAGGAGGGCTGACGCGCTCTTTCCCTTCCCCCTCCGGGAGAAGGTGCCCGAAGGGCGAATGAGGGTGCGAGCGGAGCGGGGCATCGCGGCATGCCCGAACCCTCACCCCAACCCCTCTCCCGACGGGAGAGGGACTCAAGCACGCGGTTCGGCCCCATGACCCAATACCGCTACAAAGCCGTCAGCGACGCCGGCGAGACGCTGCAGGGCCAGATGGAGGCGGCCAGTGTCGAGGAGGTGATCGGCCGGCTGCAGGACCAGGGTCACACGCCGCTGGAGGCGCGGCCGGCGGATGGCGCGGCGAGTGGCAGCGCGCTGGCAGCGCTATTCAAGCGCGGCCCGTTCAGCGGCGATCAGCTCGCCCAGTTCACCCACCAACTGGCGACCCTGCTCGGTGCCGGTCAGCCGCTGGATCGGGCGCTGACCATTCTGCTCGAACTGCCCGAGAGCGAGTCGGCAAAGAGACTGATCGAACGAGTGCGTGATCGCGTGCGCGGCGGCACCACGTTGTCCTCGGCGCTGGACGAGGAGCACGGCGTGTTTCCCAGGCTCTACGTCAGCCTGGTGCGCGCCGGCGAGGCCGGCGGCTCACTGGAAGGCACCCTGCGCCGACTCGCGGATTACCTCGAACGGGCGCAGGCGCTGCGCGGCAGCATCGTCAACGCGCTGATCTATCCGGCGTTCCTGCTGGTCGGCGTGCTCGGCTCGCTGGTGCTGCTGCTGGCCTACGTGGTGCCGCAATTCGTGCCGATCTTCCAGGACATGCAGGTGCCGATCCCGTGGATCACCGAGGTGGTGCTGGCGCTGGGCAATGTCATGCAGAGGTGGTGGTGGCTGATCGCCGTGTTGCTGATCGGCGGCTTTCTGGTGTGGCGCGCACGCCTGCGTGATCCGCGGACGCGCCTGGCCTGGCACACGCGGCTGCTCCGGCTGCGCGTGGTCGGCCCACTGCTGCTGAAAGTGGAGACCGCGCGCATCGCGCGCACGCTAGGCACCCTGCTCAAGAACGGCGTGCCGCTGCTGAGTTCGCTGACCATCGCGCGCCAGGTCACGGCCAACCTCGCGCTGGATGCGGCGCTGAGCGCCGCGCACGAACAGGTCAAGGGCGGCGCCGGGCTGAGCCTGGCGCTGGGGCAGTCGAAATTGTTCCCGCGCCTGGCCTTGCAGATGGTGCAGGTCGGCGAGGAGGCCGGCCAGCTCGACGGGATGTTGCTGAAGGTGGCCGACACCTTCGAGCTGGAATCCCGGCGTTCGATCGATCGCCTGCTGGCCGCGCTGGTGCCGACGCTGACCATCGTGATGACGGTGCTGGTGGGCATCATCATGGCGGCGATCCTGCTGCCGCTGCTTACCTTGACCAGCAGTATTCAGTGAGTGACTGGAGAGAAGATGATTATGAAACCGGGAATCGGGATTTGGGATTTGGGATTCGCTGGAAGGCCGGGATTCGGGATTCGGGATTTGGGATTCGGCAAGGCGCGCAAGCGCCGACCGCCGGCTTTTGCTCCCGCTCTTCCAAATCCCGAATCCCGAATCCCGAATCCCGGGCGCGCGCAGCGCGCCACCGGCTTCACCCTGCTCGAAATGCTGGCGGTGATCGCCTTGATCGGCATTGTCGCGGTCGCGGTGATCACCAAGGTCATCCCCAGCTTCGACAAAGGCAAGTACAAGACCGGCAAGATCCAGCTCAGCACGCTGAGCCAGGACATCGACAACTACGTGCTGGACAACGGTTCGCCGCCGCAGCAACTGCAGGATCTCGTGGCGAAGCCGGTCAACGCCCCGAACTGGCAGGGCCCCTACGCCAAGGACTCGCAGCTGAAGGACCCCTACGGCCACGATTTCGGCTACCAGTATCCGGGCCAACACGGCAAGTACGACCTGATCTTCTTCGGTGAAGACGGCAAGCCCGGCGGCGACGGGCTCAATGCGGATGCGGGTAATTGGCAGTGAAACCGGGACTCGGGACTCGGGACTCGGGACTCGGCAAGGCGCGCAAGCGCCGACCGCCCGATCCTGCTCTCGCTCTTCCGAATCCCGAATCCCGAATCCCGAATCCCGGCTTTCCAGCGAATCCCGAGTCCCGAGTCCCGGGTCCCGGCCGCGCGCAGCGCGCCCGCGGCTTCACCCTGCTCGAAATGCTGGTCGTCATCGCCTTGATCGGGCTGGCGGCCGTGGCTGTATCGATGTCGGTCAGCAGTGGCCTGGCCAGTGCGCGGGTACGCGCGGCCAGCAGCGAACTGGCGGGCGCGCTGCGCGCCACCCGCGCCCAGGCGATCGTGCGCGGCGAGGAGAAGGTTTTTGACGTCGATACCCGCAGCAACAGCTACGACGGTGCGAAGCAGCGCGACGTGGCCTTGCCCAGGGGTCTCAAGGTAAGCATCACCAGCGCGAAAGAGGACCGACCCAACGACCACACAGGGCGCATCCGCTTCTTTCCCGACGGCAGCTCCACCGGCGGGCGCATCACGCTCAAGACCGGCCAGCGCGAATGGCACGTCAACGTGTCCTGGCTGACTGGCCAGGTAAGCGTGGTTGATACGGTGGCGGCGCGATGATCG
>DASRUB010000389.1:0-5384 GCA_035655635.1 Rhodanobacter sp. | reverse complement strand
CGTGGCGACAATGGTGACTACCTGCTGGTCGACGAAAACACCGGCGCGATCACCAGCATCATCCATCACTGATTGACCCGCATGGGCACGGCTTCGCGTGCCCATGCAAACGGATCCATGGCTTCCATGGATCCGTTCTTTATTGCAACGCTCGGTCTGTCATCGACACGCTCTGCGCCAGTCGACCCTGACGCCGGCTTTTGCTCGCGCCGTCCTCGAGGCCGTCGATCTTCGCTGTGCTAGGCTCGCGCGATGGGGGTAGTGCTACATCGGATAACCATCGGGCGCACCCGCGAGGTGCGCGGGCCTGATGCTTTCGAACAGGGCGTCGCGGGCGTCATCGTCGCGGTCGTGACGGCATTCGCCGGCTGGTTCGGCGTCCAGCTGGTGCACATGACACAGACCCTCGACGCGGTCACCTTCGCCCGCGGCGCGCAAATCAACGCCGTCATCTACCACGCCGTGCAGGGTCGCTGGCCGTCGCCGGGCGACCGGAATGTCGTCGCCGCCGATAGCCACGGCGATTACGTCACGCATCTGGCGCTGGGCGAAGGCGGTGTCATCACCGCGGAACTGACGCTTGGCCCGGTACCGGTGATCCTGACCCGTGGTTTCGGCCCCGTGTCGGGCAGCGCACACGGGTTCCTGTCCTTCCGGCCCGAGCTGCTCGGATCGAAGGATGCGCCGAGCATTTCGTTCCTGTGTGGCTACGCGAAGCCGGTCGCCGGGGCGATCGAATCCAGCGCCGTGAACCAAACCACACTTCCCCGCAAATATCTCCCACCCTTTTGCCGGTGACCGCGAATGGATGCATTGAAGCTCGATGACACACGGGATTTCGTCACGCGCCAGTACGCGCATCTCGTCGCCAACGGCCTGAACGAGGCATCGGCGCGGGCACGCTTGCAGGAGGTCCTCGGCGCGGCCGCGGTGGAGTTTCTCGGTGGCACGGACGCCGACGCGACGCGCGCGGGCGGCGCAGGCGTTGCCGACCGATTGATCGAGGCGGCGCGGCGTCTGGGCGGAAGCACGGCCGACGTGCAAGCCGCCCTCATCCACTCGCTCGGCGAAGCCCGGCTGTTTGCGCTCGACTGGTGGCGGCCGGTCCGCACCTTCCTGCTCTACATCCTGTTCCTGCTGGGGTTCGCCGTACTCATCGCGATCATCTACACGATCTTCGTGCTGCCTGCCTTCAGCCAGCTCGACCAGACGCTGGGCGTGCGCGGTGGTGCCGCGGGCTGGATCACGGCCAACGGCGCGATCCGTTTGTTTGCGCCACTGCTCGTGATGGCGATCCTGCTGGCGATCCTCGCCGCCGTGTGGTTCCGCATGCGCCAGCACATGGCGCGGCTCGAACCGCTCGTGGGTCAACCCCGCTTCGGATGGCTGCATGGCGGGAGCGCCACCGCGTTTGAGATGCTCCGGTGCCTGGAATTTGCCGCCGCGCTCAAGGCCGCCGGCGTGGCGGATGTGGCGGTGCTCGAACCCGCCTTGCACGTGGCCGGTTGGCGTGCGGGCGAGCCGCTCCAGGCGGGCGGGAACCCGCTGGGAGAAAAGCTCACGCAGGCCGAGCGCCTGGGCACGTTCGGCGCCGAACTGGAGTGGCAGCGCCGCCTGCATTGGTCCACCACCCAGGCGCAACTCGAGTTGTCGCGGGACCGCCTGATCCTGTTCTCGCGGGTGCTGTTCTACATCCTGATCGGCATCATGGTCAGTGTGCTTTACATCCCGATCTTTTCGGTCGCCAGCATGGTAGGAGTGCATTGAAGATGACACGCGCACGCGGATTCACGCTTATCGAACTGATGATCGTCGTCGCCATCATCGGCATCCTCGCGGCGATCGCGATCCCCGCGTATCAGGACTACATCATTCGCGCGCAGACGGCGGAAGCCTTTTCGCTGGGCTCTTACGTGCAGCCGAAGATCGTCGACTACTACCGCCAGTTTGGCCGTTTCCCCGCGGACAACCGGGCGGCGGGGGTGCCGTCGGCGGGATCGATCATCGGCCACTATGTCGGCGCGGTGAACGTGGATGACGGCGTCGTCAACATCAGGTTCCGCGACAAGGACATCAACAACGCCTTGCAGGGGCAGGTGTTGAGCCTGCGACCGCTGGTCGTGGAGGGCAGCCCGCAGAGCCCGATCGCATGGGCTTGCGCCGACGCCCCGGCACCTTCCGGAATGACGCCGATCGGCACGAACCGTACGACCCTCAAGCCGACGTTCCTGCCCTCCAGCTGCCGCGGTCCGTGAGCGGAACAAGCCACGCCAGGCGCCTGGGGAGGGCGAATCTTCACTGGCGCCAGGTAGCTGCGATAGTCGTGCTTGCCATCGCATGGACGGTGGCGAACGCGGCTGATGCCCAGCTTGTCTATTACCAGGTCGTCGGCAACAGTTCCCGGCAGTTGCGTCACGAACTGAACGACAAGGGTCCGCTTGACGACGGCAAGAGGTTCGATGCCTACACCACGTGGCATGTGAGGTGGACATTTCGCTACGCGTCCCAAGGCGATGGCTGCAGGTTGACGGAAATACACACCTCGCTCGACGGAACGATCGAGCTGCCGCGTTGGGAACGCAGCAGTGATGCCTCGCCGTCCCTGGTCGAGAAATGGGAGCGTTACCTGGCGGCATTGCGTATCCATGAGGATGGCCATTACGCGCATGGGATGGCTGCCGAAAAGGAGGTCGATGCGCTGGGTCAGTCGTTTCGGATTGCGGGTAGTTGTACAACGATGGCACAGGCGTTCAATGACAAGGCCGGCGCGATCGTGGCCAGATATGCCGCCATGGATGCGACGTATGATCGCGACACCCATCATGGAAAAAATCAGGGCGCGACATTTCCATGAGGTCCAGGGGCGTGAACCCCCGGGTCAGGCTCGTTTTGCTGCATATCCAACTGCCCAACGCGGTTTACCGTGGCGGAGTGCAGACCGGCGTTTCCGCCGCTGGACCTCGGCGTAAACGCAGCGCACTCGCCGGCGGTGCCGATGGCGCTGTCACGGCACGATGTGCACTCGCCTATGCCGCAAGTGCTGGCTCTGCGCATTGTTTTCGCGGTCATGAACCTTTGTCGGCGCCAACGGCCTATGCTGCAAGGCGATCACCCGCAAGGATTTCTGCCATGGCCGATGTTACCGGCAAGACCAGCAACGGGTTTGCCTATGAGGGGGACTACCAGTTGCCCAGTGCGGGGCGTGTCCACTGGTCGGTGACATTTCGCCACAACGGCGATTTTGCCGGCATTCGACATGGCTGCGTGCATGGCATGCAGGACGTGGACACGGCTGGACTGGAGGATGCGGTGAAGCGCGACATCGAGTCGACGTGGACCCTGTCGCGTTGAGGCCGCCTCAACAAGACAGGCCACTCCTCGCCCTGATTCGGAGCCACCCCGGTAAACTCCATTCCAGCCTGTGCGGGCGTTCAGATGTTCAAGACCACCCAACTGCGGCCAGGCTGGCGGGAAATCCGCCGCTGCTCGCAGCGTGGTGAGCTATTTTTTTGTGGCCGGCCAAGGCATGCTTTGCCTGTGACCGGCGTCGTCGCTGGCGGTGCCGTCGTCGAATCTGCAACAGGGGGCCTCGAAAAACCCGTTTTCCGCAGGAGCGCACCCTGTGCGCGATGCTCTTCGTCACGACACGGAAAGCATCGCGCACAGGTGCGCTCCTACGGATGAGTCCGGCGAGGTTTTTCGAGTTTCCCAACAGGGGGCATCACCATGACCGAAGCCACAGAGCCATTGCCCGCATCGTGCGATCGCCGCCGACCGACGCCGCGCGGATTGCAGGCATGCCTTGCGAACGCCTCCCGATGTCGCTGACGCCTGAAGCCCCTTTGCCACCACGCCAGGACGATCGCAACCCGGCGCCTTACGCCGGTCGGGAGCGCAAGCGCGCGGTGCTGCTGGCGATTTTTGTGCTGAGCTGGATCAGCACGGCGGCGGCCTGGGTGCTGATGGAGTCGCGCGGCGTATCGTCATCGACCTTGCGCGGTGTGTTTGTCGTGAACATCGTCTTTCATCCGCTGATGTTCGTGATGGTTTACTGGCGCTTGCTGCCTGAGCGCGTGGTCGACCTGAGCTGCCTTCTTTTCGCTACCGGCATCTGCGCTGCATGCATGGTCGTGCGGCTCTACTTTCCCGCCTATGGCGCGAGCATCGACCTGGAGCCGCTGTACCTGTGGATTCCGGTGATCTATGTCTTCGCGTTCACCGTGGCCGGGCACAAGTCCAGCCTGACCATTTCGCTGGGCATCCTGGCGCTGTTCTTCGTGATCAGCCTGCCGTACCTGCTGCATTCGCCCACACAGCGGTTCGCCAATTTCACCATCCAGCTGCACATGGTTTCCGCGGTGCTTGTGGCGGCGCTGTACTTTTTCTCCAGCTACCAGGATCGCCTGCATCTGGCGCAGCTCACGATGGACCAGTTGGCGGCGCTGTCCCACACCGACGAGCTGACCCGCTTGCCCAACCGGCGCAGGATCTCGCAGGTGGTCAGTTATGAACTCATTCGGTTTGAGCGCTACGGCCGCGGGTTTGCCTTGATCATGATCGACATCGACCACTTCAAGACCGTGAATGACCGTTTCGGCCATCAAGTCGGCGACCAGGCGTTGAAGGCGCTGGCACTGCGCGCGCGCGCGACGCTGCGCGAGGGCGACACGCTGGGCCGTTGGGCTGGCGATGAGTTCGTGATCGTGCTTCCCGAAGCGGGACTCGACGACGCCCTGCGCAAGGCCCATGCGCTGTGCGCGCATGTGGCCGCGACGCCGCTGATCAACGACCAGCGGATCACCATCAGCTGCGGGGTGGCGAGCATCACGCCGGCCGACACCGCCGAAAGCCTGTTCCATCGCGCCGACATGGCGCTGTATGCGGTCAAGCAACGCGGTCGCAACCGGGCCGGGAGCATGGCGCCAGCTTGACGCCGGTCAGGAAGGAATGGCACTTACTTTAAGCCCCGTTCGTCCTGAGCGAAGGCCGAAGGCCGAAGTCGAAGGCCGAAGTCGAAGGACATACCGGCGATGGGCTGGCGTGGACTCCAGTTTTTCCTTCCCCTGCGAAGCGGGGGAAGGTGCCGAAGGCGGATGGGGGTGGCTCTTGATCCTGTTTTTGCGCGGCAAAAAGCGCCCCCTTCCGCCCTTCGGGCACCTTCCCCCGCTGCGCGGGGGAAGCAAGAGCACTATTCAGCACGAACGGTTGGGAGTCGGATTGCCCCTAAGTAAGTGCCATTCGGGTCAGGAAGGAATGGCCTGATTTGACGCGTGCGCCGAGCGCCGTCCTGACGCCGCCTGCGTCACCCATTCAGGGCAACATCCGTACCTTCGGCTCGCGCGCCCATTGCCGCGTCCTGGCGGCAGCAATGAAAGCCCTGGAAT
>DASRUB010000388.1:0-4188 GCA_035655635.1 Rhodanobacter sp. | reverse complement strand
GTTCGATGCCGTTGGCCTTGGCGGTGGCGATCAGGCTCATGATCGCGGCAGCACGTTTGCCGGCGGCTTCGGAACCGGTGAAGAGCCAGTTCTTGCGACCGATGGCGATCGGACGGATCGCATTCTCGGCGCGATTGTTGTGTGTGCCTTGTAAAGGTGTCAATGGTTCGTCGGTGTAAACCCGACCCGGCAAACTCTCGCTCCAGCCGGAAGCACAAGGGGCGGTCCAAGAGGCAACGAATGGGCTGAAGCACTTCTTGAAACGGCCTCGAAGGAGGTCAGCGCGCTACGCGGGCCGCAACGTGAGTGAACACTGAGCAGGCCTCGAAATGTCGTTGTGGGAACCGACCCGCCACAATAACGGGGAAGGTCGTTGTCGTCGGAGAAGCGAGCGAGAAACACATCCGATGATCCCACCGGGGTAGTGGTGGCAGCACGCGTAGTCATGATCATTGACGCAACAAGGGAAGTCCGCACTGGTGCCCGGAAGGCAACCGGACAACGGCGGCCTCGCGAGAGGTGGAGCCGGCTGGAGCGGATGGCGGATGGGGGCGTAGTAGCACGGAAGCCGGGTAATGCCGGTGGAGCAAAGGCCCCCTGTTTCAGAGCAAATGTCGGAAAGTGGCAAGAACTCGAGGATTGACGATGAGTCTAGGAACCTCGCTCGAAACGGTTCGGACGTTGCAGACCGCATTGCAGGCGAAAGCCAAGGCAGAACCGACCGTACGTTTTCATAGTCTGTGGGACAAGGTGTGTCGTAGCGACGTGCTCGAAGAAGCGTACCGACGGTGCCGTGCCAATCACGGTGCGCCGGGCAGCGACGGAGAGCGCTTCGAACGCATCGAAGACCACGGACGCGGGTGCTGGTTGGAAAGATTGCAGCAGGAGTTGCGTGCCGGGACGTATCGGCCAAAGCCCCTGTTGCGCGTATGGATTCCCAAGGCCAACGGAGGAGAACGGCCGCTCGGTATTCCGACGATACGGGACCGGGTGGTGCAGATGGCGGTGTTGTTGGTGATCGGACCGATTTTCGATGGTGACCTCTCGCCCCGGCAGTTTGGTTTTCGGCCGGGGCGGGACGCGAAGATGGCGTTACGCTGCATCCACTTTGGTATCACTCAACGTGGAGCACGTGAAGTCGTCGACGCGGATTTGTCCGATTATTTCAACACCATTCCCCATGGCGACCTGATGCGTTGTGTCGCACGTCGAATTGCCGACGGCACGTTGCTGGCGGTGGTTCGGCGGTGGCTGGACGCGCCGGTGATGGAACGCACGCCACATGGCGTGTGCATCAGCACCGAGGCGAAAAGCCATCATCGCGGCACGCCGCAAGGCGGCATCATTTCGCCCCTCCTGGCCAACCTGTATTTCCGGCGCTTCATGTTGGCATGGCATCGCTTCGGATACGCACAAGAACTGTGTGCTGAGGTGGTCAATTATGCGGACGACTTCGTGATCCTCTGTCCGTCAGGGCGAGGCGAGCGAGCGCTGGAGGTGGTACGCCACTTGATGACGCAACTGGGGTTGACGGTTAATGAGAAGAAGACCCGGCTGGTTCGATTGCCAGCCGAGCGCTTCGATTTTCTCGGTTACACCGTCGGCCGCTTCTTTGGCAAGGACGGGCGACCGTACTGGGGTTCGGCTCCATCGAAGAAGGCCATCAAGCGTGTACTTCGGAAAGTCCATGACGCCACGTCGTCGCGTTGGTTCAACAAGGACGTCCAGTCGCGGATTGACGAACTCAATCCGTTGCTTCGAGGCTGGGCCGGCTACTTCAACCAAGGGCCGGTGTCTTCCAGTTATCGACTTGTACAGGACTACACCCGACGACGACTGCGAATCTGGTTGATGCGAAAACAAGGCCGCAAGGGAACGGGGTACCGCCAGTACTCCGACCAGTGTCTTCATGAGCAATGGGGACTGATACGCCTCACGCCGCCACGCATGAACTTGTCGAACGCGAAGGTCTGATGCACTGAAAGAGAGCCGTATGCGGGAAATCTGCACGTACGGTTCGATGAGCGGGATGTGGAAACGGAGTTACGGTTCGGACAGTAAGGCACCGTCAATCGAAAGAGACGGCTACAGATATGCCGAACCTAACGCCACCGCGCCACATCTCGACTCTACCGATGGGATAGCGGCCGTCGTCGGCCACGCGCGCCAGCGCGGTCCAGCGTTTGAGGGTGTAGTTGACGGCGTGGGCCAGGCCGCTGTTGCCGAGCACCTTGGGTTGCAGATCGTCGAGCCAGTGTTTCAGGGCGTCGATTTTGGGACGTAGCTCGTGCTGACGCCGTTCGCCCCGTGCGAGCGGATCGAGCGCACGCCACTGGGCTTCGAGCACATAGAGCTCGCCGATCTGCTGCAATGCTTCCTTCGCTACCGGGCTGCCGCTGGCCTTGTGCACGTCGAAGAATTTACGTCGTGCGTGTGCCCAGCAGCCAAGCTCGGCGATGCCGCGGGCAAACAGCGCCTTGTAGCCCCCGTAGTCGTCGACCATCAACGCGCCCTGCCAGCTGCCGAGGAAGGCAGCGGCGTGTTTGCCAGCCCGTGTGGGGCAGTAGTCGAACACGACGATGGGGCTTTGGCCTGGACTTCGTTCGGTGCCTGCACTTGCCTTATCCGGCCAACCATGGCCCGCGTAGACGAAGAGATACGCCCGTTTGGTCCTGCCGGCACCGGGATCGAGTTGCGGCACCGGGGTTTCGTCGGCGTGCAGGATGGGCAAGGCGAGGAGCTTGCGGTGCAGTGCATCGGCAAGCGGTTGCAACCCCGCGCCGGTGCGTCCCATCCACTCGGCGAGCGTGCTGCGTGAGAGGTCGATACCGGAGCGGGCGAAGATCGCTTCCTGCCGGTATAGCGGCAGATGATCGAGGTACTTCTGGATGGCGATGTGCGCAAGGAGGCCTGGCGCTGCCTGACCCCGATCGATGATGGCTGGCGCCACCGGCTCGGCCACGATCGTCGCGCAGTGCGGGCAGGCGTATTGCGGGTATACGTCACGCCGCACGAAGAACGTTGGCGGCACGACATCAAGCTTTTCGCTGGCGTGCTCGCCGATCTTCACCAGCACGGCGCCACAGGCAGCGCAGTCGCAGTGGTCCGGGGTGTGGACCGTGATCTCGCGCCGCAGCTCGGCCGGCAGCGGGCGGCGCACGGGATGACGGTGCGGCTGCTTGGCAGCCGGCCTGTCGGCTTCTCCCTGCAACGCTTCCAGCTCAGCTTCAAGCGCAGCCAGGTCTTCGGCCTTGGTTTCCTCGAACAACTCGCGCTGGCCGCTGTCCAGGCTTTCGGCCTTCGTCCCGAACTGCATGCGGCGCAGACGCGCCAGCTCGAACGTCAGCTTGTCGATCTTGATGTCACGTGCGCGGACCGCGTGATCACGCTCGGCGATGATGGCCTCACTTTGCGCGACCATCGCAAACTGCTCATGCACCATTGCCCGCAACGTGGCGAGGTCGGTGATGGCGTTGAGCGCAGCGGCATCCATGCCGCCACTATAGCCGTCTAGATAATTTTGCCTACTGGACTCTTGTCACATGACAAACGCTGCCAGTCCACTCCCAAAGTGAGCCAGCGGAACTGCGCACAGCTCAGCGAGCACAACGTGTCGTTCGTCGATGGGCAAACGAAGCGGCCATGGTGCAGCCGCCGCATCGCCAGCCACACGCCCTGTGCATCGACCACCAACACCTTGAGCCGGTTCGCATGACGGTTGCGAAACACGTACGCCGACCCGTCCAACGGCTCGCGCCCCAACCTCTCACGCACCTGCACCAGCAGCCGATCCATCCCGCAACGAAAATCAACGGGCGGGCACACCAGCCACCAGATCCGCACCGCCGGCCCGATGCCACCGTTCTGCTTGCCCATCGCTGCGCTCCCATGAAAACAGCAGTACAGCAAAGCGCTCAGGCCAAGCAAATGGAAGATGCGGCGGGCGGACGCTTACGTCAGAACTCCCTGATTGACGCCACCATCTTCACGGTGCTCGGCGGCTTTCGCCTCCTCGGCAACCAGGACAATCTCGGCGATACGTTCTGGCGATCACTAGGTTCGATGGTGGGGGCATCCTTGGTTGCGCTGGGCGGCAAATTAATATTCCAGCGCGAACGCCCTCCGCAAGACGCCAGTGCTGACGACTTCTTCAAGCGGACGAAGTATCAGGGCTTCCGTAAGCGTCTG
>DASRUB010000387.1:0-15031 GCA_035655635.1 Rhodanobacter sp. | reverse complement strand
CTTCATGCTATCATTGCCGACTCACAGTTCGCCGGGTCGGCGGGCTTGCGCCATGGATGACGGCTCCGCTATCATCTCGCGCCTTTGTTCCACTGCAACAAGCTCTCCCATCATGCGTACCGCCTCGCGGCGGTCGACAGGTATTTGAAATGAAAACCTTCAGCGCCAATGCCGACAATGTGAAGCGCGACTGGTTCGTGGTCGATGCCACGGACAAGACGCTCGGTCGGCTGTCGACCGAGATCGCCCGTCGTCTGCGCGGCAAGCACAAGCCGGAATACACCCCGCATTGCGACACCGGCGATTATATCGTGGTGGTCAATGCGCAGAAAGTGCACGTCACTGGTGCCAAGCTGGACGACAAGAAGTACCACCGCTTCACCGGCTACATCGGCAACCTGAAGACCACCAGCCTGAAGGATCTGCTGGCGACCCACCCGGAGCGCGTGATCGAGATCGCGGTCAAGGGCATGTTGCCGAAGAACCCGCTGGGCCGCGAGATGTATCGCAAGCTCAAGGTCTACGGCGGCGCCGAACATCCGCATACCGCACAGCAGCCGCAGGCGCTGGAAATCTAAGGAAATGACCATGGCTATCCAGCAGAATTACGGCACCGGCCGCCGCAAGACCTCCGCCGCCCGCGTGTTCCTGCGCAAGGGCAAGGGCGACATCGTGGTCAACGGCAAGTCGCTTGAGGCATTTTTCGGTCGCGAGACTTCGTGCATGATCGTGCGCCAGCCGCTCGAATTGACGGAGAACACCGGGAAGTTCGACATCATGGTGACGGTGGCTGGCGGTGGCATCACCGGCCAGGCCGGCGCGATCCGGCTGGGCATCGCCCGCGCTTTGGTCGAATACGACGAAAGCCTGAAGTCGCCGCTGCGCAAGGCCGGTTTCGTGACCCGCGATGCGCGCGAAGTCGAGCGCAAGAAGGTCGGCCTGCACAAGGCACGTCGCGCCACCCAGTTCTCGAAGCGCTAAGCTTCCGTTTCATAGCCCCGTAGCCAAGCGGTAAGGCACCTGACTCTGACTCAGGCATCGGTGGTTCGAATCCATCCGGGGCTGCCAATCCAGATAACGGCGCATGCACCAAGCACCGGTTGCCTGAACACGATGCCCGCCACTTGGCGGGCATTTTCGTTGCTGGCTACCCAGCGGATCGAAGCCCCACTTCCTCGCGCGCGATTTGAAGGAAACTCCAGGCTAACGTCCATGCGCAGAAGTGCAGGAAATTACGCGCCGTTGCGCGGTTTCACCCTTTTTTTCCGCACTGCAGCAGCGTAAAATTCCCGGTTTACCCTCCTTGAAACTTTGATGACGCCTGATACAGACGATCACGTCGGGCACGCCGATGTGCGCACGGTCGGCAGCACGGATGCGCTGCCGATAGCTCCCGCGCTTGGCCTGTCACTGGACGCGGCGCGCATGCCGCGCAAGTCCACCCTGGTCACCCACCGTATCCTGCTGATCAGCGTGCTGGCGGTGATCCTGGGTGTCGCGGCGGCCTATGTGGCTCAGCTGTTGATGCTGATGATCAACCTGATCACCGACCTGTTCTTCTACGGTCGTGTGTCGGACGTGATTGGCCCGACTGCACGCAGCGGTTCCTTCGTGCTGTCGCCGGCCGACAATCACCTCGGTGCCTGGGTCATCTTGATTCCCGCCGTCGGTGGCCTGCTCGCGGGCATCATGGCGCGCTGGGGCTCGCGCGCGATCCAGGGGCATGGCATCCCGGAGGCGATGGAACAGATCCTCACCAACGAATCCAACATCCCCGCGCGGATCACCTGGCTGAAGCCGGTTTCCTCGGCATTCGCGATCGGTACCGGCGGCCCGTTCGGCGCCGAGGGCCCAATCATCTCCACCGGCGGCGCGATGGGCTCGCTGATCGGGCAGTTGCTGCGGGTCACCGCCAACGAGCGCAAGGTGCTGCTGGCGGCTGGCGCGGCGGCCGGCATGGCCGCGGTGTTCGGCGCACCGGTGGCGTCCCTGGTGCTCGCCGTGGAACT
The DNA here is from genome assembly GCA_035655635.1 of Rhodanobacter sp. Taxonomy (GTDB): domain Bacteria; phylum Pseudomonadota; class Gammaproteobacteria; order Xanthomonadales; family Rhodanobacteraceae; genus Rhodanobacter. Next base: position 13,022 of record DASRUB010000387.1, on the reverse strand, counting down.
GCTGTTGTTCGAGCTGCGCCCGCGCTCGCTGATCCCGGTGGCCCTGGCCACGGTAACGGCGGTCGGCGTGCGTTACGCCACCTATGGCGCCGCGCCGGTGTTCCCGATGCCCGAAGTGCTGCAGCCCGGTGGCTTGGCGCTGATCAGCTTTGTCGTGATCGGTGGCATCGTGGGCTTCGCCTCGGTTGGGGTGACCAAGGCCGTGTATGGCGTCGAGGACCTGTTCGAGAAGCTGCCGATCCACTGGATGTGGTGGCCTGTCATCGGTGCGTTGGTAGCCGGTGTCGTGGGCTGGATCGAGCCGCGCACGCTGGGCGTGGGCTACGACAACATCGATGCGCTGGTGCAGGGGCAGTTTGGCCTCACCATGCTGATCAGTTTCGGCGCGCTGAAATTCATTTCGTGGGTGATCGCGCTGGGTAGCGGCACGTCCGGCGGCACGCTGGCGCCCCTGTTCATGATCGGCGGTTCGCTCGGTGCCGTGCTTAGCATCGGCCTGAACCATCTGCTGCCAGGCTTCCACATCGATCCACGCATCGCCGCCCTGGTGGGCATGGCGGCCATTTTCGCCGGGTCGTCGCGGGCGCTGCTGACTGCCGTGGTGTTTGCCTTTGAAACCACCCGCCAGCCGGCGTGCCTGCTGCCGTTGCTGGGCGGCTGCACGGCGGCCTACCTGATTTCGGCCCTGATCATGCGCAACACGATCATGACCGAGAAAATTGCGCGGCGTGGTGTCAAGGTGCCCTCCGAATATGCGGCCGATTACCTGGAACAAGTGAGCGTGGGTACGGTGTGTTCACGCGATGTGGCGACCTTGCAAACGACCCAGACACTGGCGGAAGTGCGACGTTGGCTGGCCGAGGAATCTGCTGATACCCAGCATCGGGGCTATCCTGTTATCGACGAACAGGGGCACGTGAAAGGCATGCTGCCCCGACGTACCCTGCTCGATCCGCAATGGCATTACACGTTGACGCTGGGCGAGTTGCTCACGCGGCCGCCGGTGGCGGTCAACGAGGGCCATTCCCTGCGCGAGGCTGCCGACCACATGGTCGCCGAGAGCGTGGGCCGCCTGGTCGTGGTGAGCAAGGACGACCCGCACAAGCTGGTCGGCATCATCACCCGTGGCGATATCCTGGCCGCGCACGGCAAGCGCCTGCGCGAGGCGCGTCACGCCGGGCGGCACATCAAGCTGGGTAAATCGCACAAGCCGAGACTGGCGGAGTAGGGCGGGCAGTGCCCGCCGGCATGACGTAAAGCGGCGGGCGGTGCCCGCCCTACGTGATTTTTGCGGTCCCAATGACATCCCGGGTTACATCTCCCGATCGCCAACCAGCACCACGTCGGCCGGCCGGCGTGCGAACAAGCCGACGGTGACGATGCCGGGTAACTGGTTCAGTTTGCCCTCCAGCGCCACCGGGTCGACGATCTGCCAGCCGTGCACGTCGATGATCCAGTTACCGTTGTCGGTGACCACGCCGTCACGCCACACCGGGTTGCCGCCCAGCTTGACGATCTCGCGTCCCACCAGGCTGCGTGCCATCGGAATCACCTCGATCGGCACCGGGAACTTGCCGAGCAGGTCGACCTGTTTGCTGGAGTCGATGATGCAGACGAACTTCTTGCTGGCCGCCGCCACGATCTTTTCGCGGGTGAGCGCCGCACCACCGCCCTTGATCAGGCGCTTGTACGGGTCGCACTCGTCGGCGCCGTCGACATAGAGCGTCAGTGGACCGGCCGCGTTGAGGTCGAGCACCGGGATGCCGAGCTTCTTCAGTTGCGCGGTGGATTGTTCGGAACTCGATACCGCGCCCTCGATCCGACTCTTCAGGTCGGCCAGCGCCTCGATGAAAAACGCCACGGTCGAGCCGGTGCCGACGCCGATGACGGCGCCATCCTCGACAAAGCGAATGGCGGCCTCGCCGGCCTGGCGTTTTTCGTTTGCGTTGCTCATGGGGTGCCGCCCGGGATGAAAAACGCATTATGGCGGTCGGCCGCGTTCACCGCGAGCTTCGAGTTGGCTCCTGCAGCTTCGAAGGCGGGCACTGCCCACCATGCCTTTGGCGATCCGCACCATCGAGAGCGGCGGGCAGTGCCCGCCCTACCACCAGCCCCGGCTATTCCAGCCCGAGAATGTACTTCCAGTGTGCCCCGTCCACCGGCATCACCGACAGCCGGTTGCCCTTGCGCAGCAGCGCCATGCCGTCCAGCGCCGCGTCGCTCTTCATCTCGTCCAGGCTGATCGTGCGTTTGAGTTTCTTCACGAACTTCACGTCGACCAGCATCCAGCGTGGGTTGTCGCGCGAGCTGCCGGGGTCGAAGTAGTTGCCCTTCGGGTCAAACTGGCTGGGGTCGGGATAGGCATCCGTAGCCACTTCGGCAATGCCGACAATGCCGGGCACGGCGCAGTTGGAGTGGTAGAAGAACACCTTGTCGCCCGGACGCATGCCGTCACGCATGAAGTTGCGCGCCTGGTAATTGCGCACGCCGTCCCAGGGTTCCTGCTTCTTGCGTTTGAGGTCGTCGATCGAAAACGCCTCGGGTTCGGACTTCATCAACCAGTATTGGGTGGGACGTTCGATCATGCAGCCGGCTCCAGGTGACAGTCGATCAGCTCGCGATCGGTGGCGATGAAATCAAGTGCAACATCCCACGGTTCCCTGTTTACGATTTCCAGTTCCTGGAACGCATAGGCGACACCCACCAGCAAGGGCTCGGTGGGGCGGACCTGTTCGCTGAGGAAGGCAAAGCTGCGGTCGTAGTAGCCGCCGCCATAACCCAGCCGATTGCCGCGGCGGTCGAAGCCGAGCAGGGGCACCAGCACCAGGTCGAGCTGGAAGGGCGCCAGCAGTTCGACCGGGTGCACCGGCTCGGGAATGCCGTATCGGTTGGCCTGCACCGCGTCACCCGCTGTCCAGGGTGCAAAGCGAAGCTGCTTGTGCTCGCCGATCACCGGCAGCAGGAACTGCTGGCCGCGTGCGGCCAGCGGCGGCATCACCAGATTCAGCGGCAGTTCGCCGTGGCTGGCCCAGTAGCCGGCCACGCGCGCGTCGGTGAGATATTCGGGTAATTGCTCGAGGCTGCGGCGCAGCCCTTGCGCGGCGGCGATGCGCTCACCGGGCGCGAGTGCGCGACGCTGGTCAATCAGGCGCTGGCGAAGCTCGCGGCGTTGGGCAGGCGCGTCCACGTGTCGCTCGACTCCGTCGTGATTCACTCTGTCCGCCAGCTGGCGAACAGAGTGGAAAAATGAAGTGGCGTAAACCGCGATGCCGCTGCCCACCAAACGACCTTGATCCAAGATGGATCAGGTGGGAGAGCTTGCATGGTCTAGAGGCTTTCCGCACGTGGCGGACATGCACAACAACCGATGCGAAGCCGACCCGGGGCCGTATTTAGGAACAAGGCAAATGTAAGAGTGTGCTGGCGAACACCGCAGAAAACGCCAAGATCGATTCTAGGCGCTTGTGCACAAATGTCCACCGCCGGGCGCCGAACCGCTTGCTTGCACGAGGTGTGGCGTTCAGGACTTGCCGGCGTCGTTTTCCAACGCCGCGTTCAGCTTGCTGCGCAAACTGGCCAGGCCATCGGTGACACGCTGGCTTTGCCCGTCGTGCTGTTTGCGCAGGCTGATGAACTCATGCGTCACGCTGATCGCGGTGAGCACGGCAAGCCGCTCGAAACTGGGTGCCTTGGCATGGGCCCGCAATTCACGCATCTTGCGGTCGAGGTAGCCGGCGGCCTCGAGCAGGCCATCGCGCTCTTCCGGCGCACAGGCAATCAGGAATTCGCGATCGATCAGTCGCAGCGCGACCGGTTCACTGCTGGACATGGTTTCTATCAGCCGTTGCTTTCAAGCGATTTCAGCCGCTGGATCATCGCCTCGACGCGGCTGCGTGCCTGCTCGTTGCGGGCCAGCAAACCGGCGCGTTCGCCGGACAACTGCTCCTGACTCTGGCGCAGGCTGCGGTTCTCTTCGTTGAGCCGTCGCACGGTCCCGAGCAGGTGATCCAGTTGCTGGCCCAGGGCGGCCAACTCTTGTTGTACAGGGTCGACATGGTCTGGCGTGCTCATGCCGGAAACTATAGCAGGACAACCACGAAAATCCGCGCCGCACTCGACATTGCCGAGGCTCCCTGGCCGGTGACACCTGCGTTGAATAAATCAGGGCATCCCTGGTGCATTAAACTGGCCGCATTTTCCGCAGGAGCAACGCCATGGCCGCTACCGAACCGCTGGGCCACGACGATATCGATGCGCTGATCATGCGATTGCGCCTGGGCACCGACGCCAGCGAGTTGCATGGCTCGTTGTGCGGTTTCCTGGCCGGCGGCGGCACGCTGCGCGGAAGTACGGTACTGGCCGTATTGCAGCTGGACGGCGAAGCCACCGCGCCGGCTGCCAGCGACCTGGCCGTGCTGGACCAACTTGCGCGGCAAAGCCAGGGCGAGTTGGCCGACCCGGAACTCGGCTTCGAGCCGATCGTGCCCGAAGATGACCGGCCGCTGGCGGAGCGCGCCGAGGCCATGGTCGACTGGTGTCGCGGGTTCCTCGGCGGCTTTGGTTTGGCCGGTGTGGCGGCGCACGCCCAATTGTCGGAGGAGGCGCAGGAGATCCTGCGGGACCTGGGCACGGTGGCGGCGTCGTCGTTCGATTTGCGCAACGAGAACGAGGATGAGGATGCCCTGATCGAGGTGCACGAATTCGTGCGGATGGCTGCGATGCTGCTGTTCGCCGAATGCGGCTCACGCGATGCCGCATCCGGCGGAACCGTGCATTGATCCCGGTCGCGACAGGGCTGGCAATCACGGCCGGCGAATTTGCCCGCCGACGTCGCCAGTTGATGCAGATGGCCGGGCCTGAAGCGGTCCTGCTGGTGGCCGCCGCACCCGAACGCATGCGCAATGCGGATGCGGCGTGGCCGTACCGCCAGGATTCGGATTTCCATTATCTGGTCGGCTTTCCCGAGCCCGATGCCGTGCTGGCCTTGCTGCCTGGACGGCAGCATGGCGAAGCGGTGCTGTTCTGTCGCGAACGCGATCCCGAGCACGAGCGCTGGCATGGCCCTGGCATCGGCACCGAGCAGGCGGTATCGGCTTACGGCATGGATGACGCGTTTCCGATCGAGGACATCGACGACATCCTGCCCGGGATGATCGAGGGCCGCAGCCGGGTGTATTGCCATTTCGGTCACGAGGCCGGGTTCGACGCACAACTGCTGGGCTGGGTGCGTCGACTGCGCCAGTTGCGTGGCGGCGGCGTGGTGCCGAAGGAGTTCGTGGCGCTGGGGCACCTGCTGCACGACTTGCGCCTGTTCAAGTCGCGTGCCGAACTGAAGCTGATGCGCGCGTCGGCGGCGATTGCAGTGGAGGCGCAGCTGGCGGCGCTGCGACTGGCCCAACCGGGTCGACATGAGTACGAGGTCGAGGCCGAACTGCTCGGGGTGATCCGCCGGCACGGCGCGGTCCCCGCATTTTCACCCACCGTCGCCGGGGGGGCCAACGCCTGCGTGATGCACTACCAGAGCAACCGCGCGCTACTGCGCGAGGGCGACTTGCTGCTGCTCGATGCCGGCGCGGAACTGGACTGCTATGCCTCCGACATCAGTCGCACGTTTCCGCCCAACGGCCGTTACAACCGCGAGCAGCGGGCGCTGTACGAGGTGGTGCTGGCCGCGCAACTGGCGGCGATTGACGAAATTCTTCCGGGGCGGCCGTTCAACGCCTCGCACAACGCGGCGGTGCGCGTGCTGACCGAGGGACTGTGCGAGCTGGGTTTGTTGAAGGGGAATGCCGACGAGGCGATTGGAGCGGGCAGTTATCGGCGCTTCTTTGCCGCCAAGACCGGCCACTGGCTGGGCCTGGATGTGCACGACGTCGGCGACTATCGCATCGACGGGGAATCGCGCCTGCTCGAACCGGGCATGGTGCTGACGGTGGAGCCGGGCCTGTATGTCGCCGCGGATGACCGCTCGGTGGCCGAGCGCTGGCGCGGCATCGGCATCCGCATCGAGGACGACGTGGCGGTGACCCGCGACGGCCACGACGTGCTGACCGCGGCGATGCCGAAGGAGCCTGCGCAGATCGAGGCGCTGCTGGCCCGGCGCTGAGAGGCTGTGAAAAAAAATTGCTCTTGTTTCCCCCGCGCAGCGGGGGGAGGTGCCCGAAGGGCGGAAGGGGGCGCTTTTCGCCGTGCAAAAGCAGGATCAAGAGCATCCCCATCCGCCTTACGTGCCGCTCCTGCGGCACGCCCTTCGGGCCGGCTTCGCCGTTCGCTTCGGCATCCTGCCTTCGCAGTCGGCACCTTCCCCCGCTTCGCAGGGGAAGGAAAAACTAGAGTCCACGCCAGCCCATCGACTATTCACAGCCTCTGACGCGTACTGCGACGAAATGCCACGTGGTGTGCCGTCGCGGACGACGGGGCGTGCACGTTTGCAGGCGTAGAGTTGGGCAAATACCCTCAAAAGGCCTTGGCGATGACGGCCGAGTTCCTGTCGCGGATCCAGTTCGGTTTCGTGATGTCGTTCCACATCCTGTTTCCCGCGTTCACCATCGGCCTGGCCAGCTGGCTGGTTTTCCTGGAGGCGCTGTGGCTGCGCCAGCGCACCGAGATGCTGCGCGATCTGTATTTCTTTTGGATGAAGATATTCGCCGGTTCGTTTGGTTTGGGCGTGGTCTCGGGCATCGTGATGAGTTTCCAGTTCGGCACCAACTGGGCCGGACTGTCGACGGTGGCCGGCAACGTGCTGGGGCCACTGCTCAACTACGAGGTGATGACCGCATTCTTCCTCGAGGCGACCTTCTTCGGCGTGATGCTGTTCGGCTGGAACCGGGTCAGCCACCGCACGCATTTCATCGCGACCTGCATGGTGGCACTGGGCACTTTGACCTCCAGTTTCTGGATCCTCGCGGCCAACAGCTGGATGCAGACGCCGCAGGGCTACGCGATGGTGGACGGCGTGATCCACGCCACCGACTGGTGGGCTGCGATCTTCAATCCTTCGTTCCCGACCCGGCTGGTGCACATGGTGCTGGCCTGCTTCCTCAGCACCGCCCTGGTGATCGGCGGCGTCTCCGCCTGGTATCTGCTGCGCGGCATGTGGCAGGACAAGGCGCGGCTGATGCTGCGCTGTGCACTGGTGTTCGTGGCAATCGTGATCCCGCTGCAGATCATCGTCGGCGACATGTCCGGCCAGGTGGTGCGCGAGTACCAGCCGGCCAAGCTGGCGGCGATCGAGGCGCGCTGGACGACGGAAAACAACGTGCCGCTGACGCTGTTCGCGTGGCCGGACGAAAAAACACAGAAGAACGACTACGCCCTGGATGTGCCGCACCTGGGCAGCCTGATCCTTGCCCACAGCTGGAGTGGCGAGGTGCAGGGGCTGCAGGATTTCCCGGTGCAGGATCGGCCGCCGGTCGCGCCCCCGTTCTTCAGTTTTCGCATCATGGTCGGGTTGGGCCTGCTGATGCTCGTGTTGTCAGTCGTCGGCCTGTGGCTGTGGTGGCGACGGCGGTTGTTCGACAGCCGCTGGTATCTGCGCTGCTGGATGGCGATGATGCCGGCCGGGTTCATTGCCCTGCTCACGGGCTGGTACACGGCCGAGATCGGGCGCCAGCCCTGGGTCGTGTATGGCGTGCTGCGTACCATCGATGCGGCCAGCCCGGTACCGGCGTCCAGCGTGCTGACCTCGCTGATCGTGTACTTCGTGACTTACATGATCCTGTTCGGCTTTGGCAGCTGGTACCTGTTCAAGGTGCTGCGTTCGGGTCCGGACGCGGCGCCGCCGCGCGTGGGTTTTGGCGCCACGGCGGCGCGCCCGCTGGGGGCGATCGATGAGGACGAAGAGACATGACCACGGAGCTTTCCACCATTCTTCCCGTGGTGTGGTTCTTCATCATCGGCTTCGCGATCATGATGTACGTGCTGCTGGACGGCTTCGTGCTGGGCATCGGCATCCTCACGCCGTTCGCCGACGACGAGGCGCAGCAGGAGCTGATGATGAATACCGCCGCGCCGATCTGGGACGGCAACGAAACCTGGCTGGTGATGGGCGGTGCCGGATTGATGGCGGCGTTTCCGAAGGCGTACGCCACGATTCTCTCCACTCTGTACCTGCCGGTCCTGGCCATGCTGATCGCGCTGATCTTTCGTGGCGTGGCGTTCGAGTTCCGCTTCCGCGCGCATAGCTCGCGGCGGATCTGGGGCGTGGCGTTCCACCTGGGTTCGGTGATTGCCGCGTTCGCCCAGGGCCTGATGCTGGGCGCCATCGTCGAGGGCATGCCGCTGCAAGGCGGCAAATACCTGCACGGTGCATTTGCCTGGTTCAGTCCGTTCTCGGTACTGACCGGCATGGCCCTGGTGTTCGGTTACGGCCTGCTCGGCGCGACCTGGCTGGTGCTGAAGACCGAAGGCCGCCCGCAACGCATCGCGCGCGACCTGACCCGACCACTGATGCTGGCGGTGATCGCGTTCATGATCATGGTCAGTGCGTGGCTGCCGTTCCTGGATTCACGACTGATGGATCGCTGGTTTGCGTGGCCCAACTTCCTGGTTCTGTCGCCACTGCCGATCCTCACCGTGGTGGTTGCCGCATGGCTGTGGCGTGCGGTGCTGGCCAATCGTGAAGTGGCCCCGTTCGTGTTGTCGCTGAGCTTCTTCGCACTGGGTTTCCTGGGCCTGGTGGTGGGCATGTGGCCGAACATCGTGCCGCCCACGATGAGCATCTGGGACGCCGCCTCGCCGCCGTCCAGCCAGGGTTTCGTGCTGGTCGGGGCAGTCATCATGATCCCGGTGGTGCTGTTCTACACGGCGTATTCGTACCGGGTGTTCCGCGGCAAGGTGCGGGCGGGCGAGGGTTACCACTGAAAGGCTGTGAACGGTGCTCTTGCTTCCCTCGCACAGCGGGGGAAGGTGCCCGAAGGGCGGAAGGGGGCGCTTTTCGCCGTGCAAAAGCAGGATCAAGAGCACCCCCATCCGCCTTCGGCACCTTCCCCCGCTTCGCAGTGGAAGGAAAAACTGGACTCCACGCCAGCCCGTCAATTTCTTTACAAGCTTTGAGACGCAGGCGAGACGCGATCAGGTCAGTGCCGCGAACGCGTCGCGGGTGAGGTTCTCCGGGGCGTCATCGGTGCACGCCACGTCGTCCTCGATGCGGATGCCGCCGTATGGTTTGAATGCTTCGACCTTGTCCCAGACGATGTCTTTCGACACGGGCTTGTCGCGCAGTTCGGCCAGCAGCATGTCGATGAAATACAGGCCAGGCTCGATCGTCACCACCATGTTCGGCTCCAGCATGCGAGTCATGCGCAGGAACGGGTGGCCTTCCGGGCGCGGGACGGTGTCGCCTCGTTCGTTCTTCGCGAAGCCGCCCACGTCGTGCACCTGCAGACCGATCGAGTGGCCCAGGCCGTGCGGGAAAAAGGCGCGGGTGACGCCGCTCTCGACCGCCGACTCGGCATCCATGCGAATGAAGCCGTGCTCCTTCAGCAGTGCGCCCAGCTGCTGGTGGGCGTGCAGGTGCAGGTCGCCGTAGCTGCGACCGCTGCGCACCATCGCCACCTGGCTTTGCTGATTGGCGTCCATCGCGTCGATCAAGGCCTGGAATTCCCCGGCGTCGGTGGCGGCGTAGGTGCGGGTGATGTCGCTGGCGTAGCCCGAGGCGCTGGCGCCGGCGTCGATCAGCAGCGAGCGCGCCGGCTTGGGCGGGTGGCGAGTGAAGTCCATGTAGTGCAGCACAGCGCCGTGCTCGTTCAGTGCCACGATGCTGGAGTAGGGCAGCTCGGCATCGATCTGGCCGGCAGCGGCCAGATACGCCTGGTGGATGCCCAGCTCGCTTTCGCCCAGGCGGAAGGCTCGTTCGGCGGCGCGGTGGGCTCGGGTTCCGATACGGCTGGCGTCGCGCATCAGTTCCAGTTCGTACGGCGTCTTGCAGGCACGGTGGTAATGCAGGTAATCCAGTACCCGGCCGGGGTTGTTGACCTCGATGCCGGCGACGGTGGCGTTCGGCTCTGCGATCGTCGCGCAGTTTCCCTGTGCCAGTTCGGCTATCGCATCCTCGGCGGTACGCACGATGACGATATCGAACTGGTCTACCCAATAACCGCTGGGCGCATCGGGCACCACGTGCCAGTAGTCGTGCGGCTGCAGGAAGACCAGCTTTGGTTTGGACCCTGGGGTGTAGGTGATCCAACTGCCGGGCGCGTTGATCACGGGCAGCCAGTGCTTGAACGGCGGGCTGACCGCATACGGGTAGTGGTTGTCATCGAGGAACTTGATCCCCGGCATGCCGGCGGCGATCAGCAGGTGATCGAAGCCACCCAGCGCGAGTGCCTGGTCGGCGCGCGCACGCAGCGTGGCCAGATGCTGAGGGTAAAGTGTGGCGAGTCGATCATGCATGGGGAGCTCCTGGCAGAGGCGGGCCATGCCCGGTTGCCATCGCTTGCATGGCATCGCCGTATGGGCACCTGCCGCCGCGACGGCGTGCATACAGCGGAGGGGCCCGCGGACATGGCGGAAATCGAAGGACCATGATGACGCGCTGGTGCCATCAGTTCCAGCCCGCGCGCTTCAGCCCTGTGCCAGCCAGCTTTCGAGGCGGCCGGCATCGGCGTCCGTGATCGCGACGATCCGGAACCCGGCCCAGATCTGGCCGGAGCTGGCCGCGTGCTCGTGCCACTGTTCCTGGATGCCTACCTCAATCGGTTGGGACTGCACCAGAGCGCGGCCGGTGGCCGGCAGCGCGATGCTGACCTGGTAGAGCGCCTCGCTGCGTGGTGGCTGCGAGGTAATCAGCAACATGCCGCCGCTGGAGAGGTTGCCCAGGTGACCGATGACCTCGTCACGGATCACGTCGGTGACGATGGCGTTGTCCGGTACGCGCTTGCGTGCCGCCCTGCGCTGGTTGCCCGGAGTGTTCGGCGGGCTCATCGGCGCCTGGACTCCTGCTGCGGGTTATGGCGTGCGCCTGCAGCGGTCTGGCGCAGGCTGCCGGTAAGGCTGCGCCAGGCACGGTCGAGCAGGCTATCAGGCTCCGCCGGGACTTCGCAGGCGCGTCCCCTGGCGACTTCGTGGGCCAGCTGCGCCATGGTCATTTCCTCGCCGCGCTGGCCACGTCGGCTGACCAGCAGGCAGCGTCCGGACATCGGCGAATACCAGGCCAGCTTGCGACGTGCGACCTGGCCACTGGCCGGGTCGACGAACTCGAACCAGGTACCGAATGGCAGTTTGCGCAGATGCTGTTCGATGTGTAGCTCGCGTGGCTCGACCGCGGGCAGTTTTATTTCCGGGTGGGCCGCTGGCGCCGCTGCGGTGGTCCGCGCCGGCGCCGGCTTGAGCATGGGACCCGCGCCGGCCGGCTGCCGATCGGCCGGTTTCGGATCGGCCGGCTCGCGATCGGCCGGCTCGCGATCGGCATGTTGTTCGCCCAGGCGCTGGTGCTGTTTCAGGCGCAACGCGAGATCGGTGGCGCTGGGCAGCTCGACCGCAGGGTCGGGCGTGCCGGCGCCGAGCAGGCGTTGCGCTACTTGCACCGATTCCTCGGCGTGCATGCCGATCTGCTGCAGGCCGCTTTCCACCTCTTGCTGCAATTGCAGGCGGTCGTGTGTGGGCTGGCGGCCGAGCAACTGGTCCGTGATCAGCAACTGAGCCTTGAAGGCATGGCTGTCCTCGCCATGACGCAGCAGGGTCAGGGCCAGCACATCGGACCAGGCGCGCTCGAGCAGCGCGCGCAACAGGCCGCGCGGGGGCGACTGGGCGAAGCGTTCGGCCATCAGCGCGCTGGCACGATGGCGGGCCTGGTGCAGCCGTTCACGCCCCTGCGCTGCTTCGACGTGGCGCCGTTCGGCGGCCTGTGCCTTGCGCGTCAGCAGGGCAAGGTGGTGTTCGATATCCGCCAGCAGCGTGGTGTAGAGCCCGGCGCTGGGTGGCTCCTGGTTGGCGCGGCTGACCAGTTGTTCGAGCTTGGTTGCCAGCGGGCGGTTGCTCTCGTCGTCGCTGCCATCGAGCCAGTCGTTGGCAGCGGCGGCCACGGTCTCCAGCAACTTGCGCGCGGGATGTTCGCGTTGCTCAAAAAAGGTGTGGTCGGCGACCGCGGCACGCAGCATGGGGAGCTGCAGGTTGCTGAGCAGGCTGCGCGCACCACCGCCTTGTTGCAGTTGCTGCCCGAGTTGCTCGAACAAACCGGCAACGAGCTCCACCGTGTCGCCCTGTTCGCTGCTGAGCTGGATCAGCGGTGTACCGCGGGGTCTGCCGAGATTGATCTGGGCCAGCAGCTCCTCGCGCAGGCGGGCCGCGCTGCGCAGCTCGCGACTGGCATGATCCGTGACCTGTGCCAGGTGCTGTTGCAGCGCGCCCAGCGCCATTTGCAATTCGTCCTCGCTGGCGACCGGCCCGGCAGCTGGGCCAGCGGCGCCCTCGCCGGCGGGTCCACCCTGGCTGGCACGGCGCTGGGCCAGCAGGTCACGCAGGGACTCCAGCACCTGGATGGAATCCCCGCCGGACGCGCTGCCGTGTGGCTTGTTCGCATTTTCCGCGGCTGCCGCCGGCGCGGAGGCTGCGGGTTCGCTGGCTGGCGCGGTTTCGGACATGCCTGGGCGCGTCCGTTGATTGATATGGCGTGGTGCCGGCACGCTACGCAACTGCGGCAGGATGCCCTCGGACTGCCAGCGCAGGTTGATGACCTGGTACAAGGTCGCCAGTGCCGGCAGGACCCACTGATCGAAGTGCCGCAGCAACAACAGCTGATGCTTGTGCGGCAGCTCCAACTCGGCGCTGGCCAGTTGGAAGGCGTTGGCCAGGGCATGCGGCCCCATCGGCAGGGACTGGCCTTCGAGTGGCGGCGAGCCGATCAGAACCGCCAGTCGGTAGCCGAGTTCATACAGCGCGCGGCCGTGCTGTACCTCGCCCCGGGCACCGAATTGATCCAGCGTCATCGACAGTTCCTGGACGTTGGGATCGAGCAGCTCCAGCGATTGCCAGGGAGTTGATTCGTCGACCTGTGCGGACTTTTGGGATGGCTGGTCCAACGC
>DASRUB010000386.1:0-2137 GCA_035655635.1 Rhodanobacter sp. | reverse complement strand
ACGGATCGCCCGGGCGATCACCGATCACCTGAAAGTGGTGCTGGGTGATGCCGGGAACGCGCGGCTGGTGCCGGTGGCGACCCGCAGCGCTGACGCGTACGCGGATTTCATCACCGCGCAGGAACTGGTAAATCGTCGCGTCGGCGACAGTCTGCCGCGCGCGATCGCGTTATTGCAGCACGCGACGGCGCTCGATCCGGACTTCGCGCGCGCGTGGTCCAAGCTCGCCGTGGCCCAGGCGGTGCTGCCGCAATACGTGTCCGGCGACTGGAACGCGAGTTGGAAAATATCCGACGACGCCGCACATCGTGCGCTGGCGCTCGATCCGGACGACGCGGAAGCCTATGCAACGCTCAGTTACAACCAGTTTTCGCAACGGCACTACAGCGCCATGGTGGGACCGATGCAGCGCGCGCTGGAACTGGCGCCGGAGAATTCCGCGGTTAATTATTGGGCCGCCAACGAACTCGCGGCGATGGGCCGCACCCGCGCTGCGGAGGCGCGTATCGATGCGGCGCTGGTGAACGACCCGGCCAATCCGTTGCTGCTGTTCTACAAGAGCATGTTGCGCTGGCGCGAAGGGGATCAGAGCGGCGCACTGGCCTTCATCCATCGCGCCGGCGTGGCGGATTCTGCATTCGGTGCGTTGATGCTGGAGTTCTACGATGCCGCGCATGGCGATATGCAGGCTTCCGCGCGGGACTTCGCAAGCTCCACCAGCAAGATGGGCACGAAGATTTCTCTTGCGGACCTGCAGGAGATCTATCGCGGCACTTACGGCGATGCCGCGCAACGTCGGGCGGCGTTGAAGATCGTCGCCACGCACGCCGATGACAATTGGGCGCCAACCATGCTGCTGCAGCTCGGCGCACCGGCACGTTCATTCGATTTGTACGAGCACGGCCACAGCGGCCTGTCCGACGCCTATCTCAACTGGCTATGGCAGCCGGAACCCTGGTCGCGCAAGGCGCGCCAGGATCCCGCGTTCCAGGGTTTCGCGCAGCGCATCGGCATGGTTGCGTATTGGAAAAAATTTGGCTGGCCGGACCTGTGCAAGCCCGCGCCCAAAAAAGGGCCTGACGGTTTTGTTTGCCAATGAACGCGCGCCTGTCGCTGTTTTTCGAGCTGAAGCGCGTCCAGCGCGGTGGACCGCAGTGCCTGATTGCTGAAGGAGCATCACCATGTTGCGCCATGTGATCTCGCATCTGCGCCGCCAGGACTGGATGGCCGTCGTCATCGAACTGGTCATCGTCATACTGGGCGTGTTCATCGGTATCCAGGTCTCCAACTGGAACCAGGCCCGGGCTGATGTGCAGCTTGGCCACGATTACGCGAAACGACTGGTCCACGATCTCAACGCCGATCTCGCCGGCGTTAGCGCGGAAAGCGCCTATTACTCCGCCGTCCTGCAAAGCGTCCGGAAGACGGATGAGCTTTTGAGAGAACCCGACCCCGATCCGCGCGAGCTTGTGGTCAACGCCTATCGCGCAACGGAAATGATCTACAACCCCCCGGTGCGTGCGACGTGGGACCAGATCGTTTCCTCCGGGCATCTCGGGCTGCTGCCGGAGAGGGCGGTCGAATCCGGTTTGTCGCAGTACTTTGCATTCGACACCGCGCAGGATCTCTACAAGACGGGTCGGGGTTCGGACTATCGCAAGACCGTACGGGAAATCATCCCGCTGGACATGCAGATCGCCATGCACACGACCTGCAGCGACGTGCGCGACGGACGCGGCTACATCATCGGTTTTGTCGAACGCTGCGAATTCGAGGCCGATCCCGCGGCCCTCAAGACAGTTGCCGCCGCACTTCGCAGCGATCCGGAGGTCGCCGCGTCTCTCCGTTATCAGTACAGCTTTGTCGTCAATGCGAGGCTCAATCTCGGTGGAGTGAAAGGCAACATCGAGGATGCGCTCGACGCACTCGGCGCTGAACCGAAAGCGGTGAAAAAGGTGTCGCCATGATCCTGCGCCGCATCACCGCCAACTTCCGCCGCCAGGACTGGACCGCCGTCGTCGTCGAACTGCTGATCGTCGTGTTGGGCGTGTTCATCGGCCTGCAGGCGCAGGAGTGGGCCACGAAGCACGCCGAGCAGCAACGCGCCGATGTATTGCTGCAGCAACTGCGCGGGGAT
>DASRUB010000385.1:0-23674 GCA_035655635.1 Rhodanobacter sp. | reverse complement strand
TTCCTTCATGGAGCGCGATGATCGGCGTGGTGTCGGCCGCGCTGGTGTTGAGCTACGCGGTGGCACCGATCACGGTGGCCGCCCTGCGCCGCAACGCGCCGGGACTGCCGCGCCCATTTTTGGTGCGCGGTTTCGCCGTGCTCGGCCCCTTGTCGTTCATCGTGGCGGCACTGATCGTGTACTGGTCCGGCTGGGCCACCGTATCCTGGCTCCTCGGGTTGCAGATCGTGTTGTTCTTCGTCTACGTCGGGTGGCGGCGTCGCTCGCCGGCGCATCGTGACGCTGTGGCGCAGGAAGTGCGTTCATCGCTGTGGCTGATCGCCTTTTATGCGCTGATCATGCTTGCCTCCTGGTTGGGGACCTTTGGTGGCAGGCATATCGTCGGCCACCCCTGGGATTCACTGCTGGTCGCGGCGATCGCGCTGGTCATCTATTACTGGGGCGCACACACGGGCCTGCCCGCATCGATGCTGGCGCTGGGGACAACGGACGATGATTGAACAGCCCCAGATCTGGCCACCTGGCTCCCTGCGGTTGGGAGTGGCCAAAAATCGTTGGCGTAGCGCGATGGATGTGCATGTTGGATTCGCAGGCACTGCCTTCATGTTTTTACCATTTGGACATACCCATGACTAACCACCGCTGGCTCCTGTTGTCGATATTGGCGTTGCCGGTAGTCAGCGCACCCTTGGTTTTGCAAGCCGGATCCATCGACCCGGCGCTCTACTCCGGGCTCCAGTGGCGGATGATCGGCCCATTTCGTGCCGGCCGCGTGGTGGCGGTGGCCGGCGTGCCGGGCCAACCGAATCACTTCTATTTTGGATCTGTCGGTGGTGGAGTCTGGGAGACTTCCAATGCCGGTCGTACGTGGAATCCGATCTTCGACCAGGAGCCGGTGGCTTCGATCGGTGCCATTGCCGTCGCATCGTCGGACCCGCGCGTGATTTACGCGGGCTCGGGGGAAGCCGACATTCGATCCAGTTTCAGCACCGGCAATGGCATGTACAAGTCCACGGATGCCGGCAAGACCTGGACGCACATCGGGCTTGAAGACACGTACCAGATCGGGTCCGTTCTGGTGGACCCGAAAGACCCGAATGTTGTTTACGTCGCCGCGCTCGGACATGGCTATGCAGCGAACTCCGAGCGGGGAGTGTTCAAGAGCATGAATGGTGGCCAGACGTGGAAGAAAGTCCTGTACAAGAACGCCGACACGGGAGCCGTCGACCTGGCCTTCGGAGGTGACTCCCAGACCATTTATGCAGCCTTGTGGCAAGCGCGCCGTCCGCCATGGAGCGTTTACCCGCCCTCCGATGGCCCAGGCAGCGGGTTGTACAAGTCCACCGATGGAGGCGAGACCTGGCAGCCGGTGACCGGACATGGATTTCCCGGATCCGGGTTGGGCCGCATCGGGCTTGCGGTGGCACCCAGCAATCCGCAGGTGGTCTACGCTAACGTGGCCGCAAAGGAAGGTGAGGGAGGCCTGTACCGGTCAAACGATGGCGGCGGCAACTGGACTCATGTGACCGGTGATTCACGCATCTGGGCGCGCTGGTGGTACTTCGGCGGCGTGACGGTGGATCCGCAAAACCCGAACGTGGTCTACATCATGAATACCGCGGCTTACAAGTCGACCGACGGCGGCCGCAGCTTCCTGCCATTCAAGGGCGCGCCGGGAGGCGACGACTACCACGCTGCGTGGGTCGATCCCGCTAACAGCGCGCACATGATTCTGGGGGTAGACCAGGGCACCACGATCACCCTGGACGGCGGCAAGACGTGGAGTTCCTGGTACAACCAGCCGACGGGCCAGTTTTATCACGTGACCACGGACAACCAGTTTCCCTACAATGTTTACGGTGCACAGCAGGATTCACTGTCCGTGAAACTGCCGAGCCGTACCGATTATGGTGATTACACCGACGGCATCAGCGCCATGGATTTTCTGCCCATTCCGACCGGGGGGGAGAGTGGCTATATCGCCCCGGATCCACTGGATTCCCGTTATGTTTTTGGTCCCGCCATCGTGCGGCCGTTCAATGGCGACGTGACCCGGTTTGACACCCTGACCAAGCAGGTCGAGGATGTCAGTCCGACGCTGGAATATCCGGGCATCACGTATCGGAGCACGTGGACGCTGCCAGTGATGTTTTCGCAGCTCGATCCACACGTCATGTATTCCGCGCACCAAATGATTTTCCGTACGGCCAACGGCGGCCAAAGCTGGTCGGTGATCAGTCCGGACCTGACGCGCGAAAATCCCGGGGTGCCGTCCAATCTGGATCCGATAACAGCCAAGGACACCGTGATACAGGGGTCACGCCGCGGCGTGATCTACACCATTGCGCCTTCACCCATCCAGAAAGGAGAAATTTGGGCTGGCACGGACGATGGCCTGGTCTGGCTGACCCATGACGAAGGCGCCCATTGGAAGAACGTCACGCCCGAGCGCCTGTCCGCATGGTCGAAAGTGGGAATCATCGAGGCCTCGCACTTTCATGCCCAGACCGCCTACGCTGCGATCGACCGGCATCGGCTGGACGACTACAAGCCCTACATTTACGTTACCCATGACGCAGGCAAGACCTGGAAGCTGGCAGTCCGTGGCATTCCCGCGGGGGACTTCGTCAACGTGGTGCGTGAGGACCCGAAGAAGCAGGGCTTGCTGTATGCGGGCACGGAAAAGCACGTGTATGTCTCGCTTGACGAGGGCGCAAACTGGCAGAGTCTGCAGTTGAATCTGCCGGTCACCTCGATGCGTGACATCAACGTGCATGGTGACGACTTGGTGCTGGCCACCTTCGGACGCGCTTTCTGGATACTCGATGATGTCACCGCACTGCGTCAGCTGGACGCGGATGTCAGTCAGTCCGCGGCGACCCTGTTCAAGCCCGCCGTTGCGTATCGGGTCCGCCCCGGCGGTTTTCTAAGCACGCCGTTTCCGAAGGATGAGCCCCAGGCCCACAATCCTCCCGATGGCGCCCTGATCGATTACTACGTCAAAGCCAATGCTTCGACGCCCGTAAGCCTTGAAATCATGAATTCCGAGGGTCAGCCGGTGCAGCGCTTTTCCAGTGCAGACCCCGCGCCGCAGCTCGATTTGCAAACCATGCCGATCACTCCCGACTGGACGCCCAGGGTGGTCACGTTGTCCAGCCAGGCGGGCATGCACCGATTTGTCTGGAATTTGCACTACGCCTTGCCGAAAGCTCTCATGGGCAACGGCATGTATCGGTTCATGAACGGCGACGGTCTCTGGGCGCTGCCGGGGCGTTACACGGTGAAGCTCAGCGTTGGCGGACATACCTATAGCCAGCCGCTCGAGATCAAGGAAGACCCGCGGATAGAAATTTCGCCGCAGGCACTGCAGCAGCAATTTGACCTGGGGCGGGCCATCGAGCGTGAGCGGCTGAACATTGCCGAGGAGTCCGCGCAGGCAGGCAATCTGCGTGCCCAGTTGACCAACGCACGTGCCAAGGCGCCAGGCATCCTCGCCCGCGAGATTGACGACCTGATCGCCAGGATTGACGCGATTGCGGGCGTCAAGCCCGAAGACAATCCCGCCAATTCCATCGGACTTCCCACCACGGACTTTGTCAGCTTGCTGTATCTGCAGGGTGCGTATGCCAACCTCGGTGCCTCGGTGGAAAGCGCAGATGCTGCGCCGTCCAGCGGCAAGCAGCAGACATTGGCCAAATACCAGAAGATGCTCGAGAGCGCGCTGTCAAAGTGGCGCAGCCTGAAGACTGCCGATTTGCCGCGGTTGAATGGCGAATTGAAATCTGCCGGCCTGGATCAGCTTGACTTGCAGACAAAGGCGAAGGGTTGACCGCCTGAAACAAACGCGGCATGGATCATTCATGTCTCTTCATCTCAACATAGCCAGAGCCGGGTACCACCCTGCCGCTCGTCATTTGCCTAAGGAAAATGCCATGTTCCGATCGTTTCTTGCCGGAGCCATGTTGGTTGTCGCCAGCGTGGCGACCGCGCAGTCCGTCTCGCCATCCTTGTTGAATTCATTATCCTGGCGCGAGGTCGGCCCCTATCGCGGCGGACGAGTCGATTCCGTCGACGGCGTTGCCGGCAAGCCGAATGTCGGCTATTTCGGTGGCGTAGGAGGTGGCCTGTTCAAGACGACCGATGCGGGCGTTACCTGGCAGCCGTTGTTCCAGCACGAACCTGTGGCTTCCATTGGTGCGATCGGTGTCGCGCCTTCCAACCCCGACGTCGTCTACGTCGGTACGGGAGAAGCGTCGATCCGTTCGAACGCGACATACGGCAATGGCATGTACCGTTCCGATGACGGCGGCAAGACATGGCTGCATATTGGTCTCGACGACACGCGCCACATCGGCCGCCTGCTCGTTGATCCGCAGGATTCCAGTCACGTGGTGGTTGCGGCACTCGGCCACATCTGGGGACCGAACAAGGAGCGTGGCATCTTCCTGACCACGGATGGTGGCAAGACCTGGAAGCACACCCTGTATGTGGACGAGCATACCGGCGCAGTGGATCTGGCGCGCGACCCAACAAACCCGTCGAGCCTGTATGCGACAACCTGGAACGCCGAACGGACGCCATGGTGGCAGTATCCGCCGGTCGATGGTCCGGGGAGTGCGATTTACCACTCGAGCGACAGCGGCGAGACCTGGCAGAAGCTCTCCTCGAACGGGCTGCCAGCGGACATGGGCCGTATCGGTGTCGCCGTTTCCGACACGGCGGCGGGTCCCCGTCTGTATGCGATCGTCAGCGCCGGAAATTCCCTTGGCGGAGCAAACCAGGCAGGACAGGGAAGCGGCGTGTATCGCTCCGATGATGCGGGCAACAGCTGGCACCTGATCAATGCCGATCCGCGATTGTCGGGACGCGGCTGGTACTTCGGACGCATCTACGCCGATGCGAAAAACCCCAACCTCATCTTCATTCCAAATACTTCGCTGTACCGCTCGCGCGACGGCGGTGCGCATTTCGATTCGATCAAGGGATCACCCAGCGGCGACGATATGCGTGCCCTTTGGATGGATCCGGGCAACCCGGACCACCTGATTCTCGTTTCCGACCAGGGCGCCTCTGTCAGTCTCGATGACGGCACCCATTGGTCAAGCTGGTTCAACCAGCCCACCGCACAGATCTACCACATCGGTGTGGACGACCGGACGCCCTACTGGATCTATGGCACCCAGCAGGATTCGGGCGCGATGATGATTACGTCCCGCGGGCTCTCCGGCACCATCACCAACGACGACTGGAAGCCGGTCGGGGGTGGCGAATCCGGTTATCTGTTCCCGCGCAAGGATGATCCGTCGATCATCTATGGCGCGGGCTCAGGCGGCGACATCACGAGTTACAACGTCCGCACCAATATCACGACGAACATTTCGCCGAACCCGATCAGTTCGTTTGGCGCCGTGCCGACTGCCACGAGTTACTACTATCCCTGGAACACCGCTTTCGCTCTCTCACCGTTCCAGGCGGATACGTTGTACATGGGCGCGCAGAAGGTGCTGAAGACCACCGACGCGGGTCAGACCTGGCACGCGATCAGTCCCCTGCTCACGTACAAGAACGTCGATGCGAAATGCACGGGTGAGCCCACTCGGAAGACGGCGGCTGCGTGTGGCTATTCGGTTGTCTATGCGCTCGCGCCATCCCGTGTCAAGGACGGCGTGCTCTGGGCCGGCACCGACGATTCACGCCTGTGGCTTACCGAGGACGCCGGCGTGCACTGGAAGAACGTGACGCCGCCTGGAATCGGTCCCTGGAGCCGCGTCGACACGATCGACGCGGACGCGCAGGATGTGGCGAGTGCCTACGTGACCGTCGACCGTCACCAGGTTGATGACTTCAAGCCTTACATTTACATCACGCATGATGCCGGCAAACACTGGCGTTCGGCCGCCCAAGGCATCCCGGAAGGAGATTACGTGCGCGTCGTGCGCGCCGATCCCGCGCGAAAGGGTCTGTTGTACGCGGGGACCGAGCAGGGGGTTTTCGTATCCTTCGATGATGGCCACGGCTGGCAGTCACTACAAGGCAACTTGCCCACAACCTCGATGCGCGACATGGTCGTGCATGATGGCGACTTGATCGTCGCCACCAGCGGGCGTGGGGTCTGGATCCTCGACGACATCGAGCCCTTGCACGAAGCCAGCGTCGCAATCGCGCAAAGCCCGGTCCACCTGTACGCGCCAAAGCCTGCTCTGCGCTTGCGCCTGGGGACCTACCCGGGTGAAGCGCGCCCGCCGGAAGTTCCGCACTCGGCGAATCCTCCGGTCGGCGCCATCATCGACTACTGGCTCGGCGAAGGCGTCAGCGCGCCCGTGACGCTGGCCGTTTACGATACTGCAGGTCATCAGGTGCGGCGCTATTCCAGTGCCGACGAGCCGGCATTGATGCCACTTCCCAACTTTCCCGATTACTACACGTCGCCACCCAATAGCCTGGCGGCTACGAGCGGAGCTCACCGCTTCGTTTGGGATCTTCGGTACACGGCTCCGGCCGGAGCCCCGGACTGGGGCGAGCCCGGCGTACTCGACCGTACACCGCGCGCGCCGATCGGGCCCTTGGTGCTGCCAGGACAGTACCGCGTCGTGCTGACGGTCAACGACAAGAGTTACAGCGTGCCGCTCACGGTGCAGGCTGATCCCAATTCGGGCAGTACACCGAGCGCGCTAGCGGCCAATGTGCGGTTTTCGCTTGAGCTGAGGTCCGACATCGACAGCAATGCCAAGGTGCTGCAGGACATGCAAGCAGCTGTCGTTGCCGCCAACAAATCTGGTGGCAGCGCGAAGGCGCGGGAGATCGAAGACCAGGCCGGGAAGGTCGGCCTGCGCGGCGTGAACCTGCAGCTGTCCATGCTGCTCAATCAGGTCATGGAGATAGACACTGCCCCCAGTCCCACCGTGATGGACGCAGCGCAGCAGTTGCGCGGCACCAGCCGCAAGGATCGCGGTGCCTTGGCGAGGATGCTGAAAGCAGGGCACTGAACGAGCCGCTCGGGCGGTGCGGTGGCCGGGTCCGGGACAACCAGGGCCTTGCTGTCCGCGCCACTGATGGGTTGCGCATCTGACGCGTGTTGGAGAGCAGCACCGAAGCAATCGCGCGTCCGCGGAGAGGAAGGCCATCTCTGCCTTCTCCGAGCGTTGCCGGAACAAATTCCCGTATCGAACGGTTCAAGGGGGGATGCCGACGCGAGTGCCCGACGTCAGCCAGTTCGTAGATATCCAGCAGATTCGGCAAGCCAACGCGTCGTGGCGGTTGCTCCATGGAGAGCAGCGCGCTTACAGCCAATTGGACGTCCGCCACCGAAGGCGTTGAAAGCAAGGTTGGCAGCAAGGTCAGGCTCTATTTTCGACCGGTATGGCGTGAGCAGTATTTGACCGGCTGTTGGCTCGTATTTGACGCGTACGATGCGGAATTTTACCTAATCAGAAATCGCGTCAGAAATTCTGTTGACTCCTGCGTGCAGCTGATGTTATCAACTGCTACGCACGCGTTAAATTTCGGTGTAGGAACGATAAAAAACGGTGTAAGCGGGGAATCAGGCTGGTGAAACGGAGACGTTCCGATCTGGTTTCAAGGCACTATTTTGACACGTGCACTCGCGCCGGAATGGCAGGACGCATGTTTGGCAAGGTGGCTGCGTATCTATTTGCGATGGGGAGAGGGCGCGCATCAAGGTTGAAGATGGGGACTAGCGACGCCGTTGCATAACTAAAGTACTGAATGTTGTCAACTTATCAGAACTGGAGAACTTCATGGGATTCGATCCAAACAAGCTTTCTCTTGCCGTCCGCACGGCGCTTTCCGTGGGTGCGGTCGTAGCCATGGGGCTTGCGGGTAGCGTCCACGCACAGGACCAAGCCGCGCCGCCGCCGCCGCCCAAGCAGAGCGAGGCGAAAACGCTGAATGCGGTGGTGGTCACCGGCTCCCATATTCGCCGCGTGGATCTTGAAACCTCCAACCCCGTCATTACCGTGTCGGCCGCGCAGATCGAGGCGACCGGCAAGCAGACTTTGGGTGACGTCGTCCAGAACCTGCCAGCGATCACTGGTGGCCTGCTGACGCCCACGGTCAACAACCACAACTCCCCGGGTGCAGTTCCAGCCGGTCGCACCTTGGCTGGCCTGCGCGGTCTGGGCTCAAACCGTACCTTGTTGCTGGTCGACGGCCAGCGCGTTCTTAACACGGATCTGAACTCCATCCCTGCCGCTGCCGTGGAGCGGATCGAAGTACTGACCGATGGTGCCTCGTCGGTCTACGGCTCCGACGCGATCGGTGGCGTGATCAACGTCATCCTGAAGTCCAACTACCAAGGTGCACAGGTTTCCGTGAACTACGGCGAGTCCGATCGCGGTGACGGGCAGAGGCGCGGTGGCAGTTTCGTGTTCGGGCAAAGCGGCGACAAGGGCAGCCTGTTTGCTGGTCTGAGCTACAACCGGATGGACATTGTCTTGCAGGGCGACCGCAAGTTCTCTCAGAGTGCGTTGTCGCTTACCTCCAGCAGTGATCCGACTGGCCCGTTGAGCGTCGTCCCCGGCGGTTCCACCAACGGGCGATTTGGCAAGATCACGCTCCCGAAGAGTGTTGCTGCCGGATTTGGCTGCCCGGGCGGAACCAGGCTCGCAGCAAACCATGACGCGGTGATCTCCGGCAAACCTGTCCTCGGCGCAGGCGACTTCCACTGCTTTGGAGCCGACGACCGCTACAACTATGCGACGGTACAAGCGCTGGTGGCGCCGCAGGAACGCCTGAACGCGTTCTTCAAGGGTACGTATCACCTGAGCGACCACGTTGATGCCTACATGACCACGTACTTCAACAAGTCGACGGCATCGTTGCAGCTTGCGCCGAACATCTACGGTGTCAGTGCGGACCAGCCGATCTCGGCGCAGAGCTACTACAATCCGTTTGGCATCGACTTCACGGGTGACAACGGTAATGCCGTGGCTTTTCGCGAGGTAGCAGGCGGCAACCGTGTCTCCTCTGCCAGCCAGAACACCACCCAGTTGCAGGCAGGCGTGAAAGGATCGCTGGAGATCCTTCAAAAGGACTGGACGTGGGATGCCGGTGTGAATTACGGCTACTACACGTTCACGTCCAGCTCGACCGGCTCCCCCAGCGGCAGCCTGCTGGCACCGGGCGTGGGCCCTTCCTTCCTGAACGGCGACGGCGTCGTGCAGTGCGGCACGGCCAGCGCGCCGATCTCGCTCGACTCCTGCGTGCCGTGGAATCCGTTCAACGGCGAATCCCCGTCCGCTCAAGCCGCGCTGCAGAAGGCGAACACGGCCACCCTCATCCAGCAGTGGACTCTCCAGCGGCAATTCCATCTCGATGTCAGCGGCGGGCTGGTCGACCTTCCCGCCGGCACGGTGCAGCTCGCGGCGGGTCTCAACTATCGCAATGAATACACCAACAACACCATTCCCTTCGAGCAGCTGATTGATCCGACCACCGGGAACTGCCCGGGAGCAGGCTGCGCATCTGCGCTGAGGGGCAAGGACAACGTCAAGGAGGTTTACGGCGAGCTGTTTATCCCGATCCTGCAGGACATGCCATTTGCGAAATCGCTGAACGTCACCCTCGGTGACCGCTATTCCAAGTATGACCTGGCCGGCAGCACCAACAACTGGAAGGTCGCCTTCGAATGGAAGCCGATCACCGACCTGCTCCTGCGCGGGACCGTGGCGACAGTGTTTCGTGCTCCGAGCATCGCGGACATTTTCGGGCTGCCCTCCAGCAGCACCTCGAGCCTCAGCAGCGACCCGTGTGACGGTGCAACGAAAGCGAACCCGGCGTGCCAGTACGTGCCGCTGGACGGCACGTTCCGCAACCAGACGGTGGCGACCCACGACCAAGGCAACGGTCTGTTCTCGGGGTCCAAATATCTGAACTTCCCGCTCAAGCCGGAGCAGGGCAAGTCCTTCAACTTTGGTGCGGTGTATTCGCCGGAGTTCGTCCCCAACCTGTCACTGAGCCTGGACTACTGGCGGATCTACCTGAATGACACGATCACGATACCGGGCGAGCAGACGGTGCTGGATCTTTGCTACAACGGCATAGCTGCATATTGCCCGCTCATTCACCGATATTCCGGCGGCGGCTCCGTCGGGCAGATTCAGCGCGTGTTCCTGCCTACCACCAATCTTGGGCGCCTTGATGTCAAGGGTACGGACTTTTCCGGTAGCTACCGGCTACCTGACTTTGGTTGGGGTCAGTTCACCGTCCTGGCGAACGTCACCTACATGACCGAGTACCAGGTCCAGATTGCACCGGGAACTGGTGCGAACCGGGTCTTCGAGGGGGCTGGCGTGATGGGCGGGCTGGGGTCGGGGTTGCAGTCGGCTTGTCCGGACAACATCGGGGGCCTGTGCTTCTTCCCGCGCTGGACCGCGCAGGCGTCAGCGAACTGGCAACTCGGCGGCTGGGACGCATCGTGGCGCTTCCGCGCCACCGACAAGTTCAACATGGGCTCCGCAGACCTGAGTCAGCAGTCGACCGCCTATCCGGGTCGGCCTGGCGTGGTGTTCCACTACGGGACGCACGCTTACAGCGACGTCACCCTCGGCTACAACATCAAGCCGTACAAGACCAAGGTGGAATTCGGCGTCAACAACCTGTTTGACAAGCAGCCGCCCTTGCTTTACGCCAACAACTCGCTGAACGCGAACACCGACCCGGCTGACTTCGATGTACTGGGTCGTTACTTCTGGGGTCGCGTCACGGTTTCGTTCTGAGTTTTCGCAACTTTCAGCGTTAATGTTCCAACTCCAAGGCCCGCATGGGACTTCCATGCGGGCCATTTTTTTTGAGTGAGTATCGCTCTTTGTGCGGCGGAGCACGTCCGGCCCCAGTTTTTGCGCCGCAGGATTGCGAGTACCGTGGTCGTCGGACCAGATGCAAGGCCCCGTCATGACGATGTGCTGATCCACCCCGGATCTCAGGCATCACGGTGGCGAACCGTCGATGACGCCCATGCTGATGAAGCAGGGTTCTTCAATCGGTCGTGGCTGATCGATCGCCGCCCGCCGCTGGCGCTGTCAATCATTCGGCGAAGCCAGATCATGCAGCCGTGCTACACCTGAGTGATCTGGCGACCCAAGACACGCTGCAACGGATCCAGTCGATGCGCCGTTTTTGCGGGACTGAAGTTGGGAGAAAATGCGTTTCTTGAGGGCGGCGGAGGGGCCTGGTGTGCGTCAGGACAACTCCAGCAATTGGTGGTGGCCGAACTCGCTGCGGGTGTCAACGGATCCTACGCGGGTCATTGTCAGTCGGCGCTGGCAGGAATTACGTCGAAGGCGATGGTCAGCCTGTGGTCTTCCGCCGTCCCGGAAAACGGCACGGTGCCGTGCCACATGTAGGAGGGAAACAAGACCAGCAGCCCGGGTTCCGGTTTGATGAAGTATTCCGGCCCCAGGACCGGATCTGTCGGGAAGGGAGGTTCGCCGAACTTGATCCAGCCTTCACCATCCTGCTGAGCCACCGCTGGCGGCAGGTGCAGATAGCAGGCTGACGAAATCCAGCCTTCCGAGTGGTAGTGGTTGACATGAAAACCATGCGGACGCAGCCGCACGGACCACATTCCACTGATCTGGTAGCGCTTCGCATTGCGACACCTCATCGGATCGGAGCCGTGGCCGATTGCCTCCATGTAGCGACTGATCGGTCCGTCAATGGCCTGCGGAAAGGCGCGGATCGCGGGCGATGGGGAAGCCCGCGGAACCAACTGCACCTGGCTTCCACCACGCAGCGAATTGCGGATCGGGTGCGCGCGCGATGTATGAGCGTCCGTCAGATCAAGGACCAGGTCGGCAAGGTAGGCCGCAAGATCTGGCCAGCCATCCGGGACGTCGATGCAGGTGGCGCGGACCAGGCCCTGATAATCAAGAAGGTCCCGATAGCGCGAATCCCCCAGCATGCGCAAGGCGTCCGCCTTCATCGCGAGTGCTCGCCCATCCACGGGATTCGCCCGGTGCAGGGACTCAGCCACCTCGAGGGCAGCCCGGCCTCTTCCGGCGGCGAGGGATGCGTTGCCGAGCGCAACTTGTCCGTCACGATCGTGCGGCACGATGGCAGCCAGGCGCTGAGCGCAAGCCAGAGCATGGGCACCGTCGAAGTCGAGCGCAATCGTGCTGGCGGCTCTGAGCAGATCGGGATCCTCCTCCGCCAGTCGCAATCCGGTCTCAATGGTGGCGAGCGCGTCGGTAGAGCGTTGCGCGCTCAGCAGCAACCGCGCTTTGCAGATACGCAACGAGTGCAACTGCGGCTGCTTTTGCAATGCCGCGTCCAGTTCTGCACAGGCGATATCGGCGTCAGCGCTGCGCATCCACACCAATTCAGACAAATTGGCTTGCGCCGTGGCGTGGGCAGGTTGTGCCCGCACCACCTGTCGCAACTCCGTCTCGGCCTCCTCGAACCTGCACTGGCCCATCAAGGCGCGTGCCAGCACGAACCCTGCCTCGGGTGTCTTCCCGGCCTTTGCGATACTCGCACGCGCCTCGGCAGCGGCCTCGGTGTACCGGTCAGTGTCGGCCAGTACCGCTGCCAGTCGCAGGCGGGCGTCATCACTGTTCGGCTCGAGTTGCAGCCAACGGCGCAACGCTGCCTCGGCCTGCAGGGTCTGCCCCAGCGCCATCAGCGCATGAACGTAAAGCATCAGCACCTCCGGGTTGCCTCGGCGAGCCTGGAATAGCGATTCCAACAACTCGCGTACGTCGCCGGGGCGGCCTGCAGTCAGCAGCATGTGCGCCAGGGCAGATGCGGCCGGCAAACTGCCCGGGTCCAGGCCCAACCCTCGTCGCAAGGCGCGTTCGGCCTCGGCAGGATGCCCCGATTCGCCCAGCACCCGACCCAGCAAAACGTGTGCCTCGACATTATCCGGCTGTATCCGCAGCCACGCCTCCAAGGCGTGCTGCGCGTGAGCGTAATCATCAGTCTGGAAAAATGAGCCCGCCATCATCCGATGCGCTTCAGCGAGTCCCGGCTGGGTCTGCAACAGAGTGCGCAGTACCTCGCGCGCTTCGGCATGTCGGCCCGCCTGGAACAAGCCGGCGGCGGCTCGCAATGCCGTGACAGTTTGAGTTGGCGACGACGGAACCATCTGGTAAACCTGTCTTGACGAGAAATTCCTGCACACGCCAATGCGCCACCCGGTTCGCGCGCAAGGCTCTTCAGCATATTGTAAACAACGACAAGTCGCTCTCGTTGCGCAATCGGCACTCCAGACGACCTCGACACGATCAGTCGGCGATGCCGGGATGGCACGACACTCGCGTTCCGACCGGCGTTCGCCGCAAACTACGAGATGCTGCAGGTTCAAGGACGAGCCGGGTATGCTAGCCGCCGCTGTTTTTCAATGCCGGAGACGTGAGCAAGATGGCCGATGACATTCTGATCGCCCCCATTGTGGCCGCCTTGCAATCGGGCGATCTGGTCGCTGCGGAACACCGCTGCCGTACCGCGCTGGAACAAGCCCCCGATGAACCCGACATTTTGCTGTTGCTGGGGCTCGGTCTGCATCGGCAGGGGCGGCAACGCGATGCCGTGGGGATTTTCGCCCGTCTCGTCGAGTTGTGCCCCGAGGACAGCGTGCACTGGTCCAACTATGCCTCGGCGCTAGATCGCGTGGGTGACCAGGAAGCTGCGGAGCGGGCCGCGGAAACTGCAGTTCGCCTCGCGCTGAACGATTCCGACAGACTGGACGAACTTGGCCTGATGCAGCTTCAAAACAGCAAACCGATGGCTGCGCAGACTACCTTGATGCGCGCGCACGAGCTGGCGCCCGATTCCATCGTGGTCCGCCTCCACGCAGCGCGGGCGTGCCTGGCCTGTCGGGACCACCGAGCCGATGCGTTGCTGCAAAAGTGGCGCGAATGGTTGCCCCTTTCGGACGACTTGCTGGGGGAGTTGGCCAGGCTGCTGGTCCAGGTCGGCGAACTCGGTGACAGTATTGAACTGCTGGAGGATCTGGTGCGGCGTACGCCCGACGATTGGTCCGCGCAACTGTTGCTGGCGAGGGTATACGAACGTGTCAACCGTCTGGGCCAGGCGCAGGCCAAGCTGCAAGTGGTGCTTGCAACTGTACCGAATGACGCCGATCCCGGCATCGGCCGCGAAGTGGAAAGCCAGCAGGCCCAGCTTGCCATGCGCCGGCGGTCATACGCTTCCGCGCGCGCGCTGCTGGAAAAGGTTGGCCCTGGGCATGAAGCCCATGACGCATATTATTTCTCGCTGGCCAGCGCCTGCGATCGGCTCGGTGATGCAGCAGCGACCATGCGGGCGCTGGAGACGGCGCACGCGATCCAGATCCGGCAACTGCGTCTGTCCAATCCGTACCTGCTGGACGCGGACGCGCCGCTGCTGCCACACGTCGACGATCGCGTGAGTGAGGACGACTATCGCGGTTGGCGGGAGTTGAAAGCGCCCGACCGCAGCCAGTCGCCGGTATTCGTGGTGGGCTTTCCCCGCTCGGGCACCACGCTCCTCGAGCAGATGCTGGATGCGCACCCGGACCTGCAGTCGATGGACGAGCGCCCGTTCCTGAACATCCTGGCCGGTCAATTGGAAGGCGTTGGCCTGGAAATCCCGCGGGACCTGCACAAGCTCGTTCAAAGCGATTGCGACGAACTGCGCAAGGGTTATGTCGTCCTGGCCTGCGGGAAAGTGGCGCGACAGTGGGGTACGCGGCTGGTAGACAAGAATCCGCTCAACATGTCGTGGTTGCCGATGATCCATCGCATCTTTCCGCATGCGAAATTCATCCTCGTCCTGCGTCATCCGTGCGACGTCATCCTCAGTTGCTACCTGCAGAATTTTCGTTCCGCACCGTTGGTCGCTGCCTGCAGGTCGCTCGAGAACCTTGCCCACGCCTACGTCGCCGCGATGGACAACTGGTTGCATCATGCAGCATTGTTCGGCCCCGATGTGTTCGTGTCCCGCTATGAAGATCTGGTCGCCGATCCTCCGGCACAGACGGCCAGGATTGCGGCATTTCTCGAGCTCGGTGATGCTGAGGCGATGCTGGGATTCGCCGAGCGTGCGCGGCAGAAGGGCCACATCCGCACGCCAAGTTACACCCAGGTGATCGAGCCGATCAGCGCCAAGGGCGTGGACCACTGGCGACACTACGCGCGTTATTTCGACCCGGTGCTTCCGATCCTGCAGCCCATGCTGGCCCACTGGGGCTACGACAGTGGGCCGCCAACCCACAAGTGAAGGCCCGCCGTGCTGCGTCGGACAAGCGCAGGCTCAAGATCAGGGGCGTGCGACTCGAAAGAGGCCGGGTCAAATGAAGAATGCTTGATCGTGTCGCAAGGCCCACCTATCCTGTTTCGAGTATCCGGGAAGCGTCGCCATGCCAATGACTCGATCCGTGCTGGTCGAAGGCCGCCCGATCCGTGTGTATGACGGCTTGGTGGCGTTGCCGCACGTCAAGCAGCTCACTGACGCGTTCATGGGCGCCAACTTCGTCCGGGATGAAGTCGCGCGCGCTGACACCGCCGGGTTTCGCCACTGGGAATTGAACATTCCGTTGGAAACCGCACCGCAACTGGCGGTTTATCAGCCGACCCTGGAGGCTGTGCGCGATTTTGAAGATGGTGCCGCTTACCGGGTCTACCGCAGCTACTGCAACCACGCTGCGTACGGCGACATGCTGTTCATTCACACCGACACCCAACCTGGCGAGAAAGGGCTGACTGCCCTGTGGTACATCGCTCCCGAGTGGAACGCCGAATGGGGCGGCGAGACGTTGTTCTACAACTCGCAAATGGACGCCGAGGTTGTGGTCACGCCCAAACCTGGCCGGTTGGTAGTGTTCGACGGCGGCATCCCCCACGTGGGTCGGCCACCTAACAGGATCTGCTACGCCCCGCGCTACACGCTGGCCTTGAAGCTGCAGCCGGCTGTCAGCTGAGCCGCGAGGACCGGCGCACGCATACGTCGTCTTCCGCCGCGATGCACCATTCCGAAAACCCAGAGGCATGAATCAATTCCACGAACTTCGGCCTTGGGGAGTCCGATTCACGGACTCAACCCGGGCACGATTTCGGCATGCACGCCTTGCGTCCGTTGCATCGATCCAGCGCGCTGCGTAGTATTAATCGATGGGGTTCGGTGCTTACCAATGTGGCCAGAGATGGCGGCGGCCGCGTCTTCCTCAAGCAGTAAGATTCGGGGTTCGAAAACCGGGGTTGGTAAAAACCAGCACGGTGGGGTTGACTCGGGTTCGCGGTCGATTGCCGCACCGAAGTCCGTTCGGCATTGGCACAGACACTTGCGCAAACGAAGGATCATGGTCATGAGTATTTCCACCAGAGCAAGAACCCTGTCTGGCGTCGGCGTTTTGCTCCTCATGGCTTTCGTCAGTGCCGCGGCGCAAACCGTGGCGCCCGACGTGTATGCGCACATGAGCTGGCGCCAGATAGGCCCTTTCGATGGCGGCCGTGTCCTGGCGGTAGCTGGAGTGCCGACTCAACCGCGCACGTATTATTTCGGCAGCGCGAACGGCGGGGTCTGGAAAACAACCAACTCCGGCTTGTCCTGGGAACCGACTTTCGATCACGAACCGGTATCCTCCATCGGTGCCATCGCCGTGGCCCCCTCCGACCCGAATATTGTCTATGTCGGCACGGGCGAGGCGGATCCGCGCAGCGACGCCACCTTTGGCGATGGCGTGTACAAATCATTCGATGGCGGAAAGACCTGGACCAACATGGGTCTGAAGAACACGCGACACATCGCGAAGATTGTCGTGGATCCGAAAGATCCGAACGTGGTGATGGTGGCGGCGCTCGGGCGCATCTACAGTCCGAGCAAGGATCGCGGGATCTTTCGCTCGACCGATGGCGGAAAGACCTGGGACAAGACCTTGTATGTCAATGAACAGACCGGCGGCATCGATCTGTCCATGGACCCGTCGAATACGTCGGTGATGTATGCAGGCATGTGGACGATGTACCGCAAGCCCTGGCACATGTCGAGCGGCGGCGAAGGCGACGGTTTGTTCAAATCGACAGACCAGGGCAAGACTTGGGTCCGCCTGCAGGGCCATGGCCTTCCTTCCGGCGTCCTGGGAAAAATAGGTGTTGCCGTGGCGGGCGGGGACTCGCATGGACAGGTCGTGTATGCGCTCATCGAGGCCGCAGACGGCGGTCTGTTTCGCTCGGACAACGGCGGTACGGACTGGAAGCTGATCAGCGCCGACCAGCGCATTCGTGGACGCGCGTGGTATTTCACCAACGTGTTTGCCGACCCGACGAACGCGAACACCCTGTATGCAACGAATACCGGGTTCTTCAAATCCACTGACGGTGGCGGCACCTGGAATGCAGTTGTGCTTCCGGGGGGCGACAATCACGCATTCTGGATGAACCCCTTGCATCCCGATCTGATGGTCCAGGGCCATGACCAGGGCGTCGTGACGAGCGTGGATGGCGGCAAGACCTGGGGCAAGTATTACAACCTGCCCATTGGCCAGCTGTATCACATTTCGACAGATGATCGTTTTCCGTACAACATCTACGCGTCCACCCAGGATTGTCCCTCCGGATGTGCGTTTGGCACGGCAAGCCGTGGTCTGGGCGGCATTTCCGCGAAGGACGTGTTTGTTGTGGGTGGGGATGATGGCGAGTCAGGCTACGTGTTCGCCGATCCGAATGACCCCGACTACATAGTGGAGGGAGGATATTCGGGCGGCTTGACGCGTTACAGCATGCGCACCAGGACGATACAGGACATTGCGCCGTGGTCGAATGCGAACAGTGGGTACGCCGCGAAGGACGTGAAGTACCGCTTCACCTGGACTGATCCGTTTGCGTTTGCGTCGTGGGCAGGGGAGGATTCGCATCCGCTGTACCTGGGTTCGCAGTTCCTCATGGTGAGCAAGGACAGTGGCAAGAGCTGGACCGTCATCAGCCAGGATCTGACCCGCAACGACAAGTCCAGGCAGCAATCATCCGGCGGTCCGATTACCCAGGACAATGCGAGCGTCGAATATTACGACGTGATCTACGCGATTGCGCCGTCGCCACTGCGCAAAGGTGAAATCTGGCTGGGAACCGACGACGGACTGGTCTGGTTGACGCTCGATGCCGGCAAGACCTACAAGAAAATCACGCCGCCCAAGATGCCGGAGTGGGGTCGCGTCAATTCCATCGAGGCATCGCATTTCGACCCGGGCACTGCCTTTGTCGCCGTCGACAAGCACAAATTGGGTGACAGCACACCTTATGTCTTCGTGACCCATGACTTCGGCGCAACTTGGTCGAGTATCGTCGATGGGCTTGCTGCGCCCAATTATGTATATGTGGTCAGGCAGGACACCGTGAACAAGGACCTGTTGTTCGCAGGCACCGCCAATGGCATAGCGGTGTCATTCAATGGGGGGCAGCAGTGGCAGTCACTGCAGCTGAATCTTCCCACCGCTCAGGTGCGCGACATCGCGATCAAGGGTGCCGACCTCATCGTGGCAACGCATGGGCGTTCGGCCTGGGGCATGGACGACATATCCGCGCTGCGTGAGATGAGCGCGGAGGTCATGCAGAGTCCGGCCCACCTTTTCAAATCCGCGCCGGCATTCATCCTGCGCATGCAGGGTGGCCGACGCGCGTCGGTGGGAAATCAGGTAGGCGAGAATCCTCCCAACGACGTGATTTCCTACTATTTGAAGGACAAGCCCACCGGGAAAATCGTCCTGACGATCTACGATTCCGCCGGCAATCTGGTCAATTCGTTCAACAATGTTGACGATGCGTCGTGGAAATCGAACAAGGGCGGTTTCATGCGCAGCCCCGTTGGCGACACCATGCTGACCGATCATCGCGGCATCAACCGGTTTGTGTGGGACCTGAGCTTCTCCGCAGCCCCGCCGATTCATGACATGGTGGCTTACAACGAGGGCAGGGGACCGAACGGGGCCTATGTCGTGCCAGGGACGTACAAGGTGGTTCTGGCGGTGGGTGGAAGCACTTACCAGCAGACGTTGACCGTGAAAAACGACCCGCGCTCCAAGGCTACCCAGGCTGATCTCGTCAAGCAGTTCAACCTGGGCAACAAGGCGCAGAATTTGCTGTGGCAGAATCATGCCGTCATCAATCAGGTCCTTGACATGCGCCAGCAATTGAAGTCCCTGGAGAAGAAGGCGAGCGGGAGCAAGAGCCTGCAGAAGCTGATTGCCGGACTGGACGCAAAGGCACTCGCGCTGCAAGGTGAGCTGTATCAGTACAAGGCGAAGACCGGTGTGGGTCTGCTCAACTATTCCGTTCGGCTGAATGCGCGCATCGCCTATTTGTCCAACGAGATCAACGTGATGTCGGCCAACGCGCCAACCGCACAGTTCTACGAGGAATACGATGAGTACGATCGGTCCATGAAGTCCGTGGCGCAGCGTTGGCAGTCACTCGCGGCGCATGACATGAAATCGCTCAACGCGAAGTTGCAGGCAAGTAAGTTGCCGGTGCTGACGATTGCGAATGGTCCGGACGAGCGGATGCCGGGTGCACCGGTGCAGGTTCAGTAACGATCACGCCAGCACAGTGGAAGGGGCTTCCGGGGGCGTGTGCCTCCAGGAGGCCGCGAGTACCCGGGAAAGTTGGGAGCATCGGGATGCTGACTCTTTGCCAATGTCGCGTTGGATTGCTTCGTCCGGCGCGTTGAACGGACTCGAAGCGTGAGCTGATTCCTTGCCGCGACAGGACAAAGCCCCCAAGAAGCTCAGCCTCACGAACTTCAGGTTGCATGGGCCTTGGCGCGAATGCAGTTCCGGTAGGTGTTTGCGGTGAACCGTATGGCATTGTCTGTCGGTTCGGCAGCCGTACTCGCCCGATTGGCTCGTCATCGGTGGTCTTGGGGAGCCCGGGAGACCGCACAATCGGCAGCCGTATGTATCAGCTCACCAGTACCGTCGATGCACAGTGACGCGGAAGGCCCGTGAAGGTCTCCCGCATCTTCGGCTTCTCGCGCTCTGGCCCGGCGTTGCCACCTGAGCCAGAGCCTCGAGCTATCCCTCGTTCTCGTTCTCGTTGCCGTTCTCGTCACTGGGCAGCGCCGCGGGCATCCTCAACGGTGGTAGTGCGAGGGCAGGCTGACCCTTGCTGGTGCGAGTCGCGTTGAAGGCAGGGAGCTCCGTGGTCTTCACCTCATCCCACTTCGCCATGACCGCTTGCGCCTGGGTCTTGGCGCGCACGGTTGCCGCAGTTTGCGCGGCGGTGGGTGCGGTGTCTGCGGACTGCAGCGACATCAGCGCGGCAAGTGCCGCATTGCTCACGCCGTTCAGCGTGGTTGCCGCCTGGTAGCCCCTGCCAAATCCACGGAACCCACGCGTCTCGTCCGGAGCTACGGCATCGATTTTGGCCTTGAATGAATCACTGGCTGCACCTTGAGCCGATCCCAGCTTCGCGACTTCCTGGCCGAGATCATGGGCCTGCCCATAGGCCATGCGGGCATTGCGCGCCAGCTCATACATCTCCATCGACAATTTGTTGTTCTGCGCCAGGTCGGACGCGGAGGTCGTGACGCGTGGATCGAGGCGCAAGGTCAGCGGCTGCCTATAACTCTGGCCGCCGACGGTGAGGCGTACGGTGTACTGTCCGGCAGGCGCCCATGGCGAACTGGGCGGTGGCGAGCTGCGCTTGGGCACGGCACCGGTAGCATCCACTTCCTGACGCTCCGTGGCCAGCGGCTGATAGCGCAGGTTCCAGCTGATGCGGTGCATCCCGGCGCCGGTAGGCATGGAGCGGATGCGGGCCGGCCAATACAGCGGCACGGAGCAGTCCGGGGACTGCGGCGCGGCTTGACAAACCTTGTCGTAGGCGACGGAATCCACCGACGGGTCGGTATCGCGCTTGAGCTCGCTCGAGTAGGTGCGCACAAGCTTGCCGGCAGCATCCAGGATGTCGATCGTCAGCGGCCCAGTCATGTCGGCGGCGAGGTAGTAGTCGACGATGGCGCCGTTTGGCGGATTCTCTCCGGCCGGCAATTCCGGCGGCCACGGCGTCGGATCATTGGTTCCCATGCGGATCCGTACAGCCGTCTGCGGTTTGAACAGATAGGCCGCCTTGGCGCTGCGCGCTTCGGCCATCTGGCGCAGTGGCGTGACATCGTCGAGGATGTAGAAGCCGCGGCCGTGGGTGGCGGCGATCAGGTCCGAACACATGCAGGTGGCATCGTCCTTCAGTTCAAGATCGCGCACCGATATCGCCGGCATGTCGAGCCGGAGCGACTGCCAGTTGTCGCCATCGTCGAACGAGACCCAGACCTGCGTATCGGTGCCCGCGTACAACAACCCGGGCTTGCGTGGGTCTTCGCGGATGGTGTTGGTCACCGACCCCGGTGCGATGCCGTGGTTGATTTCAGTCCACGTCTTGCCACCGTCACGAGTGCGCCACAGGTGCGGATTCATGTCGTCGATGCGCATGGTGTTGGCCGCCGCATAGGCGGTCTGCGTGTCGAAATGGCCGGCTTCGATGTTGAAAATGCGCGTCCACGGCTTGATGGCGGCGGGGGTTACGTTGGACCACTTGGCGCCGCCGTCCGTCGTCACCTGTATTTGACCGTCGTCAGTACCCGCCCACAGCACGTTGACGTCACGTGGAGAAGCCGAGAGTGCAGTGATGCTGCCTGCTGCCGCGGGCTTGACGCCGCTCGCATACTTTCCCGTGGTGGTGGGTGCCTTCCAGTTCTGACGGGCGAGGTCCGGGCTGATCCGGGTCCAGCTATGCGCCTTGTCGGTGGATTTCCACACCACGTTGGAAGTGTAGTAAAGCACCGTCGGATCCACCGGTGACCAGAGAAGGGGCATCGTGCGCACATTGCGGTTGAATTCGGTGCCGCGAGCCTCGGCATCGGGACCTACCTCGGTGGTCTGGCCGGTCTTGCGGTTGTACAAGGAGACGTTGCTGCGCTGGCTGCCGAAGACCAGATCGGGATCACTCGGATCACTGGCGGCAATGCCGTATTCCTGGATATTCACCGGATGCCAGTCGTGGAAGGTGATCCTGCCGTCCATCGAGCGACTGGCCACACAGGCCGAGCCAGAATCCTGCTGCCCGCCGCAGACGCGATAGGGAAATGCGTTGTCGGTCGAGACGTGATACATCGCGGCCGTCAACTGGTTGTACCAGTTGCTCCAGGATACCCCGCGATTTCCGGAGACAATCGCGCCTTGATCCGCAACGATGAAAATGATGTTGGTGTCGTTTGGATTGATCCAGATGTTCTGGTAATCGTCACCACCTGGAGCGCCGCGCACGGCACTCCAGGTCACACCACCGTCCTCGGTGCGCCAGAGGACGGTGGAGTCGCTGTACACGACGTTGGAATTTTTCGGATCCACGGCTATCGTCGGCAGATCACCGCCACCAATGCGTATGGTCGGGCGGGGATCCACCGTGGCAGGTGGCGATGCGGCGGACGTGTGCGGGTCGCGTGCGGCAAGATACCAATGCTCGCCAGCGTCCGTTGACTTGTAGAGATTGACCGTCCCCGTTGTGCCTTCCTTGGCCGTGGCAACCTTCCCGACGGTGCCGGCAACCATCGCGTAGATCGTGCCCGGGTCGCTCAATGCGAGGCTGAGGTTTGCTTCGATGACGCCGGCGGGCAATCCGTTGGTCAGCTGTTTCCACGTGCTGCCGCCGTCGGTGGATTTGAAGATCCCCCCTTCGGTACCGCCAAATTCGGCGCCTTCCAGATAACTCTGCTGCTGCTGCCACAACGCGGCGTAGACGATGTTCGGATTGCTGGCATCAATCCGCACATCATTGCCGCCGACATACTCGTTTTTGTACAGCACCTTGGTAAACGTCTTGCCACCGTCGGTGGATCGGAATATTCCGCGCTCCGCATTCGGCCCGTACGGATGACCCAGGGCAGCGACGAACAGCCGGTCGGGATTCTTGGGATCCACCACGATGTTTGCGATCATCTGACTGTCGCGCAGGCCCAGGTGGGTCCACGTCTTGCCGGCGTCGGTCGACTTGTAGACTCCGTCGCCCACCGCGAGATCCGGACGGATGATCCCGGCGCCAGTTCCCACGTAAATGATGTTGGGATCCGAAGGTGCCACCGCGATGGCACCTATCGAGCCGGTCGGCTGATCGTCAAACAGTGGCACCCAGTTGGCGCCATAGTCGGTCGAACGCCAGACTCCACCGTTGTCGTAACCGGCATAGAACACGTTCGGCTGGCTGGGAACTCCGGAGAGTGCCCGGGCGCGACCGCCACGAGTTGGTCCGATACCCCTCCAATGCATTTCCCCGTACAGCTTGGTGGATTGGGTTATCGCGGTCGTATTCCTGGATTGGGCACTGGCTACCGAAGGCAGTGCAACCAGGCCGAAGACGGTCGTGATGAAGCCGATGGCGGCAGCCGTAAGCGAGCGGAAAATAGACATGGGTCTTGCCTTCTGCCTGAGTTGGGGGTGGGTTTGCCGCGAAACACTATCATCGAAAGTCCGAGTGGCCAACCCGCAGACTTTTCTTATGGCAAGTGGCTGCCGCGCATGGCGACCAGCAGCGTTGCAGCGCCCGGGCGCAATTCAGCAGCAAGCGCAAACTGCTCGAAGCAGACAGGCTGGACTGGAGGCGCACACTCAGCACCGCAGACGTTGACATTTTCGCACTCTTGCCGCGGCAACCCGGCCAGCACCTATGTGCTTGAGCCGTCCGCCAGTGCAGGA
>DASRUB010000384.1:0-20457 GCA_035655635.1 Rhodanobacter sp. | reverse complement strand
TAGTCCTTGAACTCGCCACCAAAACGCTCTGCACCGACCTTCGTCAGCGCCGCCGTCAGCGTCGTCTTGCCGTGATCCACGTGACCAATCGTGCCGACGTTGACGTGCGGCTTGGTGCGTTCGAATTTACCCTTTGCCATGCGCGCTAAACCCCGATGGAGTCAATCAATTGAAGGAAACTTCCCGTTGCCGGGCTGGCCATGACGGCCGAATGAATGGTGCTCATAACAGGAATCGAACCTGTGACCTCTTCCTTACCAAGGAAGTGCTCTACCGACTGAGCTACATGAGCGGAATTTTCAGCCGTCCTCCATGACGGCAAAGAACAGACCGACATCCTGTCGGACTTTTCATAACTTTAGCCATCCTCCCTGATGGCGAAGAACAGACCAGCATCCATGCTGGACAATTCAAAAGAACGTCGCATCAACCGACCGGATCGCAGCAGCGCAATGGAGCGGAAGGCGGGAATCGAACCCGCGTAATCAGTTTGGAAAACTGATGTTCTACCATTGAACTACTCCCGCCCTGCGCGGAACTCTTGCTGATCGCGCCACTTTCGCGTCGCGCCTTACCGTTTGAAACTGTGGTGGAGGGAGGTGGATGACTCCGGGCATCCTGCCCTCCGCCCCTCCGGGGCCGCGCCGCTACCGCGTCGCGTTCAAACGGGCTCCTGCCCGTTTGTCGAACCATCATCTTGATCGGTGGTTCAAATCCACCTCGCAAGTGTTGATGCTGGCTCACGCAAGTTATTGCCGGTTGCGTTGAGTTTGTCGCTGGTGGAGGGAGGTGGATTCGAACCACCGAAGGCGTAAGCCAGCAGATTTACAGTCTGCCCCCGTTGGCCGCTTGGGTATCCCTCCAGAATCTTTTTAAAAACTTGCGTGTTGCGTGATGCCTGCGTCCGGGAGGTGGATGACTCCGGGCATCCTGCCCTTCGCCCCTTCGGGGCCAGCCCTGCGGGCTGTTCAAATTCGTTCCAGACGAATTTGTCGAACCACCGAAGGCGTAAGCCAGCAGATTTACAGTCTGCCCCCGTTGGCCGCTTGGGTATCCCTCCAGAATCTTTGTTTAAAAACTTGCGTGTTGCGTAACGCCTGCGTCCGGGAGGTGGATGACTCCGGGCGTCCTGCCCTTCGCCCCTTCGGGGCCAACCCTGAGGGTTGTTCAAATTCGTCCCAGACGAATTTATCGAACCTGGACGGTGGATGGCACCGCGCATCCCGCCCAGCTTGCCTGTCTGGACATTCCTCCAGCAAAGAACGCGTATTTTCGCTGTCAGGCCGCTCCACTGTCAACACCTGCTGCGTGAAGACATCACCCAGGCGCGCCGCCGGAATGATCGCGGCGACGTAACCGCCATGTCGATGACGGGCGCGCAAGCGATTGCTGTCGATCGACTGCTCGATGGCTTCCGCCCCGCAGGACGTGGCTCACGCGGGGTACAGGCAGGCTGGCGTTCATCGCTGCTGACGATGGCTGCAGCAGCAGTTCGGAGTCGGCTGTTCGCCTGATCAGGGCGGCTCACCCGCGAGTGGTTGCCGAGGTGAAAACCTCGTTCTCCACTGCCTTCGAAAGATCCGTCAACCGGCGCGCCAGAGCCTGCAGGCGGCGATCCTCCTCATCGCGCGGCTGCCACGCCGGTACCGGCGTCGGTTTGCCGTCGGCGGCATCCAGCGCCACGAATACCATCACGCAACGTGTCGCCAGGTGCTGCTCGCCCATGCGCAAGTCACGCGCCATCACGTCCACAGCCAGGTGCATGCTGCTGGTACCGGTATGGATCAGTCGCGCCTGCACCGTGACCAGATCGCCGATCAGGATCGGTGCCACGAACTGGATGCCGCTGACCGAGGCGGTGACACAGTAAGCGCCACTCCAGCCCACCGCGCAGGCGTAACCGGCCTGGTCGATCCATTTCATCGCCATGCCGCCATGCACCTTGCCGCCGAAATTGACGTCGGTGGGCTGGGCAAGGAAGCGAAAAGTCACTTCGTGTTGTTGTCCGGGCATGAGTCGGGTCCGCGCGTGCGAGGCTGGAGCGCCGATTATGCCCGGCCTGGGCCGCCGGGTTCAGCCGTCGATTTCCTGTGCCTGCACCGCGATGCCTTCGGTGGACGGTTTTCAGGGCATCTCCAGCGGGTCATCGCTGTAGATCGCCACATGCGGCACGTCGTCCGCACCGATCCAGCCACGGTACATGCCCTGGGTGTTGAACGGCATCGCCACGCTGCCATTGGCACCGAGGATGATCGCGCCGCCGTCACCGCCAAGCTGCGGGATCTCCTCGTTGATGACCGCCTGCCCGGCTTGCTGCGCCGATTCCTTCAGCATCGCCATGCGCAGGCAGATTTCGCGCGCGGCTGAAACGCGGATGTAGTACTCGCCCCAGCCGGTACCGGAGGCCGCGCAGGCCACGTTGGCATAGGTGCCTGCACCAATGATCGGCGAATCGCCGACCCGCCCATAGCGCTTGTCGGTCATTCCGCCGGTCGATGTCGCCGCGGCCAGCCGGCCCTCGCTATCCCGCGCCAGCGCGCCGACCGTGCCGAAATGCCTCAGCGCCGCCAGCCGCGCGCCCAGCGTCTCGCCGGCGGCGTCATCCTTGCGCGCTTTCTGCAACTCCTGCCACCGCTTGTCCGTGCGGAAATACCCCGGATCAACCAGCTTGAAACCCTGTTCAACGGCAAACGTCTCGGCGCCCTCGCCGACCATCATCACATGCGGCGAATGTTCCATCACCGCACGCGCCAGCAGCACCGGATTGCTCACGCGATGCACCCCGGCCACGGCACCGGCGGCCAACGTCGAGCCATCCATGATCGAGGCATCCAGCTCATTTTTTCCATCGTGCGTGAATACCGCGCCCTTGCCGGCGTTGAATAGCGGATCATCCTCGAGCACGGTGATTGCGGCAGTAACCCCGTCCAGCGCCGGCTTGCCCGCCTTCAGTGCGGCATAGCCACGACGCAGCGCCAGTTCCAGGGCGGCGCGCGCCTGCGCCTCGATCTGCGGCGTCATTCCGGCGCGCTCCACCCCGGCGCCACCGTGAATCACCAGCAGCGGCTTTACCTCGCCATGCAGATCCAGATGACCAGCGCGCACGTCGGCGATGGTCTCGAACACCGGGTCCTGTACGCTGAGGTCGCGCAGGTCGATCCGGCTTTGCGTGCCGATCCCGGTCACCCGGATCCCGCGATAGTCCAGCGGCTTGCCAACCTCGATCCGCGACGGCAGGCCATTCGGACGGACCAGCCAGGCGAAACCGTTGTCCAGCGTGAACAGGCGGCCCTGGCCGTTGCCGTCGACGCACAAGGCCGCATCCTGGTCCACACCCAGGCCAACCACGTCGGGATGGCCCTCATGGCGCAGCCGGGCAACGAACGCAATCAACCGGCCAAGTCGTCCACGCGCGTGAAAATGGGTATCGGTGATGACGTGCTGCAGGTTCGGCGTGTGCAGGAAGCCATCGACCAGGGTGACCGCCTTGCCCAGCGGGTCAGCCAGAGCCTCATCCGATACGATGCTGCCCCCGTCCAGAGCGCCGTACGCAAAGCGGCCCTGGATGGCCAGTCCGGCACTGCTACCGCCGATCGGCTTGCCTTGTGCCACGTGCTGGTCGAGCAACTGATTGAGCGGCGTGCCCTTCCAGAACCGCACATAGTTGGCCTGGTCGCCCCCGGCGATGAAGATGCCGTCGGCACGACGCACGATCTCCAGCACCCGCGGATCACTGGCTGCCGCGCGGCTGTGGAATACCAGTGTCTGCACCGAGGCCACACCACCGACGTCATCGTAGAGTTCCTTCTGCAACTCGTCCGCGCCAGACGCTCGCAGGATGACGAAATGCCCGTGCCCGCCCTTGGCGGCAAACCAGGCGAAGGCCTGCTTTGGCCATTTGCCGCCCCCCATCAGGAGCAGGCCAGGTTCCGTCCTGGCCGGGCGGACCGAGTGGGGATCGCCAATCTGGTAGTACTCGTAGCCAACCCGCACCGCCGAAGCATCCGGTGCGCTGGCCAGAGCGCCGCCTGCGCCAAGCGAGAAACTGCACAGCAGCAGGCAGAACATGTGTCGCCATGTGCCGCGACATTTTTGGTACACGCTCATCGGATGATTCCCGGCTTCGTTGCGGCATGCGGTCGTTGCGGCGTGGTGCCGTTGCAGCATGGAAGGGCGCCGGATCGATCCATGCACGCCCCATGTTCGGGACGAATCGGCGGCACTTATCCCCCACCCGAAAGCTGGCTCACCCTCCGACCCGGATTGCGGTTAAGGTCGCCGCTGTGGACGATTCCCTCAACAGCTGGTTTGCCCGCGAAGTCCTCGTGCACGAAGGTGCGCTGATGCGCTATCTGCTGCGCACCTGGTTTCGGCGCGAGGAAATCCACGACTTGCGCCAGGATATCTACGTACGCGTCTACGAGGCCGCGGCAAAATCGCGGCCCACGATGCCCAAGTCGTTCATGTTCACCACCGCGCGCCACTTGATGACCGATCGGCTGCGCCGCGGACGCGTCGTTTCAATCGAGGCCGTGGGTGATATCGACGCGCTGAACGTCTTGATAGACGAGCTCACGCCGGAGCGCCAGCTCAGCTCACGACAGGAACTGAGACGCCTGTCCGAGGCTCTCGACCGCCTGCCCGACCGCTGTCGCGAGGTGGTCTGGCTGCGCAAAGTCGAGGATCTCTCCCAGAAAGAAGTGGCCGCGCGCATGGGTATCAGCGAGAAGACGGTGGAAAAACAGGTTGCCAAGGGTGCACGCTTGATCGCCGACCATGTCCATGGCGGGACCGTGGTGCGGCGAGTTCGTCCAGACGATGTGAAGGGTGCCCAAAACGAGGACGCGGACGAGGACGGACATGGCCAGCAGCCGGGAGATTGAACGCACCGCCGCTGCGTGGCTGGCCAGGCGCGACGCGGGGCATTGGTCCGAACGTGACCAGGCCCGGCTGAACGCCTGGCTTGATGTGGCCACCGCGCATCGCGTCGCCTTCATCCGGCTCGATGCGTCGTGGCAGCGCAGCGATCGGCTGAAGGCGCTTGGCGCCGGGCTGCGTCCCGACGGAGTCCCCGCCCGTGGCAGCTGGCCCTCGCCGCGATCCGGCAACGTTGACGCACCAGCACCAGTTCCTGCGCTGCGCCATGCGCCGCCGACCCGCAGCGCCAGCTGCTCGCACCGGCATGTCGTCGGCCGGC
Source organism: Rhodanobacter sp. (assembly GCA_035655635.1). Taxonomy (GTDB): domain Bacteria; phylum Pseudomonadota; class Gammaproteobacteria; order Xanthomonadales; family Rhodanobacteraceae; genus Rhodanobacter. Next base: position 15,260 of record DASRUB010000384.1, on the reverse strand, counting down.
GTCGCACCCCGTCGCGTGCGCTCTTCGGTGGGTTGGCGATCGCCACATTGATGATACTGGCGACGCTGGCACTGGGCTGGCGCCACTACACCGCGGTCGAACAGGCGTCCTACCGCACCGCCATCGGCGACGTGCAGGAGCTGCCGCTGGTTGATGGCTCCACCGCCACGTTGAGCAGCGACAGCCAGATCCTGGTGACCATGTCGCGCGGTGAGCGCCATGTCGACCTGCAACGTGGCGAAGCGTTCTTTGTGGTCGCCAAGGATCCCAGCCGCCCGTTCGTGGTCAGCGCCAACGGCCGCCGCGCCATCGCGGTGGGCACCCGCTTCGCCGTGCGCCGCGAGGACGACGCCGTGCGCGTGGTGGTTACCGAGGGTGTGGTGCGGCTGGAGCCGAAAAGCCAGTCCGGCGGATCGCACCAGGCCACCACCCTGCTGCCAGCCGGCAGCGTAGCGCTGGCCGGCGATTCCGGGGTGGTCGTGCACAGCGAATCCGTACTGCAGGCCATGGAGTACCTGAGCTGGCGCAACGGATTCCTCAGCTTCCACGACACCCCGCTGGCCAGCGCCGTCGCCGAATTCAACCGCTACAACACCCGCAAGATCGTGATCGGCGATACGACGATCGGCAGCATGCGCGTGGGCGGAAATTTCCGCTGGGCCAACACCGATGCTTTCGTGCGACTTCTGGAACAGGGTTTTCCGATTCGGGCCGAACGTGCGCATGGCGACATCGTGCTGTATCGCCGCTGAGAGTCGGCCACGGTCGGAGCATTGGGGGGATTTGCCCGGTTCGTTCGTCCCGCATTCCAAGGACGCGCGCCGCGCGCGACCACCCGGGGGAGAAGCGACCATGATCCGCTCGCTGCGCAATGTTTTTTTTGTTCTGGGCTGTTCGGTCTCCATGCTGGTTTGCGCACAAGACGACAGCGCAAGGCGCGTGGATATCCCGGCCGGCGACCTGGTCACCGCGCTGGACACCCTGGCCCGCCAGTCCGGCGCGCAGTTCATCTATCAGGCCGATCAGCTGAAAGGGCATCGCAGCGCCGGCGCGCACGGCATGCTGTCAACCGACGCCGCCTTGAGCCAGGTGCTGGCCGGCAGTGGCTTCGGCGTCAGGCGCGACGCTTCCGGCGCCGTCGTGATCGTGAAGAACCCGGCTTCCAGCGCGGAGCCATCGCCTGGCCGCCCAGTGCGCGCCTCGGGCAACGCCGCGCCGGCGGCGGCATCGGACGCCGCCACCCGGCTGCAGGAAGTGGTGGTCACCGGATCGCGCATCCCGCGCGCCCAGTTGGAGGGCCCGGCACCTGTCGTGGCCATCACGGCGGCTGAGATCAAGAATCGGGGCTTCTCGGATGTGCCGGCACTGATGGCATCGCTCACCCAGAATCTCGGCTCGCTGGACAACAACCAGCAAACCGACGGCTTCTCACCGGGTGCGCAGGCGGTGGACCTGCGCGGCCTCGGTCCCAACCATACACTGGTGCTGGTCAACGGCAGGCGCATTGCCGACTACCCGCAGTCCTACAACGGCAACAGCAACTTCACGGATATCTCGAACCTGCCACTGGCTTTGGTCGAGCGCGTCGAGATCCTCAGCGGCAGCGCCTCGGCCGTGTATGGTTCGGACGCGATCTCCGGCGTGATCAACTTCATCCTGAAGAAGAAGGTGGACGGCACCACCCTCAATGTGCGCGCGGGCGACACCCAGCACGGCGGCGGCGCATCGCAGCGCGTACAGCTCGCCAGCGGCTTCTCCAGCGGCAAGTTCGATTCGATCTTCGCGCTCGAGGTCAGCTACAAACAGCCGTTGTGGGCCTACCAGCGCAGCTTCACCGACTCGCGACTGGACAGCCCGGTCACCCCCTCGCGCAACTATCCGAGCCAGGTCTGGGTGCGCATGGACGAGGACGAAAACTACATCGACCCCGGCCAAGCGACCTGCGACGCACTGTCTTCCTATGACCGCGGTTCGATCATCTACGGCTCCCGTCGCAACTACGGCAATTATTGCGGCAGCTACAAGGACGTCGGCTACGGCACGCTGGAAAACGGGCGCAGGGCGGCGAACTTCTACGGCTCGGCCACCTACCATCTGAACGATCACACCGAGCTGTTCCTCGACGTGCTGGCCGGCACCTCGCATCAGGAAAGCTACAACACGCCGCTGCAATGGCAGAACAGCTATCAGCTGAATGGCGACTCGACCCCGATCCCGTTCTACAACCAGGCCACCGGCCAGGTCGAACAATGGCAGCGGCGCTATTTCACGATCGAGGAGAACGGCGGCTTCGGTCCCGGCAAGATCCGCAATATCAACAACACGTTGTCGTTGAACACCGGCATCAAGGGCAGCTTCGGCACCGACAGCAACTGGAACTACGAGGCGACGTTTGGCCATTCGCAAAACCAGCTCGAGATGAAATGGCCGGCGCTGGTGTCCGCCAAGGCGCAGGCGCTGTACCTGGGGCCGTCGCTGGGCGTCGACCCGGACAGCGGCTACCAGATCTACGACGCCCCGGTGAGCCGCCTGTATACCCCGCTCACCGTGGCGCAGTTTCGCTCGATCACGCAGGACTCGATCGACCACGACAAGAGTCGTTCCGAAAATTTTTCGTTCACCACGAACAATACCGAACTGTTTCAGCTACCCGCGGGCCCGGTGGGCTTCGCTGGAGTCGCCGAATATGGCAACCAGTATTTCGGACTGAAGGCTGACCCGCTTTCACTGGATGGCACCTACTACGGCCTGCACAATACCGATGCGGTGGGCTCACGCAGCCATTCCGGCCTGGGCGTCGAGTTCAGCGTGCCAGTGCTTTCCCAGCTGACCCTGACCAGCGCCGGGCGCTATGACAGTTACAGCTACAGTTCCACCTCGGCCGGCAAGTTCACCTACTCGCTCGGACTCGAGTACCGCCCGTTCCAGAGTCTGCTGCTGCGCGGTTCACTGGGTACCGGCTTCCGTGCGCCCGACCTGTCGTACCTGTATGCGGGAATCAGCGGGTCGAGTTCGGGCGGCACCGACTACTACCTGTGCCGTCGCGATGAGCCCGATACCGGACCTGACTTCGCCGACAACTGTGATAACGGGGATGTCAGCTACAACGGCCGCAGCCACGGCAGCGCCACGCTGAAGGATGAAACCAGCAAATCGTTTACTTACGGTCTGGTGTATTCGCCGACCCCCGAGCTCGATATCAGCGCGGACTACTACAACATCAAGCTCAAGAATGAGGTGGAGTACCAGAGCAGCGACGAGATCCTGCGCCGCGAGGCCGACTGTCGCCTGGGCCAAACCATCGATGGCGCGCCAGTGGACATCAATTCCAGCCTGTGCCAGCAGATACTGAGTCAGGTCGTGCGCAACCCGGCCGATGCCTCATTCAACCCCGAGGGCATCACCTCGGTGCTGGTACTGCCGATCAACGCGGCGCAGGATTACACCTCCGGGGTGGATTTCAATTCGCATTACCGCTTGAACACCGATCGCTTCGGCAATTTCGTGTTCAGTCTGGGCGCCACCTACGTGGCAAAACACACGACACGGCTGTCCGCGGATTCGCCGGTGGACAATCAATTGACCGATCTCTACTACTACGTGATCCCGCGCAGCAAGGCCAATTACTCGGTCAGCTGGAACCTGCACAAGTTCACCGCATCCCTGTACGGCGCGCGCCTGGGCGGCCTGCCCAATTACGACGGCACGCAACGCCTCGGGCCGACCTTCATGTACAACGCAACGTTCAACTACCAGTTCAACCCGCGCCTCACGGCCACCTTCACGATCGACAACCTGTTCGACACAAAACCCGGAAAGGACGATACGTGGACCAGCTACCCGTACTACGCCAGCCGCTGGTTCAATCCGGTCGGCCGCGCATTCTTTGCCGAGGTGAACTATCGCTTCGGCGGCAATGAATAATTATCCCCGGCAAAGCCGGGGCTTTAAGGTGAGCCCCTCAAAGGGTCGATCAAACCATGCTGCTTGAAGGCGGCAGATGCACTCCCTTCTCCCTCCGGCGACTGAAAGGAGTCCCCTTGCGGGTGAGAAGGTGGCCCGCAGGGCCGGATGAGGGTTCGGTCGGAGCTGGAAACCTCGCTCCGGCCGAACCCTCACCCCAACCCCTCTCACCCGCAAGGGGACTCCCGTTGGTCGCCGGCGGGAGAGGGGCTTCAGAGCCAACCGCTGTAAAAGTCAAACTTTGGAAGTCCCCGGAAAGAGCCGGGGATTTCGCTCAAGGCTAATGAGGGCGGCCCGCGATAGTGTTGCCATGGAGCCAGACGTTGAACAGCCGACTCAGACGTTGAACAGGAAGTGCAGCACGTCGCCGTCCTTGACGATGTAGTCCTTGCCTTCCTTGCGCAACCGGCCCGCTGCCGCCGCGCCCGCTTCGCCCTGGTACTGGATGAAGTCGTCGTAGCCGACCGTCTCGGCACGGATGAAGCCGCGCTCGAAGTCAGTGTGGATCACGCCGGCGGCCTGCGGCGCGGTGGCACCGCGCTTCACCTGCCACGCACGCACCTCCTTGGGGCCGGCGGTGAAGTAGGTCTGCAGGTCGAGCAACTTGTAACCGGCGCGGATCACCCGGTTCAGGCCCGGCTCGTCCAGACCCATGTCCTGCAGGAACTCGTCACGATCGGCGTCCTCGAGTTGCGCCATTTCCTCCTCGATCGCGGCGCACACCGGCACCACCTCGGCGCCTTCGGTGAGCGCACGCGCACGTACCGCGTCGAGCAGCGGATTGTTCTCGAAGCCGTCCTCGCTGACGTTGGCGATGTACATCAGCGGCTTCAGCGTGAGCAGGAACATGTCGCGCACCAACGCTTTCTCTTCGGCATCGAGGCCGATCGAACGCGCCGAGCGGCCGTCATTGAGCGCAGCCGACAACTTCTGCAACACCGGCTTTTTCGCCAGCGCTTCCTTGTCGTTGGCCTTGGCGGCGCGCTCGGCCTTGTTCAGCGCCTTCTCCACCGATTCGAGATCGGCCAGCGCCAGCTCGGTGTCGATCGTCTCGATGTCGGAGATCGGATCGACCCTGCCGGCGACGTGGATCACGTCACCCTCGAAGCAACGCACCACATGGGCGATCGCATCGACCTCGCGGATATGCGCGAGGAACTTGTTGCCCAGGCCCTCGCCTTTCGATGCGCCAGCGACCAGGCCGGCGATGTCGACGAATTCCATCGTGGTCGGGATGATCTTCTGCGGCTTCACTATCTCCGACAGCTGGTTCAGCCGCGGATCGGGCACCGGCACGATGCCGACATTCGGCTCGATCGTGCAGAACGGAAAATTCGCCGCCGCAATGCCGGCCTTGGTCAACGCATTGAACAGGGTGGACTTGCCGACGTTGGGCAGTCCGACGATGCCGCATTTGATGCCCATTTGAGCTCCGGGATTCGTGATTTGGGATTCGGGATTCGGAAAAGCGGGACCGCCAGGCTTCTGACGAATCCCGAATCCCAAATCACGAATCCCGGCTTGTGTGCAACTGCTGCATCGCCTTGTCGAACTGGCCGTCCACCGCCAGTGGCAGTACGTCCAGTGCGCGGCCGATGCCGTCGAGGATCGCATCCTCGTCCTGCGCCGATGGCCGGCCCAGCACCCATGGCGTGACCTGGTCGCGGTGGCCGGGATGACCGATGCCCACGCGCAGGCGATGGAACCTGCCGTGGCCGAGGTGGGCCATGATGTCGCGCAGGCCGTTCTGGCCGCCGTGGCCGCCATCGAACTTCAGGCGCACGGTGCCCGGCGACAGATCCAGGTCGTCGTGCGCGACCAGGCATTGTTCGGGTTCGATCTTGTAGTAGCGCAGCGCCGAAACCACGGCGATGCCGCTCTTGTTCATGAAGGTGGCCGGCTTGAGCAGCCAGACCGGTTCGCTAGCAAGGCGCACGCGGCAGCTTTCGCCGTGCAGTTTGCCGTCGAAGGCGAAGCGCTCGCCCTGTCCGCTGGCGAGGGCGTCAACTAGCCAGAACCCGGCGTTGTGCCGGGTTCTGAGGTGTTCGGCACCGGGATTGCCCAGTCCGACGATGAGTCGCAAATCAGCCATGCGGACAAGCAGCAGTGACGGCCCGCATCCATCGCGGACGCGGGCCGGCACGGCTTACTTCTTGTCGTCCTTCTTGGCCGGGGCAGCAGCGGCCGGCGCCGCGGCAGCAGCGGCCGAGGCCTCGTCTTCCACCGGGGTTTCTTCCACTTCTTCCTGCACGGTGTTGGCCGTGACCACTGGAACGTCGTGGGCTTCGCCTGCATGCAACGCGACGACCTCGATGTTCGGCGGCAACTTCAATTCCGACAGGTGGATGATGTCGCCCGGCTTGAGATCGGCCAGATCCACGTCGATGAACTCAGGCAGATCCTTCGGCAGGCACGAGATCTCGACTTCGGTCAGGTTGTGCGACACCACCACGCCGGAAGTCTTGCCGGCTGCCGACTTTTCCTTGTTCAGGAAGTGCAGTGGCACGCTGACGCGAATCGCTTCCTTCTCGTTGATGCGCAGGAAATCCATGTGCATCATCAACTGCTTGAACGGATGCTTCTGCCAGTCACGCACCAGCACCTTCTGCACCGTGCCGTCGACGTTCAAGTCAAGGATCGAGGAGAAGAACCACTCATTCTTGGCGGCGAGCAGGATGGTGTTGTGTTCGATCTGGATGCTCTCGGGAGCCCGACCGGCACCGTAGACAACGGCCGGCACAAAAGCGGCATGACGCAGGCGGCGGCTCGCACCTTTCCCCTCGTCCTTGCGGCCTTGCGCCTTGATTTCATGATTCTTGGACATTTCGTTACTACCTTGGTTGGTGTTTGCCGCTTCGCAACGGCTGGGTGACTTTCCCGCGACCAGGAAAGTCGGTGTTACGGGATTCGGGAGACGGTATTCGGGATTAGGAAAAGCCGCATCGCAGCACTCCGAATCCCGAATCCCCAATCCCGAATCCCGGCCTTCAATCTACATACAACGAGCTCACCGACTCGCCAAAGGCGATGCGGCGAATGGTTTCCGCCAGCAATTCGGCGACCGAGAGCTGGCGAATCCTGGCGCAGGCCTGTACCTCGGCGCGCAGCGGCAGGGTGTTGGTGACCACCAACTGGTCGAGCTGGGAGCCTTCGATATTGCTGATCGCCGCACCCGACAACACCGGGTGCACGCAGTAGGCGACCACCTTGCGGGCGCCACGCTCTTTCAGCGCTGCGGCAGCCGCACACAAGGTACCGGCGGTATCGACGATGTCGTCGACCATCACACAAGTCTTGCCTTCGACATCACCGATGATGTTCATCACGGTGGACACGTTGGCACGCGGGCGGCGCTTGTCGATGATTGCCAGGTCGGCGTCATCCAGCCGTTTCGCGATCGCGCGGGCGCGCACCACGCCGCCCACGTCGGGACTGACCACGATCAGGTCTTCCATGCTGTAGCTGCGCCAGATGTCGGCCAGCAGCACCGGCGAGGCATACACGTTGTCGACCGGCATGTCGAAAAAACCCTGGATCTGGTCGGCATGCAGGTCCACCGTCAGCACCCGGTCGACACCTGCCGCGCCGATCATTCGCGCAGCCAGCTTGGCGGTGATCGGTACACGCGCCGAGCGCGGCCGGCGATCCTGGCGGGCATAACCGAAGTACGGGATCACAGCCGTGACGCTGGCCGCCGAGGCGCGCTTGAGCGCATCTGTCAGGGCCAGCAGCTCGAACAGGTTGACCGCGCTGGGCGCGCCGGTCGGCTGGATCACGAACACTTCCTGCTTGCGGACATTCTCCTCGATTTCGATCTGCACTTCGCCATCGCTGAAGGTACCGACCAATGCCTTGCCCAATGGCACGCCCAGGCGGTGGCCAACATCCTCGGCCAGGGCCCGATGGGCGTTGCCGGTAAACAGCATCATTGGGGTGGACGTGTCCACAAGTGCTACCTCAAAAAAACTCAGCCAACTGAAATTAGTGGCTGGGGCGGCAGGATTCGAACCTGCGTATGCGGGAATCAAAATCCCGTGCCTTAACCGGACTTGGCGACGCCCCAGTATCTTGTGTGTTCGGTGCTACCTGTGTCATTCAACTTTCGCGGTCACTACCGCGCTGTCGCGCCAGCGCATCGTGCAAGGGTGAAACATCCATGCCACTGGCCACGTACGCGTTGAACGCCGCCGGACAACGATCTGCCACGGCATGCGCCCGCGCCAGCGATCGCAGCTCCAGAAACACGCAGCCACCGCTTCCGGAGAGCCGCGCCGCGCCGAAACCACCCAGCCAATCCAGTGCCTCGGCCACTCGTGGATACCGCGCACGCACCACCGGCTGGAAGGCGTTCTCGGTTGTTTCTCCCGAAGCAAAGGATGAAATTGTCGCCTGCGGCGCATTTCGTGTCAATTCAGGTGCTTGAAAGAGTATCGGGGTCGGCACCGATTCCTGCGGGTCGAGCACGACATAATGCCGCGGCGGCAGGCGCATCGGGCTGAGCTGCTCGCCCACGCCCTCGGCCCAGGCCGAGCGCCCGCGCACGAACACGGGCACGTCCGCACCGAGCTGGCGGCCCAGCCCGGCCAGGACATCCTCATCCAGATCCAGGCGCCACAAGTGGTTGAGCGCGACCAGCACGGTGGCCGCATCGGAACTGCCGCCGCCCAGGCCACCGCCCATCGGAATGCGCTTGGCGAGCTCGATCTCCACGCCGTCAGCGCAGCCCGTGTGCTGTTGCAGCAGCCGCGCCGCGCGCACGACCAGATCATCGCGCTCCGGCACACAGCTCGGCCCCCGCGAACGCCGGACCTCACCGTCCTCACGCAAGCGCAGGCGAACCTCGTCGCCCCAGTCCAGCAGGCGGAATACGGTCTGCAGGTCGTGATACCCGTCTTCCCTGCGCCCGGTGATACGCAAGAACAGGTTCAGCTTGGCCGGCGCCGGCCAGGCGGTCCACTCAGCGCGCGAGGGCGACGCCAGCGTGCGGCTCATGAACACGCGCAAGTGGTCGGGAAAGCCATGCTCGCGATCACGTTGGCGGGCGTGGGCGAAAGCCGGATCGTTCTTGTTGACCGTGAGAAAGCCGTGCCGCGCGTAGAACGGCGCATTCCATGGCACATCGGCCAGCGTCCCCAGGTCCACGCGCCGGTAGCCCGCCTCCCGCGCCCAGGCGCAGGCGTGTTCCAGCAAGGCCGCGCCGACGCCGCGACGGCCATGCGCGGGCAACACGTCGATCTCGGCGACGCCAATGGCATCGCCACCGGGCTCTGTGTCCAGCCAGATGAAACCCACCGGTTCATCCGATTCGCCTGATCCATTCTCTCCTGATCCGCACCGGGCCACCCACACCAGGCCGCGGTCGATCGCCTGCCGCAACAAGTCCGGCGGCATCGACACGGCGGCGTAGCATGGCCATGCAGGGTGGCCGCGAAAAAGCTGCACGGCCTTGCGCTCGATGCTGCACAAGGCATCGACATGGCTGGGCCGGGCGCGTTCGATCTGGATGAGCATGATGACTGCGGATTCCTTGCGGCGGCCGCGCCGTCAGCCGGGCGCAGGGCCTGACCTGGGAGCTTATTGAAACTGCCAGGATTCGATCGACAGGCGCACCTTGTACGGCGGCTTGGCCGCGTACACCTTGGTGGGCAGCGGCGGTTGGCGGTTTTCATCCCAGGCGCGATAGTCGACCGACCAGCCATCCTGCTGCAGCAGCGAGGGCAGCCGGTTGCTGCCGAAGCTGAGCTCGGCCGGACCGCCATCGGCACGCAGCCCCAGCACCCACGCCCGCAGGTCGCGCAGCGGCACTTCCCAGCCGAGGGCCTTGCGCATCAATGCTTCAGCGTCGGGCCCGCGCAGCGGTCCCTCCTTCAGCCCTTCCAGCAAGGCGCCATCCGGTCCGCCGCTGAGACGAAAGTCCATGCCGCTGATGGCCGGCCCACGCAGCACGAACTCGTACTGCTCGCCGTTTTGCGTCCAGCTGAAACTCCCGCTGCCGCCGTCCTTGCCGTTGGACACGCCCAGCCGCCCCTGCAACGTCCAGTGATCAGCATGCGCCAGCGCCTGTTCGCGCCCTGCTTGCGCACGGAGCAGGCCGGCATCGCCCTTCAGGCGCACTGTTTGCGGCACGCAGGCGGCCAGCAGCAGGGGCAACGCCAGCGCGAGCAGTCGCCATGATCCCGTCATGGATGATCCCGTCATGGATGAAGCCGCTGCAGTGCGCCCTGCAGGCTGGCGCTGTGCGGGTCGAGCTTGCGTACTTCGTCGAAAATCTTCTGCGCATCCTGTCGGTGGCCCTGCTTCCACAAGACCTCGCCCAGGTGCACCCCGACATCGGCGTCCTTGCGCGCCAACCACGCGCTCTTCAAAGTCTGCGCAGCCTGCTCCAGATGGCCAAGCCGATACTGCAGCCAGCCCCAGGAATCGGCGATCGCCGGATCGTGGGGCTTGGCGGCGCGAGCAGCCTGCAACAGTTTCTTCGCCTCGGGCAGGTCACGGTTGGCGTCGGCCAGGGTGTAACCCAGCGCGTTGCTGGCGTCGATGTCACCGGGCTTGATCTTCAACAGGTGCTGGAAATCCTTTACGGCCTGGTCGATCTGGCCAGCCTCGGCGTAGGTCAGGCCACGGCCATAGAGCAGTCCCGGATCGTCGGGCATGACCTGCAAGGCACGACTGAATGCGGTTTCGGCTTTGGCGTAATTCTTCTCGCGCAGATACAGCTCGGCATCCGCCTGCCAGGCCGCACGCAGCTCCGCCGGCTGTTCGAGCGAGTCGATCTGCAGCTGACCGAGCAGCCGATGCGCCTCGCTGCGCTTGCCCTGGGCGTGCAGGATTAAAGCCGTGCGCAGGTCGGCGTCGAAGGCATGCGGGTCGTCGTCTGCGACCTGTCCGTACCAGTCCAGCGCCTCGTCGTCGCGTTGCTGCATCTCGGCCAGCTGACCGAGCAGGTAGCTGTTGTGCGTGCGCACCTCGGGCGCCGCCTTCTGCAACTCGTGATACAGCGTCGCCAATGCCTTCATGTCCTGCTGCCGCGCAGCCAGTGCAGCGCGCAGCGCGTAGATGTCGCCATCCTGGGCGCCATGCGCAAGCAGCCGCGAGGCGGCCGCATCGTCGCCCGACTCACTGAGCATGCTGGCGTAGGCCAGCCGCAAACGCGTGTTTTCCGGAGCCTTCGCCAATGCCTTCTGCAGCAACGCCTGCGCGCCCTTTCGATCGCCATCCTTGAACTTCATCTGGGCCGCCCAGGCGTAGGTCTCCGCGCTGTGGAAGCGCTGCACCGCGGCCGCGGCAATGCCGGTGGCGTAGGCGTGGCGGCCCAATTTGTCGCCCAGTTCGCTCATCGCCAGCCACGCCTGCGGGTCGCCGGGCAAGCGCTGCGGCGTAGCCAGTGCTTCCAGCAGACGCGCCGCCTGGGCCTGGTCACGCGCCCCTACCAGCACGCGACCGAACTGCCGCCATGCGTCCTTGTCGCCGCTGCCGGTGAGCAGTTCCAGTTGGCGCTTCGCCTCGGCCGTGTCGCCTTGATCGAGCGCCAGTTCGGCTCGTGTCTGGGCCATCTGGATCGGTTTGGCGCCAAGCGCCTGCCAGCGATCCAGCGCGCGTCGGGCCGCATCGTCGTCGTGGATTGCAATCGCCAGGCCCGCGGCCCGTTCGGCGACCTTCGGGTCCAGACTCAGCCCCATCGCCTTGTCGTAGTGCGCGGATGCGGTTGCCAGGTCGGTGCGGCCGAGCGCCATTTCGCCGGCAAGCAACTGCGCCAGCAAGTCGTGCTCCGCATCGGGCGTGGCCACCACCAGCTGGGCCAGCGGCTGCGCCGTGGCGGGGGGCACCGGACGCGATGGCGCCACGGCGCACGCAGTCAGAACAAGCACCAATGCCGACAGTGCCGTAAAATGCCGCAGTTGCTTGAACTTGATCGACCCGCTCCGCACACTGTTCTCCATCTGCCTGTTGCGACCGTATCCGTGAAGACCGGCGCTTCAGGTCAACACTCCGGCCAAGCTTAGCCTACGCCGCCAACCTCCTGCCTCCGAGATTTTGCCTGCCTCATGCCGCTGATTGCCCTCGGGTTAAATCACCTCACCGCGCCGGTCAGCCTGCGCGAACAGGTGGCGTTCGACGAGGACGCCGCGGGCATCGCCTTGCTTGAGCTGGCCCGTGAGCCGGGGGTCGAGGAAGCGATGATCCTCTCCACCTGCAATCGCACCGAACTCTACGTGGGCGTGGCGGAAGGTGCGGACGATATTCCGCGGGTCTGGTTGAGCCGCCACCACCATCTGACTCCGGGCAAGCTGGATGAGTTCCTGTACCGCCACGAGGAGCAGGACGCGGTGCGCCACATGTTTCGCGTGGCCACCGGGCTTGATTCGATGGTGCTGGGCGAACCGCAGATCCTGGGTCAGGTCAAGAGTGCCTACCAGCAGGCGCGCCAGGCGCATGCGCTGAAGGCACCGATGGATCGCCTGCTGCAACACACCTTCGCGGTGGCCAAGCGCGTGCGCACGGACACCCGCATCGGCGCGCACACGGTGTCGGTGGCGTTCACCGCCGTGCGTCTGGCCGAACAGGTCTTCACCGACCTGGAGCAGGCCTGCGTGCTGCTGATCGGCGCCGGCGACACCATCGAGCTGGCCGCGCGACATCTGGCCGAGAAGCATGCACGCCGATTGATCGTGGCCAACCGCACGCTGGAAAGCGCGCAGGAGCTGGCGGCTCGCTACGGTGGCTATGCCATCGCGCTGGCCGACCTGCCGCAACACCTGGCCGAGGCGGACATCGTGATCTCGTCGACCGCCGCGCGCCAGCCGATCGTTACCCGCGGCATGGTCGAGGCGGCGATCGCGACGCGCCGCCGCAAACCCATGTTCCTGGTCGACATCGCCGTGCCACGCGATATCGAGGAAAGCGTGCGCGAGTTGCCCGACGTGTATCTCTACGGCATCGATGACCTGCGCCAGGTGATCGACAACAACCGCCGCTCGCGCGAGGCCGCGGCCCGCGATGCCGAAGCCATCATCGATCTGCAGGTTGAGCGCTACATGGCCTGGCGCCGCGCCTTGACGGTGAAGAACCCGGCACTGGACATGCGCCACCATGCAGAGGTCTACCGCGATGAGGTACTGGGCAAGGCGCGCGCGATGATTGCCCACGGCAAGTCCCCCGAGGAGGCACTGGCCTTCCTCGCCAACACGCTTACCAACAAACTGCTGCATCACCCCAGCGTGCGCCTGCGCGAGGCCGCGCTCAGCGGTGACCTCGACTTGTTGCACGCCGCCGGGCGCCTGTACGGGCTGGACGACGAAGACGACACCCCGAACAACCTGTAGGAGCGACTTCAGTCGCGATGCTTCTGACGCAGATCGGGTGCAGAGCATCGCGACTGAAGTCGCTCCTACATTCTCCCTCCTACATTCTCCCTCCTACATTCTCCCGCCTACATTCTCCCGCCCTTCAGGGTCAACGCACCGCCTCATGACCCCATCGATCCGCCGCAAGCTCGAAGCACTGGCCGAGCGCCACCAGGAGATCGGCCTGCTGCTGTCGCAACCCGACGTGCTGGCCGACAACACGCGCTTTCGCGAGCTGTCGCAGGAATATGCCCAACTCGAACCGATAGCCGTCTCGCTGCGCGAACACGACCGGGCCGAGCACGAGCTGGCGGAGTCACGCGCGATGCTGGGGGATCCCGAACTGCGCGAGATGGCCATCGACGATGTGGCACGACTGGAGCAGCGCCTGCGCGATCTCGATGGCGAACTGCAGTTGCTGCTGCTGCCCACGGATCCGCGCGACGAGGCCAACCTGTATCTGGAAGTGCGCGCAGGCACGGGTGGCGACGAGGCGGCGCTGTTTGCCGGCGACCTGTTCCGCATGTACCTGCGCTATGCGGAAAGCCGCCGCTGGCACGTCGAAGTGCTCAGCGAACACGCCGGCGAACATGGTGGCTACAAGGAAATCGTGGCGCGCGTCGAAGGCAAGGGTGCGTATTCGCAGCTGAAATTCGAATCCGGCACGCACCGCGTGCAGCGCGTGCCGGAAACCGAGTCGCAAGGCCGCATCCACACCTCCGCCGCCACCGTGGCGATCCTGCCCGAGCTGGATGAAATCGACGACATCGAGATCAATCCGGCCGACCTCAAGGTGGACACGTTCCGCGCCTCCGGGGCCGGCGGCCAGCACGTCAACAAGACCGACTCGGCGATCCGCATCACCCACCTGCCCACCGGCACCGTGGTCGAATGCCAGGAAGAACGCAGCCAGCACAAGAACCGCGCGCGCGCGATGAGCCTGCTGAAGGCGCGGCTGCTCGACGAGGCACAGGGCAAGCAGGCCGCCGCGCAGGCACAGGAGCGCCGGCTGCAGGTAGGCTCGGGCGACCGCAGCCAGCGCATCCGCACCTACAACTACCCGCAAGGCCGGATCACCGACCACCGCATCAACCTCACCCTGTACCGCCTGCCCGAGACCATGCAGGGTGACCTGGGCGAATTGATCGGCACGCTGACCCGCGAACACCAGGCCGACCAGTTGCAGGCGCTGGGCGGCAACTGAATACGGCGGTGCCCGTTCCCGCGCGAAACATGTAGGAGCTCGCTTGCGAGCGATGCTTTTCGCCATACTCCAGAACAAGAGCATCGCTCGCAAGCGAGCTACTACAAACGCCTCAGGTCGTACGAAACCCGCGCAGTTCCTGTTCGGGCAGATCGTCGCGGCTGACTTCAGCCACATCGGCGGTTGGTGGCCCCCGCCACAGCCATCGTTCCAGCGCGTCGAGCGCTGCTCCCGAGCCACAGGCCAACACCTCGACCCGCCCGTCCGGCAGGTTCCTGGCGTGTCCGCTCAGGCCCAGGCCAAGGGCCTGCTGGCGGGCACTGGCGCGAAAGAACACCCCCTGCACGCGACCACTGACCATGAAGCGGGCCGTCGGCATCAATCGGCGCCGATCCACTGCTTCAACATGGCCTCGGTCACCGGTCCAATCCGGTGCTGCACTACCTTGCCGCCCGGATCGATCAGGTAGGTGGTCGGCAGGCCGCGCGGCTCGTCGAAATCCTTGAGCGGTTTGTCCAGGGTGACCTGGGCGATCGGATAGACCACCGGGTGCTTGGCGAGAAAGGCCTTGATGTCGGCCGGTTCGCTGTCCTCGTAGGCCAGCCCGATGGCGCGGACGTTCTTGTGGGTAGCCACGAAATGCGAGATATCCGGCATTTCCTTGATGCACGGCACGCACCAGGTCGCCCAGTAATTGACGATCACCCAGTGCCCGCGTTGCGCGACCAGGTCGAAGTTTGCGCCCTTCA
>DASRUB010000383.1:0-3820 GCA_035655635.1 Rhodanobacter sp. | reverse complement strand
TACGTCACCGGCGCGAAGAAGGTCACCATCGACTACCTGCCGCAAGCCACGGCCATGCCGGCCGCCGCCAAGGGAGCAGCGAAATGAACCGCCTCACCCATCTGCGTACGGCCGTCTTTGCGGCCATCCTGTTCGCCTCCGCCAGCGTAATGGCAGGAACGACTTCGGCCACCGATTTCCCCACCACGCCGCCGACGCCGGGCCCCGCCGCGCCACTGAACGTGCCCACGTCGACCGCGCAGACCTTACCCAATGGACTGCAGGTGATCAGCGTGCGCCGGGCCGACCTGCCGCTGGTGACCGCGCAGTTGGTGCTGCGCCGCGGTGGCGAGATGGACCCGCCCCAGCTGGCCGGGCTGGCCGACCTCACCGCCAACCTGCTGAGCAAGGGCGCGGCGGGCAAGACCGCGCCGCAGATTGCCGCTGCCGCCGAGGCTTTGGGCGGCACGCTGAATGCCTCCGCTGGCTGGGACGAGAGTTCGGTCGGCATCACCGTGACCACGCCGAAATTGCCGGCGGCGCTGGGCCTGCTGGCCGAGGTGGTGCGCCAACCGGACTTCAGCGCGGGTGAATTGCAGCGCGCCAGGGTGCAGGCGCTCGACGACCTTCGCCTGCAACTGAGTCAGCCCACCGCGCTGGCCTCG
The DNA here is from genome assembly GCA_035655635.1 of Rhodanobacter sp. GTDB lineage: Bacteria > Pseudomonadota > Gammaproteobacteria > Xanthomonadales > Rhodanobacteraceae > Rhodanobacter. The sequence continues at coordinate 3,176 of DASRUB010000383.1, read as the reverse complement.
CTCGCGGCCAGCCGCGGCGTGTTCGGCGACGGTGTCTACGGCCACTCGCGCGAGGGTACGCCGGGTTCGCTCGGGCGCATCACGCGTGCCGACGTGCAGCATCTGCATGGCGAGCTGTACCGACCTGACAACGCGATCCTGATCCTCGCCGGCGACATCACCCCGGCGCAGGCACAACAACTGGCCCAGGCCAGCTTCGGCGACTGGCAAAAGCCGGCCACGCCGTTGCCGTCGCGCCCGGCCGGCACCGCAGCGAGCAAGTTGCCGGCGATCCTGTTGATCGACCAGCACGGCGCCGGTCAGGCCGGCGTCGTCGTGGCACACCCCGCCCCACCGCGCAACGATGCCGACTACTACGTCGGCACGGTGGCCAATGCCGTGCTCGGTGGTTCGTACTCGGCGCGCTTGAACGAGGAGATCCGGATCAAGCGCGGCCTGTCCTATGGCGCCACCAGCCGCCTGCAGTCGCTGGGCGATGCCGGCATGTGGCTGGCCGCGGCGCAGACCAAGAATCCGTCGGCTCCGCAGGTGGTCGACCTGATGCTGGGACAGTTCAAGCGGCTCGGCAGCACGCGCGTGTCCGCCAACGAACTTGCCGCACGCAAGGCAACCCTGATCGGCGGCTACGGTCGCAGCCTGGAAACCACCGCGGGCCTGGCCGATCGGGTCGCCGAGCTGGCGATCTATGGCGTGAAGCTTGACGAGATCGGCAAGTACGTCGCGCAGGTGCAGGCGATCACGCCAAGGCAGATCGAGAAGTACGCGCACAAGCATCTGGACAGCGACGCCAGCCACGTGGTCGTGGTGGGCGACGCCGCGCAATTCGCCGCGGCGATCCGCAAGGAGCACCCCAAGGCCGTGCTGCTGGAGTCCACCGCGCTGGACCTGGACAGCCCCAGCCTGCAGGCGCCGCCGGCCAGCCCATAAGCCGCTGCGGGAAGTCCCCTGGATTCACTTCGGTGTGACGGTATTTAATGAACCATACCGTTCATTAACGCTCTCCCACCGAATCGAGGTCTCCATGCGCTTCCCTGTCAAAGCCCACCTTGTTGCCGTGGCGCTTGCTTTCATTCCGCTGGTTTCGCCTGCCTACGCCGTCCAAGTACAGATCGAGGGTGGACGCAGTTACATGGACAGCTATGCCACCCACGCGGTGTTCGTCGAGGGCGTGTTCGATGCCCACCGGATCGGCGCCAGCCGCTGGAGCTGGTCGCCGGATCTCTCGTTCGGCTGGATCAACGGTCGCGACGTCGCCCGCTTCAGCGACAGCCGCTACACCACCAGGGATGACGCATGGCTGCTGGCGGCAGGCGCCCGCTTCCAATACGGCGATGCCAATGACTGGTATCGACACCTGTTTCTGAGCTTTCAACCTGCGCTGAACAGCGGGCGCACGCAGGCGCTGAGCAGCCCCTATGAATTTGTCAGCACGCTGGGTTGGCAGGGGCGCCGTTTCAGTGTGCAGATTCGCCACGTATCGAACGGCGATCTGCACAACCCCAACCGCGGCGAAACCATGGCTTTGGTCGGCTTCGGGTTCGACCTGTAACCGGTAACGTCGACGCGGGCCGGCTTCAATGCCCGCCGGCGACACGACCGACCTTGGGCGTGAACGGTGGCTTGGCCAGCCAGATCACCAGCACCAAGGCGATGAAGATCCAGCCCAGCGCGTAGAACACCTCGTTGAACGAGATCTGGAAACTCTGCTGGGTGATCATGCCGTTGATGATGCTGCCGCCCAGCTGCGGATCGCCGTGGCCCAGGTGCTCCATCGCGGCCTGGCTGATCGGGTTGTAGGGCGTGATGTGCTCGGCCAGTTGTTCGTGATGCTTGACCGCGCCGCGGGTCCACATGAGGGTGGTGATCGAGGCGGAGAAGCTGCCGCCGAGCGTGCGCAGGAAGGTGGACAGACCCGAGCCGGCGGCGATCTCGTTCTGCTGCAGGTCCGACAACAGGATGGTCAGCGTTGGCATGAAGAACAGTGCCACGCCCAGGCCCTGCAGCAACTGCACCATGGCCACGCTGTAGAAGTCGATCTGCAGATAGAAGTCCGAACGCATGAAACAGGTCGCGCCCATCACCAGGAACGACGCCGCCGCCAGCAGGCGCAGGTCCATGCGGGTGGCGTACTTGCCGACAAAAAACGTGAGCAGCACCGGGATCACGCCCAGCGGCGCGGTGGCGAAACCGGCCCAGGTCGCGGTGTACCCCAGATTTTGCTGCAGCCACAACGGGACCAGCAGCGCGATCGAGAAGAATGCGGCATAGCCGAGCACCATGGCCAGGGTGCCCGTGGTGAAATTGCGGTGGCGGAACAGTTTCAGGTCGACGATCGGGTCCGGGTCGGTCAGTTCCCAGATCAGGAAGATCGCGATGGCGATCGCCGAGATGATGCTGGCGACGACGATGAAGTTCGAGTGGAACCAGTCGGCGTCGTTGCCCTTGTCCAGCACGATCTGCAGCGCGCCCACGCCGACGATCAGGGTGATCAGGCCGACGTAATCGATCTTCGGTCGCTCGAGTTTCTCGACCTTGCCGCGCAGCTGGTTGGCAATTACCACGCTGGAGAAGATGCCGATCGGCACGTTGATGAAGAAGATCCACGGCCACGAATAGTTCTCGGTGATCCAGCCGCCGAGGATCGGCCCGGCAATCGGTGCCACCACCGTCACCATGGACAGCAGCGCCAGCGCCATGCCGCGCTTGGCCGTGGGGTAGATGCTGATCAGCAGGCTCTGCGTGATCGGGTACATCGGTCCGGCCACCGCGCCCTGGATGGCGCGAAACACCAGCAGCATGCCCATGCTCTGCGAAATGCCGCACAGGAACGAGGCCGCCACGAACAACAGCGTGCATGCCGTGAACAGCCGCACCTCGCCGAAGCGCCGGGTGAGGAAACCCGTCAGCGGCAGCGAGATCGCCATGCTCACCGCGAACGAGGTGATCACCCATGTGCTCTGGTCGTTGCTGACGCCGAGATTGCCGGCGATGGTCGGCAACGACACGTTCGCAATCGTGGTGTCCAGCACCTGCATGAAGGTGGCCAGTGACAGGCCGATCGTGCTCAGTGCCAGGCTGGGTGGACGGAATTGGGTGCTCATCGAACCATGTCAGTCGGTGGGGCGACAGGTCCCTCTCCCACCGGGAGACGGTGCCCGAAGGGCGGGTGAGGGTTC
>DASRUB010000382.1:0-2948 GCA_035655635.1 Rhodanobacter sp. | reverse complement strand
TCGCTGCCCTGGGAGTGTCTGCTGCCACGCTTTCCACCAGGGCGAATGCCTGCGGCGTCACCGACTACCGTATACCCATGTCGTTCCATTGGGCGTTGCCACACGCCGTGCCGGACCGCGCGGCGGCGGTCGTCGAGGCCTCAGCGGCCTGGCTGGCCTCACCCACGGCCAATAGCGCCGCAGCAAAAGCCGAGAACGTGTTTCAACTGCTCGAACCGATTACCGGCTTGTGGCAATTCACCTTCACGTCCAAGGGCAATGTCGGCATTCCCGACGGCACCCAGCTGGATGCCGGCTTCGTGACCTGGAACGCCGACGGCACTGAAATCATGAATTCCGGACGTGCACCGCCCACCAGCAACTTCTGCATGGGAGCGTTTCGGCACACCAGCGTCCATGGCTACAAGCTCAATCACTACGCGCTGGCCTGGGATCCCACCGGAACGGTCTTTGTCGGACCGGCCAACATCCGTGAACAGCTTCAGTTGGATCGCGGCAGCAACACGTACTCGGGCACCTTCTCGCTTACCCAGTTCGGCGCTGACGGCTCGACGGTGCTCGTGAATCTCGTCGGCACTGTCTCGGCGAGCCGGCTGACACCCGACACACCCTGAGGGCGGCAGACGGCGGAAAGGGAGCGACGACACAAACTCGTCTGGATCAAAATAAATGCAACACAAACAACCGCATGCATGATTTTCACGTCGGATGCTTCATGCAGGAGTTACCGCGACGAACCCGCAGGGCGGTATGCCCTGCTTGCTGTACCACGAGGAGGGTTGCCACCATGAATGCGATAAAAAGAACGTCGATGAAGGCCGGGCTTCTGACGAGCGGTGCGGTGCTGGCGATGTTTGCGTTCGGGCAGCATGCCCACGCAACCCCGGTCCAGATACAGATAGGCTTCAACGGTGGGGACGCAAGCGGGCACGCCTCGCTGGCAGTTGGACCCGATGGCACCGCTGGCGATCCGGCTGGAGCCCAGTTAATCAGTAACGCCAGCGGCACCTTCTCGGACTCCTATCTGAGCATCACCAACGCTGTGATCACGGGGGTGCACGTGCTCAAATTTTCAACCCCGGTTCGTTCTGATGACATACCGTACATTCCGGCGAGCTACAGCTACATTCCCTCCGTGGGCGGTGCCGATCTGGGCATAGGCGCCTCCTACGACAACCTTTTCTACCCGGATGGCTCACCACTGGTTTGCAACCCCGACGAGTACCCTTTCTCCGGCGGTTTCCTGGATATCTTTGGCGTGATGTTCGACCTGGACAACGGCGACGTCGTGAATCTGTTTAGCTATGGAGCGATACCCGGGGGAGCGAGCCTCGGTTTTGGAGCTAGCGTCTTGACGGGGTCGGACAGCGCAGGTTGGTCAACGGCGGACTATTACGACGTCAGAGCGGCAGTGCCGGAGCCGAACTTCATGTGGCTGTTCGGCGCCGGCGTGCTCGGCCTGTTCGCCCGGCGCCGGTCGGCAGAATTGCGCAAGGCGTTTCGCGCCGGTTGACCGTCGCCATGCTGGCCAACTGACTTCAGTCCATCGCTGCCTGTCTGGCAGCACCTACCCCGGATTGCAGCCCGCATCGAATGCGATCCGGGAGTTGCGTAATACGGGGCGCGCTTATTCGCGACCGAGCTGCCCAAGGCCATCCGTGGCAAGGGCGACTCCCGCGACACGGCTTGGCTGGGGCAGGTGGATCTATCCAGTGCTTCTTGTCCACGATCTGCTGCTGCAAGTCCTGGAGGTCTGCCGGTGCCCATCGCCGCATTATCACCCCGACCAGCGACACGCCACGCGATCAAGCGAGTCTGGCGCGATTTCTCACGATTTCCCTATCGCTTCCTCATGAATTCGGGGCCGGCGAATAGCATGCTCCTCGGCGAGCCGCTGCGGGCTGGCGGTCGGACCGTCCTCGACATCCTCGGGCGGTCTGCCACTGCGAGGCGACGCGGCACCGCCCGATCTGCCGCATCCTCCCTGGAGGGGATTTCCCATGATTGCTCACAAGCTTCTCCTGGCCAGTGCGCTGGCCCTCGTCCTCAACATGGCGGTGGCGCCGACCATTGCCGCGACCGGACAGACGGTGTCGCCCGACGCGAACGATATCGCCAGCCTGGTCCAGACTGATACGGGCTATCCGGTCAAGATGTCGGTCTATGCCACTGGGCTCGACAGCCCGCGTGGCTTGAAATTCGGTCCCGACGGTTACTTGTACGTCGCTGAAGGCGGGCTCGGCGGCACCCTCTCGACCACGCCGATGCAATGCGCACAGGTACCCGGTGCCGGCCCGTACACCGGCAGCCCGACCAGCGGGCGCATCTCCCGCATCGACCGTCATGGCCACCGCTTTACCGTCACTGACCAGTTCCCGTCCAGCCAGACCAATCCGCAGCAGGGTTCGCTGATCAGCGGCGTGGCGGATGTCGCCTTCATCGGAAACACGTTGTACGCGATCACCGCCGGATCCGGTTGTTCGCACGGGGTTGCCGGCACGTTCAACGGCGTGGCGCGGATCGGTCATGACGGGTCGATCCACTGGATCGCCAACCTCAGCGAGTACCAGATGCACCACCCCGTGCAGAATCCCTTTGCGGGGGATTTCGAGCCGGACGGCACCTGGTATTCCATGCTGGCGCTACGCGGCAATCTCTACGCGGTTGAGCCCAATCACGGCGAAATGGTAAAGATCACGCCCTACGGCGAGATCCGGCGCATCGTGGATATCTCGGCCACGCAGGGACACATCGTGCCGACCGCACTGGCGCATCACGGGCAGTTTTTCATCGGCAATCTCAACACATTCCCGATCGTGTCCGGGTCGTCCAAGGTGCTCGAGCTCACCTGGAACAGGCAACTCTGGCAGGTGGCAGGACAGCTGACCACGGTGGTCGGCATCACCTTCGACAAGTGGGGGCGGATGTACGTGCTGGAGAACACCACC
>DASRUB010000381.1:0-3957 GCA_035655635.1 Rhodanobacter sp. | reverse complement strand
GCGAGGAAGGAGGGCTTTTCGGTCACCGCTTCACTCCGAAGGATGCCCTCGGCGTGGCGACATCGCCGGCAGCCAGCCTCTGGAACTCCGGGTCGTCACGCAGGCGGTCGAAATCCGGATCCAGGCGCAGGAAGGCCGGTGTGAGCGGCGGCATCAATCCGCCATAGTTGACGCCCAGCAGGTAGCGTACTTCGGCGATGGCCTCGGGCCTGCGACCCAGGCGAGCGAAGATGCGCGCACGCAATTCCCTGACCTCATCGTCATTCGTGGCGCCCTTTGCTTCGGGCTGCGTTGTCTGCCTTTGTTCCATCGCGGCCAACGCCGAAGCCCCGTCACCCAAACCTATCCGCGCGTAGGTGAGAACGCCGAATGCCCAGTCATTGTCGGGTTCGCGTTCGACCAGTGGCTGCATCAGCTCGCGCGCGCGCTGGTAACTTGCGATCGCCGCAGCGTGATCGCCATTCAATTGCTGCAGGTCGCCGAGATCCACGTAGCCAAAGCCGACCTCGACTGGCGGCGTATGGGCATCGGCCCGTTCCAGCAGTCCCCGCAACCACGCGATCGCCGGCCCGGGCCGGCGCTGCATGCGTGCGAGCACGACGTATTGATGGCACTGGTCCGAGAGTCGCGTCGGCAAATGGTCGAGCGCCTGTGCCGCGCGCACGAGATCGCCTTGCGCCAGGTAGACGTCGCCTTGCAACTGGCGCGTTTCTTCGTCGCCCGGTACCAGCGCCTGTGCGCGATCTGCGGCCGCGAGCGCGACGTCGAAGCGGCGCTCGTTGGTGGCGCTGACCGCAATGTTCCTGTAGATGCCTGCATTCAATGGATCGAGCCGGAGCGCCTGTTGCTGGAGATCGTCGGCTTGCTCCCAGTCCCCGAGGCGCCGGACCGTTCCGCTGAGCGCAAGCAGGGTATGCACGTCGTTGGGCCAGCGTGTATGCAGATCCTCGAGGCGCTTGCGGGCATCACCGAGGTCAACCTGCACCAAGGCGACGTAGACGGCGCGCGCGTAGAGCGTATCGAGGGCACCCGGTTGCAGGCGTTCGGCGGCTTCCAGTGCGTGCAGGCATTCGGCACGCCGTTCCGGCGAGGAGTCCCATCCGATGTAGATCATCCGTGTATCCAGAACCGCCAGCGCCGCCCACGCCTGCGCAAAGCCCGGATCGGCCTTCACGGCTTGCTGGAGTGCGTGCAGCGCGGGAACGGACTCGCTGTCGGAAAATCCCCGATAGCTCAGGGCGACGCCACGCAGGTAGGCATCCAGGGCCGCGCCATTGCGGGTCTGCACCACCGCCACTTCGCGCTTCGCCGTCCCGTTCAGGGCCGCGCCGAGGTGATCGGCGATCCTGCCGGCGACCTCGCCCTGCACGGTGAACACGTCGTCGAGGGTGCGGTCGTAGGTATCGCTCCACAAATCCGAGTCGCCCTTGGCCTGGATCAACTGCACGTTGATGCGCACCTTGTTGCCGACCCGCTGCACGCTGCCCTCGAGGATGTTGGCAACGCCGAGCTTGCGGGCGATCTCCGGCAGGTTCTCCGGGTGGCTCGCGAATGGCAACGTCGAGGTGCGCGAGATCACCCGCAGTGTGCCGATCTTGGACAGCCGCGTGAGGATCTCGTCCTGCATGCCGGCGGCGAAGTAGGCGTTGTCCTTGTCGGAGGAGAGGTTCTCGAACGGCAGCACCGCGATAGATCTGCGGTCGGCGCTGACGGCGCTCGCCGCCGCATCCGGATTTGCGGCCGCGTGGAAGTTCAAGGAAGTGGAAGGTGCATTGCGCTCGAAGCGCCACAACAGCCCGCCGCCGATCGCCAGCAACAGCGCAAGTATCACGATCTCGGTGCCGCTGACCCTCTGTGCGCCGCGCTCGCCGTGGTACCACGCCAGCACCAGCGCAACGAGAAACCCCACCGCCAGCGCGAGGATCAGCAGCTTCTCGATCTGGTCCGGCCAGCCGAAACGCTGCGCAACGACATCCAGCACCTGGATCAGCGCGAACGCGAACGCGATGTACGCCAGCGCCCATTGCACCAGCTTGCGCTGCTTCAGGCGGGCGATGAACTCAGCCATGCGTGTTTTCTGCCGCTTTGTACGGCAGACCCATCTTCTTCAGCACCGCCTTGAAACGCGGATCGTTGCGGATGGAATCCAGACCCGTGCTCCATATCTGCATCGGCTCGGGAACGGCATGATCCGCTGCAAGGTCTTCCAAAGCGTCAAGAGCGCGATCGCGTGCGCCCAGCAAAGCCAGAAACTGCGCGAACGCAAACGAGTTGCTGCGCAGCGTGACAAATGAAGGCGAGGAAGACGTTTCGAGCTCCTGCACCACTCTTTCGCGCAGCCCAGGATCAGCCATGCCGCGTACAAGCAGCTCTGCCGCGTCGGGGCCGAAGCTTGATTGTGCGTGCACCATGGCCTGCGAAAAACGGCCAGCTTGCGCATCCGTAATCGTGGCGATGGTGTGAGCCAACCGAAAGTTCGGGTCGATGGCCAGGGCGCGGCCAAGTTGCGAGCTGGCTTCCTGGTTACGATGCAACGCAAACAATGTGCCAGCGCGCATCGTCGCAACGATCGCCGACAAGGGATCAAGCTTTTGCGCGCGTTCGAACTCCGCTTCAGCGCGCGTGAACTGGCCACAAGCAAACAAGTACTGTGCGTACTGGTCGATCGCTTCTGCATCACTCGGTGCCAGTGCCAATGAATGCTGGAAAGCGACATTGGCCTGTTCCCAGCGCCAGCGCCTGAGATAGAGGATCCCCAAGGTTCCGTATGCCGATGCTGTACGTTCATCCAGCGCCAGCGCGTGTTGCGCGAAGGACATCGCGCGTACCTGCGCAGTTGACAGATCCGCAAGCCCGTAGCTCGGCAACAGCGCTTCGGCGTCCGCCATCGCCCCCCAAGCCTGCGCAAAATCCGGATCGATCGAGACCGCCTGCTGGAAGTCCGCGACTGCATTCCGCAAGCCAGGGCCGCGCGCGGCCAGCAATGTCAGTCCGCGCAGGTAGAAGTCGTGCGCACGTGAATCGACGGTCTTCTGCGCGACCAGCGGTTGCGCGCTGTTCCATTGCACGCGCAGCTTGTCGGCAACCGCGTTGGAGATTTCATCCTCGATCGCGAAGATGTTGTTCAACTTGCGATCGTAGTTCTCCGACCACAGTTGATAACCGCTGCGGGTGTCCACCAGTTGGACGGTGATGCGCACCTCGTCACCGGATTTCTGGATGCTGCCTTCCAGCACCGTCGCCACGCCGAGCACCCTGCCAACTTCGTGCACGTCGCTTGCATTGCTCTTGAACGTGAAGGCAGACGTGCGCGCGGCCACCTTCAGGTTCGGAAGCTGCGCCAGCGCGTTGAGGACTTCTTCGGTGACGCCGTCACTGAAGTACACCTGCTTCGGATCGCCGCTCAGGTTGACGAACGGCAGCACCGCGATGGATTTGGCCGGAATGTTCGCGAGCGCGGAATCGTTCGCCAATCCCGCGCCCTTGCGCCAGACAAACGTGTTCGTCAACAGCAGGACGACCGCCACGACCAGCACCGCGATGATCCACTTGTCCAGCTTGCGGCCGGTGGAATGCGCGACCGAATCGTCCGCCGCGATCTCGCTTTCGCGTTTCAAACCTTGCGGCGTGAATTCGTAGAACCACGCGAAGGCGATCCAGAACGGGAAGCCGATGATCGCCGCGATCACGAACCAGCGCGTGGTCCAGTCCGGCGCGCCCAGCGGCGGCCCGAGTTGCGCGATGCCCTGCGCCAGCGCCCACACCGCGCCGGCGTACAGCACGCCTGCGCGCAACACATTGCGGCGCTGGAGTTCGGCGAGGAAGGAGGGCTTTTCGGTCACCGCTTCACTCCGAAGGATGCCCTCGGCGTGGCGACATCGCCGGCAGCCAGCCTCTGGAACTCCGGGTCGTCACGCAGGCGGTCGAAATCCGGATCCAGGCGCAGGAAGGCCGGTG
>DASRUB010000380.1:0-13637 GCA_035655635.1 Rhodanobacter sp. | reverse complement strand
GCCTTCGACCATGGCGCGCCGATTCCCTGCCACTGCTTCGAGACCGGGCTGAAGTGGCCGTACGTGTGGACTCGCGATCTGTCCTACTCGATCGACCTGGGCCTGTGGCGATTCGATGCGGAGCGTGCGCGCAACGGGCTGGAGTTCAAGCTGTCCGGCGTGCGCGCGCCCGCCGCTCCACAAGGTCTGTACGTGATGCAGGACACCGGCTCGGGCGGCAGCTGGCCGATCAGCACCGATCGAGTGGTGTGGTTCCTCGGTGCGCGGCATCTGCTGGATGACCCGGCATTCGCCGACAAGGTGTGGACGGCCTTGCGCGACACCCTGGCGCAGGATCGGCAATACACGTTCGACCGGGGCTTCGGCCTGTATCGCGGCGAGACGTCCTTCATGGACTGGCGCGAACAGAGCTACCCGGCCTGGACCGCGGACAACGTGACCTTCATCGGGCAATCGTTCGCCCTGTCCACCAACGTGCTGCACTACCAGGCGCTGCAACTGGCCGCCAGGCTGGCCGGGACGCATCACGAGACGGCCGCTGCAAAGGATTACCACGCGCAGGCGGCCGCCTTGAAGCAGGCCATCAACGCACATTTCTGGCGCGCCGATCGCGGCATGTACATGAGCTACATCGGCGGTGACGGCACCCCGGTGGATACCTACGACCTGCTCGGCATCTCGCTGGCCGTCATTAGTGGCGTGGCCGATGGCGAGCGCGCACACCAGACACTGGCGAACTATCCCATCTGGCCGGCCGGCAGCCCGGTGATGTGGCCCGAACGCAGCGACCAGCCGATCTACCACAATCGGGCGATCTGGCCCTTCGTCAGCGCCTATGCACTCCGCGCGGCCCGCAAGGTGGACGACTCGACGCGCATCGCCCATGAGATCGAATCGGTGATGCGTGGCGCGGCGCTGTACGGCTCCAACATGGAAAACTACGAACTGCTGACCCAGGGCCAGCATGTCGACGACGGCAAGCTCAGTGGCCCGGTGGTCAACTCGCCGCGCCAGCTTTGGTCGGTAGCGGCGTATCTGGACATAGTGACGGAGGGTGTGTTCGGCCTTGAAGAAGGCGGCCGTGTGGAACCTAAGCTGCCTACCGCGTTGGTGCCGATGCTGTTCGGCACGCGCAGCGCGATCACGTTGAATCTGCCCGATCGCGAGATCGTCCTGAAACTGCCGGAACAGCGACAGGGCGACCTGCTGGTTACCGATCGCGTCAGCACGCTGGGCAAGCGCACCACGGTGACTCTGAAGGCGGTACAAGCCCACGTGGTACATCTGCGTGTCATCGCGCCGCTGTATGCGCCCGTCGCACCCGCCGCTCCAACACTGACGGCCAGGGGCGATCACTGGATCGTCAAGGGAGACGGCAAGCTGCAGCTCTACGTCAACGGCCGGCGCGCCCACATCATCGATGGCAGCGGCACCCTGCCACGGATCGGTGGTCTGACTTGCGTGCGCGCCACCCGGGTGGACAAGGATGACGAAGATCAAGAGTCCCTGCCCAGCCGAGCCACCTGCGTCGGCCGGGTCGACGGCGTGAGCGGTGGCTGGCCACGCCATTGGGTTGCGCCGGCCAGGGGCAGCTATCGCGTGTGGGTGGACTACCGCAATGCAAACGGTCCGATCAACACCGGCGTCACCGCCGCGGTGAAATGGCTGGCAATCCGCTGCGATGGCAGCGACCCCCAGCGCGTGCCCTTGGTCATGCCCCACAGCGTGGGCACGCAGCGTTCCACTTACGGCGAATTCACCGCCAGCGCCAATGCCCGCTGCACGTTCGCGCTGGAGGATGGTTTCAACATGAGTTACCTGCAACACTTCGCGCATTACACGGGCGGTGCCGGCGGCATCGACGGGCCGTTGAACCAGGCCGACGTCGATGCGCTGCGGATTGCGCCGCTGGCGAAGGGAACCAGCACACCATGAGCAAAAAGCCCGAGCTGTCGTTCTGGCAGATCTGGAACATGTGCTTCGGCTTCCTGGGCATCCAGTTCGGCTTCGCGCTGCAGAACGCCAACGTCAGCCGGATCTTCCAGACCTTGGGTGCCAACGTCAACGACATCCCGATCCTGTGGGTGGCCGCGCCGCTCACCGGGCTGATCGTGCAACCGATCATCGGCCACTACTCCGATCGCACCTGGAACCGGCTGGGTCGCCGGCGCCCCTATTTCCTGGCCGGCGCCATCCTCGCCACGCTGGCCCTGCTGGCCATGCCCAACTCGCCCACGCTGTGGGTCGCCGCCGGTTTGCTGTGGATCATGGATGCCTCGTTCAACGTGTCGATGGAGCCATTCCGCGCGTTCGTCGGCGACCAGTTGCCGGAGCACCAGCGCCCGCTGGGATTCTCGATGCAAAGTGTATTCATCGGCGTCGGCGCGGTGGTTGCCTCGCTGATGCCATGGATGCTGACCAAGGTCGGGGTCAGCAACATCGCGCCCGACGGCGCCATTCCGGACACCGTCAAATATGCGTTCTATGCGGGAGGTTTGATGTTGATGGGCACGGTGCTGTGGACCGTGCTTTCCACGCGCGAATACCCGCCCGAGCAGCTGCGCGATTTCGACGACGCGACTGAACCGCTGCCGATCGACACCTCGCGCGCCTGGCGGCCGGGCCTGCTGCTGCTCGTCGCCGGACTGCTGGTATTGCTGGCCATCCGGCACTTCGCTCTGGAAAAGGAACTGTACGTCCTCGCCGGCGGCCTGCTGTTTTTTGGAGCCCTGTTCGCCTGGCTTGCCTTCAGTCGCAGCCAGGGCATGTTGCGCCAGGTGATGGGCGATCTCTACAGCATGCCGGACGCGATGCGTAGGCTCGCCATTGTGCAGTTCTTCTCGTGGTTCGCGCTGTTCGCGATGTGGATCTTCACCACGCCGGCAGTGACCGCCGTGCAGTTCGGCAGCAGCGATCCGCATTCGGTTGCCTACAACACCGGTGCCAACTGGGTCGGCGTGCTGATGGGCGCCTACAACGGCTTTGCGGCGCTGGCCGCGATCGTGATCCCGTTGCTGGTGCGCCGCATCGGCCTGCGCTGGAGCCACCTGGTCAACCTGTGGCTGGGCGGCGCCGGGCTGCTGTCGTTCCTGTTCATCCGCGATCCCGACTGGCTGCTGTTGTCGATGGTCGGCGTGGGCGTGGCGTGGGCCTCGATCCTGTCGCTGCCCTACGCGATGCTGTCGGACAACCTGCCGGCGCAGAAGATGGGCGTGTACATGGGCATCTTCAATTTCTTCATCGTGATCCCGCAACTGATGGCGGCCAGCGTGCTCGGCCTGCTGCTGCGGCTGTGCTTCCACGACCAGCCGATCTATGCGCTCGCCCTGGGCGGAGGCAGCCTGTTCGTGGCCGGCCTGTTCACCCTGCGCGTGCGCGAGCCGATGCCGGCCGGCGCCTGATCCGACTGGCGACACGTCCCACCCCGTCGTTCATACGTACTCGACCACCTCCAGCCCGAACCCGCCCAGGCCCACCAGCTTGCGCGGCGTGCCCAGCACGCGCAGCTTCTGCACGCCGAGATCGCCAAGAATCTGCGCGCCGAGACCGAGCTGCCGCCATTCCTGCTGCTGCGCATCCTCCGGCGCCTGCGTGCTGGGCTGACCCTGCAGCCGCGCCAGCAGCGCCTCCGGCGTGTCCTCGCCGGACAGCACCAGCAGCACGCCGCGATCCTCGTCGGCGATCCGGCGCAACGCCGAGGTCACGGTGAGGCCGAGGTCGTCGCGCTTGAGGTGCAGCACGTCGGACAAGGTGTTGCGTACATGCACGCGCGTGAGCACCGGCTGACCGTCATCGACCGCGCCGCGCACCAGCGCAAAGTGCAGGCCGCGACGGATCACGTCGCGATACGCCACCAGTTGGAACGTGCCAAACTCGGTCTGCACCGTGTCCTGGTACACGCGCTGCACCGTCTTCTCGGTTTCCAACCGGTAGCGGATCAGGTCCGCGATCGAGCCGATCTTCAGCCCATGTTTGGCCGCAAAGACTTCCAGTTCCGGGCGACGTGCCATCGACCCGTCCTCGTGCAGGATCTCGATCAGCACCGCCGACGGCTCCAGTCCGGCCAGTCCCGCCAGATCGCAACCGGCCTCGGTATGGCCGGCGCGGGTCAGCACGCCACCGGGTTGCGCCGTGAGCGGAAAGATATGGCCGGGCTGGGCGAGGTCCTGCGGTTTCGCATCGCCCTTCACCGCGACCTGGATCGTACGGGCGCGGTCGTGTGCCGAAATGCCGGTGGTGACACCCTCGGCAGCCTCGATCGAGACGGTGAAGTTGGTGTGGTACGACGAGGTATTGTCGCTGACCATGGGTCTCAGGCCGAGCTGGCGGGTTCGCTGCTCGGTCAGGGTGAGACACACCAGGCCGCGCGCCTCGCGCACCATGAAGTTGACGTCTTCGGGCCGCACCATCTGCGCGGCCATGATCAGGTCGCCCTCGTTCTCGCGGTCTTCGTCATCGAGGATCACCACCATGCGGCCGGCGCGGATGTCCTGGAGGATTTCGGGGATGGTGTTGAAGGGCATGGGAGTTTCCGGGTCGTTTGTTTCCTTCTCCCCTTGGGAGAAGGTGCCCCGCAGGGGCGGATGAGGGTTCGGGCGGAGCGAGATGTTCGGGCCAGCCCGGACCCTCACCCCTGCCCTCTACCGGTGGGAGAGGGGTTCAATCACAATCAGGCGAAGCCGTGCTGCTTGAGAAAGTTCTCGTCCAGCCGCGGCGCCTCGCCGCTGGCGAGCAGCCGCTCGACATAGCGTGCGATCACGTCCACCTCGATGTTCACTGCATCGCCGACGCGGCGCGCGTGGAACGCGGTGTGTTCGACCGTGTGCGGGATCAGGTTGACGCCGAACCAGTGGCCAGTGACTTCATTTACGGTGAGACTGGTGCCGTCGATGCAGATCGAGCCTTTCGCCGCGATGTAGCGCGAGATCGCCGCCGGCACCTCGAACATCCAGCGCTGCGAGCGGCCGTCGGGGTTAATCGAAATCACCTTGCCCAGCCCATCGACATGGCCTGACACCAGATGCCCGCCGAGGCGGTCGACCAGCCGCAACGCCTTTTCCAGATTCACCGGATCGCCGGGCTTCAGCTGGCCCAGCGAGGTCAGCGACAGGGTTTCGTTGGAGACGTCGGCGCTGAAGCCACGGGCAACCAGCGCGATTGCCGTGAGGCACACGCCTGAGACAGCAATCGAGTCGCCGAGCTGAATGTCGGCCAGGTCAAGGTCGGCGGTGTCGACGTGCAGGCGCACATCGCCGCCACGCGGTTCGAGCCGCGCGACGCTGCCTACGGTCTGGATGATGCCGGTAAACATCAGCGCCGCTCCGGCAGGACGGCGATGTGGTGCACGAACGGAATGATTTTCATGAAACGTTCCCGCGTGAAGCCGAAAGCGAGGACGCCCCAAGGCTTGAGGCCAGGCACACGCCGATGAAGGCGAACGCCGTGCCGTCTTCTTTTTATCCGGACTGTGAGGAAGCGGTTGCCCGCTGCCAACCGTCGGCTCCGGAGTCTGACCGGATCTGCTGACCTTCCGGCATGACCGGAAGCGCTCGCGGGCTCGCCCCCATCCGTGAATACCGGGGCCTACCGCCGGTGGGGAATTTCGCCCCGCCCTGAAGACGCTGTATATGGTGCCGGCCGAAGCCGACCCGCGAATTCTAGCACCGCTGTGGCGGCAGGCCAGAGCGCGCACGCACGAATGCAGTGTTCGCCGGCGCGTACGGTCGCCGAATCACGCGGCGCTGGCCGGTCAGGTTGGGCGCAACCGCAGCCGCCAGTCCGCGCCGATCTGGCGCTGGTCCTGCACCTGCAGTCGCCAGCGCTGCGCCATGTCGGTGATCGTGGGCAGTTGCAACAGCGGCCGGGCGCCGTCGCCCAGCAACAACGGGGCGATGTACAGCAGCAACTCGTCGACCAGACCGGCAGCGAACAGCGCACCACACAGCGTGGGGCCAGCCTCGACATGCACTTCGTTGCAGCCGCGCCCCGCCAGCAGGCCAAGCACGGCGTACAGGTCGATCACGTCGTCCTGCGTCGCCACGGCGATTCGTTCGACTCGTGCGTAGCGGTCGTCCGCACAGGATGCCGCCACGCCGTGCAGTACCAGCGTGGGTGTCGATCCATCCAGCACTTGGCTGCCGGCTGGCGTGTGAAGCTGGCGGTCGAGCACCACGCGCAGCGGCGGCAGGAATTCTTCTTCTGGCAAGCGCACGGCAAGCCGCGGATCGTCCGCCAGCACGGTGCCGCTGCCGGTGAGAATCGCCGAGCTGCGCGCACGCCAGCGCTGCACGTCGGCACGCGCCGCTTCGCCGGTGATCCACTTCGACTCGCCGTTGGCCAGTGCTGTGCGACCATCCAGACTCATCGCCAGCTTTACCCGCACGAACGGGCGGCCGCGTTCGATCCGGCTGAAAAACCCCACGTTGAGTTCGCGTGCCGCCTCGCGCATCAGGCCTGTCTCGACCATGACGCCTGCCGCACGCAGCTTGCCGATACCGCGGCCGTCGACCTGCGGAAACGGATCCTCGCTGGCAATCACCACGCGCCGAATGCCCGCGGCGATCAGCGCATCGGCGCATGGCGGCGTGCGGCCCTGGTGTGCGCACGGCTCCAGGCTGACATAAGCGGTGGCGCCGCGCGCGCCGTCGCCCGCCGCGCGCAGGGCGAACACCTCGGCATGCGGTTCGCCGGCGCGCTGATGGAATCCCGTGCCCAGGATCTGGTCGCCGCGGGTGATCACGCAACCGACGCGCGGATTGGGTTGCGTCGTGTACAGACCGCGCTCGGCCAGCCGCAGGGCAGACGCCATGTGGGCATGGTCGATCGCGCCGAACTCGGTCATGGCCTGGGTCCCTCGGTGATTTCAGGCAACGGTGCCCAGCAATCCAGCACACTGTCCAGCTCTTCGTCGGGCAGGCGTTCGATCACCGCCAGGCGTGCGCGCCTGCTCATCCCGGATTCTTCGCCACCACCGCCCAGTTCCCTGAAAAATCTGTCGCGCGCCGCGCGCGATGACCAGCGTGCGATGGCGACCCAGGTGCCCTGCGCATCCCTGAACAGGCTTGACCCACCCGAGCCACCGGCGAGCCCGTCCACAGTGATGCGCCGCCAGTTGGCAACGAAATCGTGTTCGCGCTGCGGATGCATACGCCAGCGGTAGATGGCCACGAACATGTTCACTCCTTCGCCCACGGGAAAGCGCCCTCAGATTCTGGCGTCCAGCTCGCCATGCATTTTCTTCGGCGTCACCCGCCGCCATGCATCGCGCAGCAACCGGTCCACCCAGGCCTCATCCATTTCCGCGACGCGCACATGCGTCCAGCCATGCTTGCCCCAACTCGGGTCGGGTACGAACAGGTCGCCGGCCGACATGCGCAGCACATCGAGTTCATCGAGGGAAAACTTGAAGATGGCGTCGTCACCGCTGCGCGAGAACTGCGCGAAGATCTTGCCGCGGACGCGAAACGAGGGCGTACCGAAGTGGTCGAGCTCCTCCACCCGTGGCAGCCGCATGGCGAGTTCGCGGAAGCGATCGAGCGTCACCATGCGAACCGGGCCGCCTTCACTTGCCGCGCTTGCCTTCCCCAAGCAGGGGCAGCTGCATGCCTTCCAGCTCGGGCAGGTCGCGCTCCAGTTTCTCGATCTCCTCCCGGAACGCCTGCACGTCCTCGAACTTGCGGTAGACCGAGGCGAAGCGCACATAGGCCACCTGGTCGAGCTTCTTCAGCTCGCGCATCACCAACTCGCCGACCTGGCGCGACGGCACTTCGCGCTCGCCGCTCTTGCGCAGGTCGTTGACGATCACGCGTACGGCGCTGTCGACATCATGACTGGGCACCGGCCGCTTTTGCAGCGCGCGATCGAAGCTGACCCGCAGCTTGGCCTCGTCGAAGGCCTCGCGCCGCTCGCCGCTCTTCACCACCGTCGGCAACTTCAGCTCGGCGGTTTCATACGTGTTGAAACGCTCGCCGCACTGCGGGCATTCACGCCGGCGACGCACACTCGACCCGTCCTCGGTCAGGCGCGAGTCGATGACCCGGGTGTCTTCGTGCTGGCAGAAGGGGCAATGCATGTCAGCGAGTGTCGATCATCGATTGCACAAAAGCACGCACCGGTGGCGACAGCCTGCCCTGCAGGGCGTTGCGCTCGTGCTGGAACAAGGTGGCAACAAAGAAGGGATGGTCGTCCAGCTCGATGCCGCGCACGTCACCCGCATCATCCAGTGCGTTGACGCGCAACGGGCCGTCGGCCAGCGCCTCGCGGAACTCGGCGGCCAGTCCGTAGTTGCAGTGGTAGCCCTCGACGATGTCACGCGTGCCATAGGCCAGGGCCAGCCGCGAACCTTCGAGCAGATGCACCGCCTCGCTTGTCTCGACCAGCGAACACAGCAACGGCACGATGACCTGGCGCGGCGCCTGCGGCGCTGTTTCCGCATGCTCGGCATCGACCCAGCCCAATACATCGCGTGCATATTCGATGACTGCATGCTGGAAGCCGCCACAGGTGCCGAGGAACGGAACGTGCCGCTCGCGTGCCACCCGAATCGCGGCAAGTGCCCCGTCCATGCTGCGATACGGACTGGACGGTACACACCACAGGCCATCGAACTCAGCCAGTGCGGCCCCATCACCGACCTGCTCGGTCGGCACCCAGACCGGCTCGATCTCCACTTCGCATGCCTCGGCCGCCATACCCAGCGCCAGCGGGATGGCACGATGAGCGACCACCTCGTCATTGCGGTCGCCGATCAGTCCAATCTGCAAGGCAAGCATGCCGGAAGGTTCAGCTGTAGACCGGAAACTTCTTGCACTGCGCGGTTACCGCCTCGCGAACGCGGGCGATCACTGCTTCGCCGTTCGGCGCATCCAGCACGTCGCAGATCCAGTGGGTCAGCTCGACCACGTCCGTTTCCAGATACCCGCGCGTGGTGACGGCCGGCGTACCCACGCGCAGGCCCGAAGTGACAAACGGCTTGCGCGGATCATTCGGCACAGCGTTCTTGTTGACCGTGATGTGCGCTTTGCCCAGCGCCTCTTCGGCGGCCTTGCCGGTGACTTCCTTGCCGATCATGTCGACCAGCATCAGGTGATTCTCGGTACCGCCGGAGACGATCTTGTAGCCACGCTCGATGAAGACCTTGGCCATGGCCTTGGCGTTCTTCACCACCTGCGCCTGGTAGGTCTTGAACTCCGGCTCCAGCGCCTCCTTGAACGCCACCGCCTTGGCCGCGATCACGTGCATCAGCGGGCCGCCCTGGATGCCGGGGAACACGATCGACTGCAGCTTCTTCTCGATCTCTTCGCCCGCGCCCCTGGCCACGATGAAACCGCCGCGCGGACCACGCATGGTCTTGTGCGTGGTCGAGGTCACCACGTGGGCGTGCGGCAGCGGGCTCGGGTACACGCCGGCAGCGACCAGGCCGGCGACGTGGGCCATGTCGACGAAGAAGATCGCGCCAACCTTGTCCGCGATGGCGCGCATGCGCGCCCAGTCGACCACCTGCGAGTAGGCGCTGAATCCACCGACCAGCATCTTCGGCTGGTGCTCGACCGCCATCCGTTCGATCTCGTCATAGTCCATCACGCCGTCGGCGTTCACGCCGTACTGCACGGCGTTGAACAACTTGCCGCTGATGTTCGGCTTGGCACCGTGGGTGAGGTGGCCGCCGTGGGCCAGGCTCATGCCCAGGATGGTGTCGCCCGGTTGCAGCAGCGCGAGGTACACCGCCTGGTTGGCCTGCGAGCCCGAATGCGGCTGCACGTTGGCATAATCGCAGTCGAACAACTGCTTGAGTCGCTCGATCGCCAGCTTCTCGGCCACGTCCACGTATTCGCAACCGCCGTAATAGCGCTTGCCGGGATAACCCTCGGCGTACTTGTTGGTGAGCTTGGAGCCTTGCGCTTCCATCACCCGTGGGCTGGCGTAGTTCTCCGAGGCGATCAGTTCGACGTGATCCTCCTGGCGCTGACCCTCGTCCGCGATGGCCCTGGCCAGTTCGTCGTCATAACCGGCAATCGTGCAGTCCTTGGGGAACATTCTGGCCTCGGCGGGTGGTGGCGGGATTAGCCGGAAAGTGTAGCGCTGCCGTGCGGTTGCGGCCACCGCCTGGCCGGGACCGGGGTCAGAGTGCCTTTTCGTCAAGACGAAAAGGCACTCTGACCCCTCCACCGCTATAATTCCCGGTTTGACGAATTCCCCTTTCCGTGCCGACCGAACCGGCGGTGCGGCGCCCGTTTTCGGAGGTTGCATGAGCTCGCAGTACATCTTCACCATGAACGGGGTCAGCAAGATCGTCCCGCCGAAGCGGCAGATCATCAAGGACATCTCGCTCAGCTTCTTCCCCGGCGCCAAGATCGGCCTGCTCGGCGTCAACGGTGCGGGCAAGTCCACCGTGCTGCGCATCATGGCTGGCGTGGATACCGATTTCCAGGGCGAGGCACGCGCGCAGCCGGGCACCAAGATCGGCTATCTGGCGCAGGAGCCGGACCTGAACCCGGCAAAGACCGTGCGTGAAGTGGTCGAGGAAGGCGTCGCCGAGATCCTCGATGCGCAGAAGCGGCTGGAAGAGGTCTACGCCGCCTACGCCGAGGAAGGCGCGGATTTCGACAAGCTGGCCAAGGAACAGGAAAAACTCGAGAACCTGCTGGCCGCCAACGATGCGCATGCACTGGAGCGCCAGCTCGAAGTGGCCGCCGACGCGCTGCGCCTGCCAGCGTGGGACGCGATCATCGGGCCGCTGTCTGGTGGCGAAAAACGCCGCGTGGCGCTGTGCCGCCTGCTGCTGTCCAAGCCGGACATGCTGCTGCTGGACGAACCGACCAACCATCTGGACGCCGAGTCAGTGGACTGGCTGGAAAAGTTCCTGCACGACTACCCCGGCACCGTGGTGGCGGTCACCCATGACCGCTACTTCCTCGACAACGCCGCCGAGTGGATCCTCGAACTCGATCGCGGCCGCGGCATTCCGTGGAAGGGCAACTACACCGAATGGCTGGAGCAGAAGGATGCCCGCCTGAAGCAGGAAGCCAGCTCCGAGAAGTCGCGCCAGAAGGCCATCGCGAAGGAGCTGGAGTGGGTGCGCTCGGCCGCCAAGGGCCGCCAGTCCAAGGGCAAGGCCCGCCTGGCTCGCTTCGAGGAGCTGAACTCGGTCGATTACCAGCGCCGCAACGAGACCAACGAGATCTTCATCCCGCCGGGCGAGCGCCTGGGCCAGGAAGTGATCGAGTTCAAGAACGTGACCAAATCGTTCGGCGACCGCATGCTGATCGAGGACCTGTCCTTCAAGGTACCGCCGGGCGCCATCATCGGCGTGATCGGCCCCAACGGTGCCGGCAAGTCCACCATGATGAAGATGATCATGGGCAAGGAGACGCCGGATTCGGGCGAGGTGAAGCTG
Organism: Rhodanobacter sp.; assembly: GCA_035655635.1. Classification (GTDB taxonomy): domain Bacteria; phylum Pseudomonadota; class Gammaproteobacteria; order Xanthomonadales; family Rhodanobacteraceae; genus Rhodanobacter. The sequence goes on along the minus strand of DASRUB010000380.1, from coordinate 2,242 downwards.
GGCCACACCACCAAGCTGGCCTACGTCGACCAGTCACGCGACGCGCTCGATCCGAAGAACAACGTGTGGCAGGAAGTGTCCGGTGGCTCGGACATCATCACCATCGGCAGCTTCGAGATCCAGTCGCGCGCCTACATCGGCCGCTTCAACTTCAAGGGTACCGACCAGCAGAAGATCGTCGGCAGCCTGTCCGGTGGTGAGCGTGGCCGCCTGCACATGGCCAAGACCCTGTTGCAGGGCGGCAACGTGCTGCTGCTCGATGAGCCGTCCAACGACCTCGACGTGGAGACCCTGCGCGCGCTGGAAGACGCGCTGCTGGAATTCCCCGGCTCGGCCATCGTGATCTCGCATGATCGCTGGTTCCTCGACCGCATCGCCACCCACATCATCGCGTTCGAAGGCGACTCGCACGTCGAGTTTTTCCCCGGCAACTACAACGAATACGAGGCCGACAAGAAGCGCCGCCTCGGCGAGGAAGGCGCACGGCCGCACCGGGTGAAGTACAAGAAGCTGGCTTGACGTTTGCTTGAGCCCCTCTCCCGCCGGGAGAGGGGTTGGGGTGAGGGTACGGGCGGAGCGAGATCTTGGAATCTGGCGTGAGTTCCACGCTCTCGCTCCGCTCGTACCCTCATCCGCCCCTTCGGGGCACCTTCTCCCGAGGGGAGAAGGGAATCCGCTCACGGAGACCCCGATGCACTTCATGCAGTCACTGCAACAAGCCTGGACTCGCAACGACTCGCTGGTTTGCGTGGGCCTCGATCCGGAGCCGGCGAAATTCCCCGCGCATCTGCACAACGACTCCGACGCGTTGTTCACCTTCTGCGCCGCCATCGTCGACGCCACCGCCGACCTGGTTTGCGCATTCAAGCCCCAGATCGCGCACTTTGCCGCGCTGCGTGCCGAAGAAGCGCTGGAACGACTGATCGCGCACATCCACGCGATGCATCCCGGCGTGCCGGTGATCCTGGACGCCAAGCGCGGAGACATCGGCAGCACGGCACAACACTACGCCGCCGAAGCGTTCGAGCGCTACCGGGCCGATGCGGTCACGCTGAACCCTTACCTTGGCCACGATTCGATCCAGCCCTTCCTCGATCGCGCCGACAAGGGCGTGATCCTGCTTTGCCGCACCTCCAACCCCGGCGGCGCAGATTTCCAGGCGCTGGATTGCGGCGGGCAGCCGCTCTACCTGCGCGTGGCGGAAACCGTGGCGCGTGACTGGAATGGCAACAACAACTGCGCCCTGGTCACGGGCGCCACCTGGCCTGAAGAATTGTGCAAGGTGCGCGCGGTGGTCGGCAACATGCCGCTGCTGGTACCCGGCATTGGCGCCCAGGGTGGCGACGTGGAAGCGGTGCTGCGGCACGGCCGCACCGCAAACGGCGACGGCCTGCTGATCAGCTCGTCACGCGCGATCCTGTATGCCGGCAAGGACCGCGACTTTGCTGCCGCTGCCCGCCATGCCGCAACGGAACTGCGCGATACGGTCAACCGGTACCGCCAAGCCTGAGAGGTTTTGACTATTCAACCTCTCAGCCCGGCCATGGCGAGGGCATGGATGCCCGAGTTGAGGCCCACGCAGGAGCAGTTGCCCGATGGCCGGTAGCGGATCGAGCACGCAAGTGCTTGATTCGCGTGAGTGAGACCGGGCTTGTACCGGGCTCACGATAGAAGAAAACCACAGGAAGTGGTTTTTTTCACAAGCTCTGACTCCGGCCACTATCAGGCAGCGTCAGCCCGCGGCTGCCGCGCTCTTGGCCGCCTGCAGCGTTTTCGCCTTCAGATCCAGAGCATCGGCAGCATCCAGCAGTGCGCGTGCGAAGCTGCGCACTTCGGCCGGACGCAGGGCATACCAGTTTCCGCTCTTGGGGCCGCTCGATACGTTGCGACCGCTCCGCGTCGCGCAATGCGGCCTGAAGATCACCATGCCGGTCAATGACTCCGAACTGATTTCCGCAGACACGATCTGCATATGCGTTTCGTCTTCTTTCTTCACTGCACATCTCCCGGACGAAAGTTCGTCCGGTGCCAGCTTACGCCCTCGCGAGTTCACGCGTTGTTGCAACGACGCTGGTGACCCGGGGAACCGGTTGGCGACCCTCGCATCAGTCGCCCCCCAGTTCCTCGCCCGGAAACAGCACCTCGGTATAACCGAACTTGCTCAAATCAGTGATTCGCGAGGGATACAACCGCCCGATCAGGTGATCGCACTCGTGCTGCACCACGCGGGCATGGAATCCCT
>DASRUB010000379.1:0-4334 GCA_035655635.1 Rhodanobacter sp. | reverse complement strand
CAGGGCGTAGTGCGATTGCTGCGCAATGCCTTGACTGCCGAGGCGAAGCAGGCGCGCCGTCGACTGCCGATCGGCAATGCGCTGGGTCTGCAATATGCGCCGCTCGGCAGCGTGGACGGTTTGCGCGAAGACTTGCTCGAGGGCGGTTTCCAGGATCTGCTGGATCGCCACGAACTGGATGTGCGCACCGCCGCCGCGTTCGAGATACTGCGTACGCAGTGCGCACGCGAGCTTTTTGCCGCCGGCGTCGAGCGACTGAAGTTGGCGGAACCGATCGTCGAGGCGCAGGCCGAGTTGAAACCCTGGCTTGCGCCACCGCTGCTCGGTTTTGCCCGTGCCAGCTACGACGACATGCGCGAACAGATCGATGCGCTGCTCACGCCCGGTTTCTTGCGCGAGCTGCCGCTATCGCGGCTGGCGCATTACCCACGCTATCTGAAAGCGGCGCGCCTGCGTGGCGAGCGACTGCGGCAGGATCCCGCGAAGGACCAGCAGCGCATGTTGCAGGTGCTGCCGTACTGGCGTGCGTACCTGCAGCACCGTGCCGCCAGTACGGATTCGACCGAACTCGCCGAGCTCCGCTGGCTGATCGAGGAGTGGCGCGTGTCGCTGTTCGCGCAGGAGCTGAAAACGGCGGAGGCGGTATCGGCCAAGCGGCTGGCCAGGGCGTTGGCCGTGCTGGACTGAGAGGTTGTGACTATTCAACCTCTCAGCCCGGCCATGGATGGCCGGTCGCGGATCGGGCACGCAAGTGCCTGATTCGCGTGAGCGAGTCCGGGCCTGCACCGGACTCGCGATAGAAGAAAATCACAGGAAGTGATTTTTTTCACAAGATCTGAGTCGTCGGAGTCACCCGCTCAGCGAATCCGCTCCACGTGCACGCTGTCGTTGCAGCCGGAAACGTACATCAGCCAATTGCCCATGACCGAAGGCTTGACCTTGGCCGATGGGTTGTCTGCGGTCATGCACTGCACCGTATCCGAGCCGATCTGCTTCCAGACCTGGCCATTGTCCAGCGCGTATTCGTTGCTGCCGCTCCAGCCGTCGAAATGGCCCTTGACGCGGGAGTAGATTTTCTCGCGCTTGGCCTTGCCGGCGTAGAACTCAGGCTTGCCGTTTTTATCCACCATCTTGGTGACGACCTTCGCGTGGCCGCGCAGCCATGCGTCCAGGTTTTGCAGTTCCTGTGGCGAAAGCTTGTCCAGGCCGGCGGCATGGAATTCGGCCTGGCTCATGCGCTGCTGCAATCCGGTGGACGGTTGCTGTGCCAGTGCGCTCACACCACACCACGGAAGGATCAGCAGGAACGACAGCAGGTGGCGCGGACGGATCGGCATGGACGTCTTCCTCTGGATGCGAACGGCAAGCGTTGATTCTGCACGTCAAGTCATTCCAAGCCAAGCACCCCGCCGAAAACCGGGCCTCGTGCGCGAGGTGATCCGCGTTCTCGCTACTATGCCTGCATTCAAGGGACCTTTTGGCGACATGTCTCCATCAGCACCGACGACCAGCCTGACACCGTGGCGCGAACGCGTCGATGGGTTGCCGCGAGAGTTGGCCGAGGCCTTGCGGGCATCGGCCTCGCTGCCGCTGCGCGAGGCCGAGTGCGGCGACACCCTCGATCTGCTGGGCATGCTCGGCTGCGACGCGCAGACCCAGGCGGCGGCCTTGTGGTTCGAGCTGGCGCGAGTGGACCCGGCGCTGTGGGCAGCGCATGGCGCCAGGCTGCCGCTGGAGCTGCAACGCCTCGTGGCTGGCCAGCAGGCCGCCGAGCGGGTGTGGGCGCTGCACGCGCAGGGCACGGCGGATGGCGCCACCGAAGGCTTGCGCCGGTTGCTGCTGGCGATCGTGCGCGACCTGCGGGTGGTGTTCGTCTTGCTGGCGCGGCAGCTGGCGCGCATGCGCGCTGCGGTGGCGCTGCCGCCGGAGCAGGCCGCCGCGCTGGCACGGCTGAGCCGCGACATCCATGCGCCGCTGGCCAACCGCCTGGGCATCTGGCAACTGAAATGGGAGCTGGAGGACCTGGCATTCCGCTTCCTGCAACCGGACACCTACCGCCGCATCGCCAAACTGCTGGACGAGCGGCGGGTCGATCGGGAGGAGTTCATCCGCCAGTCGCTGGATGAACTGCAGCGCGCGCTCGACGCCGCCGGCATCCACGCTGAGCTGGCCGGGCGACCGAAGCACATCTACTCGATCTGGAAGAAGATGCAGCACAAGTCGCTGGATTTCTCCGACCTGTACGACATCCGGGCGGTACGCGTCCTGGTCGACAGCATCAGCGACTGCTATGCCGCGCTGGGTATCGTGCATGCGCACTGGCCGCCGTTGCCTGCCGAGTTCGACGACTACATCGCGCGGCCCAAGCCGAATGGCTACCAGTCGCTGCATACCGCCGTGCTGGGTCCGGCTGGCAAGACCCTGGAAGTGCAGATCCGTACCCACGACATGCATCGCGACAATGAGCTGGGCGTGGCCGCGCACTGGCGCTACAAGGAAGGCGGCGGCAGCGATGCCGAGTTCGAGGCGAAGATCGCCTGGATGCGCAAATTGCTGGAGCCGCGCGGTGGCGACGACAGCACGCTGGCGGCGGAGCTGCACACTGAACTGCTGGAGGATCGGGTCTACCTGCTTACCCCCAAGGGCGAGGTGTTCGACCTGGCACGCGGCGCCACCGTGCTGGACTTCGCCTACCTGGTCCACACCGAGGTCGGTCATCGCTGTCGCGGCGCCAAGGTCAACGGCCGCATCGTGCCGCTGACTTTCCAACCGCAAAGTGGCGACCGGGTGGAAATCCTCACCACCAAGGTGGCCGAGCCCAGCCGCGACTGGCTGTCGCCGCACCACGGCTACCTCAACACGGCACGCGCGAAAGACAAGGTGCGCGCATGGTTTCGCCGGATCGCGCACGACACCAACCTCACGGTCGGCCGCAGCATGCTCGAGCGCGAGCTGAGGCGGTTGGCGCTGCCGCAGGCTGAAACCGGCAAGCTGCCGGCACAGTTCCACCTGCAAACGCAGGACGAGCTGCTGATTGCGCTGGCGCTGGGTGAAATCACCCCGGGCCAGATCGCCCGCGTGTTGCAGGAGGCCGCGCAACCGCCCGCGCCCGCACCCACGCCGGCGCCGGCCCGGCCCACCACGCTGGCGCAGGGCGCGCTGAGTATCGAGGGCATCGGCAACCTGCTCACCACCCTGGCGCGCTGCTGCCAGCCACTGCCGGGCGATGCCGTATGCGGCTACATCACGAAGGGCCGTGGCGTGTCGGTTCACCGCGCCGATTGCGGCAGCCTCGCGCGGCTGCTGCGACGCGACCCGGACCGGGTGATCGAGGTGAACTGGGGGCATGCCGCCAGCCAGGCCTACGAGGTGGACGTCGAGCTGCGCGGCTACGACCGCAAGGAACTGCAGAAAGACGTCACCAATGTCATCAGCAACGCCGGGGCGCATATCATCGCCTCCGCCAGCCGACTGCACCCGCAAAGCGGCGAAGTGGACATGCGCTACACCCTGCGCGTGCGCGACTTCGAGCAGCTGTCGACCTTGCTGGGCAAGTTGCTGGCCCTGCCGAACGTGACCGATGCGCGCCGCGTCGGCGTCGGCTGAATGCTGAACGCCGGGTGCGACGGTACAGGGCAGGCCGCCAGCCCGATGTTAAGCTGCGAGATATTTCCAGCGCGATGGATCATGAGCACTCGCCGGGACCCGAACGACAACCGACCACACCTGCGCAACGAGCCTACGCTGGGCGATCTCGACGGCGTGGACGAAGCGCGCCCGCGCGACACGGACGGGCTGCCGCAGGTCACGGTGGAACCGCGACATCCGCGCCATGCGTCGGCGTCTTCCGCGCCGCCAGTGCGGCGGCGGCGTCGAGGGTGGCTGGGGCCGTTCCTGCTGTTGCTGGTGGTCGCCGTGGCAGGCCTGGTCTGGCTCAACCAGGGCAGCCTGCGCGGCTTGCTGCCGCGTACCGATCTGAACAGCGTGCTGGCGCAGGCGCAACAGGCATTGAAGGACGGCCATCTGGATGGCCAGGATGGCACCAGTGCGCGCGAGCTGTTCCAGCAGGTGGCCGCGAGCGAACCGGACAACGATCGCGCCCGTGATGGCTTGCGCCAGGTCGGCCAGGCCGAATTGTCGCGCGCGGATTCCGCGCTGCAGTCGGGCCAGCTGGTCGAAGCGGCGCAGCGCGCGGCGGTAGCACGCGAACTGCTCGGTGGCGGCAGTGACGTCGATCGACTCGATGGGCTGATCAGCCGCGCGCAGGCGAGCCAGGTGCAAACCGGGGACCTGGTCGACCAGGCCCAGCAGGCACTGGCCGCAGGCAAGCTGGA
>DASRUB010000378.1:0-5894 GCA_035655635.1 Rhodanobacter sp. | reverse complement strand
TAGTTCTGCTCCAGCTTGATCACGCGCAGGTTTGGCCAGTCGCGGCCGAGCTGGTCGATGTTCTCCGGGTTCGCGCCGCGCCAGGCATAGATCGACTGGTCGTCGTCGCCCACGCAGGTGATGCCGCCGCGCTCGCCGGTGAGCATTCTCAGCAGACGGTACTGCGCGTCGTTGGTGTCCTGGTACTCATCCACCAGCAGGTAGCGAAACCGCTCGCGCCAGGCATCGCGGCACTCGGCGTCCGCTTCGAGGATGCGCAGTGGCAGCCGGATCAGGTCGTCGAAATCCACCGCGTTGAACGCGGTCAGGCGCTGCTGATACATGTCGTAAATCGTCGCCGCTTCCAGCTCGCGCGGGCTGCGCGCGGCCGACAATGCTTCCTCCGGCGACAGCCCGCCGTTCTTCGCGCGGCTCAAGAGGTTGCGGATGCCGAACAGCACGTCGTTTTTCACGCCTTTCGGCGCCAGCTCCTTCACGATGCCGTTGCTGTCATCGGCATCCAGCACCGAAAAGCCGCGGCGCAGGCCGGCGCGCGCGTGCTCGATCTGCAGGAATTTCAGGCCCAGCGCGTGGAAGGTGCTGACCGTAAGCGCGGCGGCATCCTCGCTGCTGACCAGCTTCGCCACGCGCTCGCGCATCTCGCGCGCGGCCTTGTTGGTGAAGGTGATCGCAGCGATCTTGTGCGCACCGAGTTTGCGGTGCTGGATCAGGTACGCGATCTTCTGGGTGATCACGCTGGTCTTGCCGGAACCGGCGCCCGCCAGCACCAGCAGGGGGCCGTCGCAGTGTTCCACGGCGGCCAGTTGTTGTGGGTTGAGCATGGATCGAAACAGTGCGTGATGCGGACGCCGATGTTAGCAGAGCACGGCTGGCGCGCCGATCCGAATCAGCCATAATCCGGGTATGGCGGCCGGCGGGGAGAAGCATGCAGCAACAGGAAGTGGAGCAGTGCGATGTGGTGGTGATTGGTGGAGGCCCTGGCGGCAGCACCGCCGCGGCACTGCTGGCCCGGCGCGGCCACAAGGTGATCGCGCTGGAGAAGGCGCATCACCCGCGCTTTCATATCGGCGAATCGCTGCTGCCGATGAACCTGCCGGTGTTCGAGCGCCTGGGCGTGCTGGACAAGGTGCGCGCCATGGGCGTGTTCAAGCCCGGCGCGGATTTCGAGGCCGACAACGAGCGTGGCTACAACACCTACGCGTTCGCCCGGGCGATCGGACAGAGTCCACCGCATGCCTACCAGGTGTGGCGTCAGGACTTCGACAAGATGCTCTATGAGCACGCGGCTGAATGCGGTGCCGACGCGCGCGAGGGACATGAGGTGCGGCGTGTCGAGCAGCGCGGTCCACGCGAGAGTCTGCTTGAGGTGCGTACGGACGATGACCGCGATTACACGATCCAGGCGCGCTACGTGGTCGACGCCAGCGGTCGCGATGCGCTGTTGTCGACGAAGAGGAGACTGCGGCGCAAGAACGATCAGCATCAGAGCGCGGCGATCTTCGGCCATTTTCGTGGCGCGACGAAACGCGACGGCGAAGACGCCGGCAACATCAGCATCTACAGCTTCGAGTACGGCTGGATGTGGATGATTCCGTTGCCAGGCGGCGTCATGAGCGTGGGCGCCGTGTGCCGGCCGGATTACCTCAGGCAGCGCAAGGGGCGCACCGTCGAATTCCTGTTCGACACCTTGAAGCTGAGCCCGGCGCTATGGCAGCGCGTACAACACGCCGAGCTGATCGACAACGAAGTGCGCGTCACCGGTAACTACTCCTACGATTCGACCTGCATGGGCGGCCCTGGCTGGATCCTGGTCGGCGATGCATTCGCCTTCCTCGACCCGGTGTTCTCCTCTGGCGTCTACCTGGCCACCAGCGGTGCGGAGAAGGCGGTGGAAGTGGTCGACGCCGCATTGCGCCATCCCGCGAGCGAGATGAAATTGATGCGCAAGCTGGAAAAGCGCCAGCGCGCGGCCATGGCCAGGTTCTCGTTCTTCATCTACCGCTTCAATGGTCCCGTCATGCAGCAGATGTTCCGCCAGCCAAGCAACACCTGGCAGCTGGAGCAGGGGGTGATCTCGATGCTGGCCGGCGACTTGTTCGACACCCCGATCGTGTTGCGCAAGCTGCGCCTGTTCAAGCTGGTCTACCTGATCAGCATGCTGCGCGACTGGCGCCGCAGCCGCATCGAGCACCATTATCGGCTGGCCCAGGCGCGGGCCGAGTTCACCGGCGGCAATACACCGCTGGACAAGGCCTGAGCGCCGATCTTTTGTAGGAGCCCACTGGCGGGCGATGCTTTTCGCTCTGTGAACCCACCAAGAGCATCGCCCGCCAGCGGGCTCCTACGGGTAGGTCCGCAGGATTCCTGCGATGTGGTCGCGTTACCATGCGCGATCACGATTCGAATGCGCTCAAAATGGCCAAACTCTATTTCTATTACTCGGCAATGAATGCCGGCAAGACCACCACCTTGCTGCAAAGCGCGTACAACTATCACGAACGCGGCATGCGCACGTTGATCCTGAAACCGGATATTGATACTCGCGCAGACGCCGAGCCCCCATCCGACCCTTCGGGCCACCTTCCCGCGCAAGCGGGAGAAGGGAAAGTGGCGCAGCCTGCGGCGGTGGACACCACGGTGGTGGCGTCGCGGATCGGCCTGAAGGCCAATGCCCGCCGTTTCAGTGCCGAGGAAAATCTGTTCACCCTGGTCGAGACCGATATCGCCACGCACGGTGCACTGCATTGCCTGTTTGTCGACGAGGCGCAGTTTCTTGCCAAGGCGCAGGTCTGGCAGATCAGCGACGTGGTCGATCGCCTCAACATCCCGGTGCTGGCCTACGGACTGCGCACGGATTTCCGCGGTGAACTCTTCGAAGGGAGCCGTCACCTGCTGGCCTGGGCCGACAATCTTGTCGAGATCAAGACGATTTGCCACACCGGACGCAAGGCCACCATGGTGGTGCGCGTGGATGAACACGGCCGTGCCGTGACCGATGGTCCGCAGGTTGAGATCGGCGGCAACGAACGCTATATCTCGGTGAGCCGCGCCGAATTCAAGAAAATCAGCGCGGGCCAGGGCCGCATCGAGTTGCAGCAAACCGTGTTGCCGCTGGATTCTCCAGAGGGGTAGGAGCCCGTTTGCGGGCGATGCTTTTTCTCTGATGCACGAAGCAGATCAAATCAAAAGCATCGCCCGCGAGCGGGCTTCTACCCGAGTTTTTTTCGGCCACAGCCCGTTGAAGGAATGCCATGAGCCACCCGATCACGATCCCCGCCTGGCAGCGCCCGCATTGGCGGAGCAGCGACGAGAAGATCCTGTTGCAGTTCTATGTGTTCGGAAAGTTCGACACCGCGCGCGTACCCTCGCAGGCTTACGGCAGCCCTGGTCTACCGTCGGGCCTCACCGCGACCAACCACCACCACGCCGACCTGCGCAGCTGGGAAGGTTATCCGCTGAAAGGCGCGATGGGCCGCATGTACAAGACCGATGCGCCGCAGGCATACCAGCGCGCCATCGAGGCGCCGGAGGTGATGGTGGTGCGCGGTACGCTGGACGACAGTCCGGCCACGGGCTACCTGCGTGACACCCTGGGCGTGCTGGCAGGCATGCTCGACAGTGGTGGCGTGGCGATCCTCGACCCGCAGATCCTGAGCCTGCTCGAAGCCGACGCCTGGCGCCGGCATTACCTGGTGCGCGACGGCGCGCCGATCCGTCACCATCTGCTGATCTTGTGTGATGGCGAATCCGAACCGGGTCGCTTCTGGATCCACACCCGCGGCATGCGCAAGTTCGGCCGCCCCGACATCAGCATCCACCAGGTACCCGATGCCGCCGTCGATCGTGCCGGCGCGCTGTGCGAGCAGATGATCGAGCTGCAGGCATTGGGCGCGCACTTCGTCGAAGGGCAGCAGCTTGACATCGAGGGCATGCCCGGTGGCGCCGTGGTGCATCTCGGCGGCAGGCTGGAACATCCGCAGTTCAACAACACCTATGTGGAGTTTGACTGGTCCGCCTGAGTGGCGATTCCTGTAGGAGCGCACCCTGTGCGCGATGCTCTTCGTGACGTGACAAAGAGCATCGCGCACAGGGTGCGCTCCTACAAAAAGCGGGAATCCATCAACGTTGGCAGCGCGGACACCAGAACGTGGAACGCTGGCCCAGCACGACCTGCCGGATCGCCGTGTTGCACACGCGACACGGTTCGCCAGCGCGGCCGTACACGTACAGCTCGCGAAAGAAATAGCCCGGTGCGCCATCGGGGCTGATGAAGTCGCGCAAGGTGGTGCCGCCGCGTTCGATCGCCCACGCCAGAATCCGTTTCACCTCCGCTGCCAATCGCGCGTAACGCGCACGTGAAACCGCACCGGCGGCGCGGCGCGGATCGATGCCTGCCGCGAACAGCGCTTCGCTGGCGTAGATGTTGCCTACGCCCACGACGACCGCGTTGTCCATCAGGAACAACTTCACCGCCGCCGTGCGGCCGCGCGACCGATGCCACAGCAGGTCGCCGTCGAAGGCGTCGGTCAGTGGTTCCGGCCCCAGTTTCAGCAACAGCTCGTGGGTTTCGCCTGGCGCCTGCCACAGCAGGCAGCCGAAACGGCGCGGGTCGGTAAAGCGCAGGATGCGCGGTGCCTGCCCGGATCTGCGTTCGAGCGCGATGTCGACATGGTCATGCTTGCCCACCGGCGCGTCCGGTGGCAGCACGCGCAGCACGCCGGACATGCCCAGATGCAGCAATGCGCTGCCAACGGCCGTGTGCAGCAACAGATACTTCGCCCGCCGTTCCACTGCGTCGATACGTTGGCCGGGCAACAGTTCGCTGATCTCGGCGGGAATCGGCCAGCGCAGATCGGGCCGGCGCAGGACGACGCCCGTGACGCGGCGACCGATCAGGTGTGGCGCGATGCCGCGGCGGGTGGTTTCAACTTCGGGCAGTTCGGGCATGGGTTGAATCCGCGACTCAACGCAGTTCGGTGGTCTTGATTTCGGGCGAGCGCGGCATGTAGCGCGCCGACACCAGCGCAACGCGCTGGCCGACCCGTACGTACTGCTGCGGGCCGGTGACTGCGCTGATCCCGAACGCCAGCGACTGGCCGTCCAGTTCGAGCACGGCGCGTGGCGGCGACAGGCCGATCTTGGCTGGGTCGAAATCGCTGAGCGGGCGCCAGCTCAACACGTGCGCGGCGGCAATATCGGTCAGATCGTTCAGGCGATCGTCGCCGGGCACCCGGCGTGGCGTGTCGTCCGTGCGCCACCAGTGGCCGTCGCTGCGCTTTTCGTAGTGCAGCGTGGCCGCACCCGGCAGAGTGAGCCTGACGTGGCTGATCGTTGCCGGGTCCAGCGCGGTCAGGCTGCCGTTCCCGCGGCTGGCGTCACGCTGCAGCTGCCAGCCAGCGAGCGCGAGCAGCGTCAGCACCGCGCACAGCAGGAACACACGTTGGCGAGCAGCGCGCTTCACCGTTCAGCGCCGGCGCCGGCGCCATACGACTGCGCCACCGATCAGCAACAGCAGCAATGGCAGCACGATCAGGAAGCCGAAACTCAGCGCGTTCAGTTCGCCTTGCGAGATTTCCAGCAGCCGATCCGGTGCGCCGCGCGGGGGCAGGTTGACCAGCTTGTCGTCGCCCAGCAGCCAGTCGAACACGCGTTCGCCCAGCGCGCGGTTGCCACCATTGCCGAGGAAGGTGTTGGACAGGAAATCACCGTCGCCAATCACCACGGCGCGCTGCTCGCTCTTGTCCGGGCTGGGCGACAGCCGACTCAGCGCGAAGCCGAAATCCAGTGGCCCCTTCAACTCGCCGGCAGCGGCGTCGAACTGGATGTCCGAGGCCGCGGCGTTGTCGATCGGCTTGAATTCGGTCCAGCTCTGCGGGCTGGAGCGCAGGAACGCC
>DASRUB010000377.1:0-15360 GCA_035655635.1 Rhodanobacter sp. | reverse complement strand
CAATTCACCTGCGCACACTGTCAAAGATCGTTTCGCCTGCCACCGTTGCCGATGACACCCCGCAGACCTTTCGTCCCGGGTGAGCCGCCCATTCTACATCGCTTTACCGGACCGTCAACACCTTCGCGGGGAAACTTTTCGAAGGTGTCGCTGGGCCGTGCTGCGCCGTCCGCCGGACTGCGGGCCGCGAATTGTAGGTGCTGTGAATATTTTGGCAAGGCCTTTCCGCGATTATTCGGAATAGGCGACGAAGTTGCCGACACGAAAGCGAATGTCATCTTCGCCGAGGTGGTGCGTCAGGACAGCACCAGCCTGACGCGGGCGAAGTTACGCTTGCCTACCTGCAGCACGCCTTCAAATCCCGCGGTGAACACGCGCTGGGCATCTTCCACCACCTCGGCATCGATGCGTACGGCACGCTCCTTCAACTTGCGGTTCGCCTCGGAGTTGCTTGCGGTCAAGCCGGCGGCCGTAAGCAACGCGGCCAGACGCAGGCCTTCGAGCGGGACCGCAAGCTCGGATCGGGGCAGCAGCGCGGTATCACCCTGACCACGCACCACGGCGTGCCAACCGGCAATGGCCAGCTCCGCGGCGGCGGCGTCATGGAATCGCGTCGCCAATTCACGGGCCAGACGCAGCTTGGCATCGCGCGGGTTGAGTTCACCCGAGGCGATGTCCCGTTTCATGCCTGCGAGTTCGTCCAGCGAGACCTCGAAGCTGAGCAGTTCGAACCAGCGCCACATCAGCTCATCGCCGATCTTCATGGTCTTGGTGACGATGTCGATGGCCGGCTCGTTGATACCTATGTAGTTGCCCAGCGACTTGGACATCTTGTTGACGCCATCCAGGCCCTCCAGCAGTGGCATGGTCAGGACGATCTGCGGCGGCTGGCCGTGGTGTTCCTGCAGTGCGCGGCCCATCAGCAAGTTGAATTTCTGGTCGGTACCGCCAAGCTCGACGTCAGCCTTCAACGCCACCGAGTCGTAACCCTGCACCAGCGGATACAGGAATTCGTGGATGGCGATCGGTTGTTGCGCGGCATAACGCCTGGTGAAGTCGTCGCGTTCGAGCATGCGCGCCACGGTGTGCTGCGCGGCGAGCCTGATCATGTCGGCGGCCGACATGGCACCGAACCATTCGGAGTTGAAGCGCAGCTCGGTTTTCTCCCGATCAAGCACCTTGTAGACCTGCTCCGCATAGGTATCGGCGTTGACCAGCACGTCCTCGCGCGTCAACGGCTTGCGGGTGGCGTTCTTGCCGGTGGGGTCGCCGATCATGCCGGTGAAGTCGCCGATCAGGAAAATCACCTGGTGACCGAGGTCCTGGAACTGGCGCATCTTGTTGAGCAGCACCGTGTGACCGATATGCAGGTCCGGCGCAGTCGGGTCGAAACCGGCCTTGATCCGTAGCGGGCGCCCACTTTTCAGGCGCTCGACCAGTTCTTCGCGCTTGATGATTTCGTCCGCACCACGCGCAATCGTGGACAGGGCCTGTTCGGGCTCGCTCATGGATTTCTCTCTGGATGACTTGCCGGATGACGCAAAACGGAGCGGCAATAGCTCCGTATGTGCGGCAAAAGTTAATTGTGCGTTAATCAGAATGGATCGCAAACCATTGATGGGAAAGACATTGACGCCTTCTACACATCGCCGCTATGGTACGCCGAGTTTGTGACTGAGCGGTACGGGGCAAGACGGCATGGCCGAAGAAAACATGGATGCGCTTCGTGCGCGCAAACAGGCCATATGCCGCAAGGCACAGCGTCGCCACTCCTGCTTTTATGAGCGTTGTGCGCACTGGTCATTCAATCGCAGCGCCGACGTCGAGCCGATCCAGTGGCACCGCGAACGCTGGGTGCTTGCCGGCACGGCACTGCTGATCACGCTCTTGTCCGGCTTCATCATGCCGTCCTGGGCGAACGCGATGCGCCCGGCTGCGGTGCCTGAGGCACACACTCTGTTGCCACTGGCGCTACCGAAGGTCGACACGGTCAGCGCGCATGCACCCACCGTGGATGACTGGCAGGTGGTGCGGGTGCAACCGGGACAAACCCTGTCCGAGATATTCAATGGACGCGGGCTGGGTCTGAGCGACGTGCACAAGGTGCTGGAAGCCGCAGGCGATCACAAAACCGCATTGCAGAATATTCGACCGGGGCAGGAGTTTGATTTCCTGCTCGACAGCGACGGTAGCCTGAAGGGCTTCCGTTTCGATCCCGACCACAGCAGTAGCGCCGTCATCCGGCTTGACGGCGCACAGCCCACGCTTGCCATCACGAAGCGTGCGATGGACGTGCGTGAGCAGGTCGCCCATGGCGTCATTCGCAGCAGCCTGTACGCCGCCGGTGACCAGGCCGGGCTGAATGCGGCCATGATCGGCAAGCTGGCCGACCTGTTCAAGTACGACATCGATTTCGTGCAGGACATTCGCATTGGCGATCGCTTCACCGTGATCTACGACGATCTTTATCGCGACGGCATGCGTTACGGCCAGGGCGACATCGTCGCGGCCGAATTCACCAACCAGGGCAAGCGCTACACCGCCTATCGATTCAAGAAGGCCGACAACAGCTACGGCTGGTACAGCGAGGACGGCCGCCCGATCCAGAAATCGTTCCTGCGCATCCCGGTCGACTTCACCCGGATCTCCTCCAAGTTCTCCACGGCACGGATGCACCCCATCCTCGGCCGCATGCGTGCGCACAAAGGCGTGGATTACGCCGCCCCCTCCGGTACACCGATCCATGCCGCCGGCGATGGCGTGATCAAGTACCACGCCTGGGAAAACGGCTACGGCAACTTCGTGGTGATCCAGCACAACAAGACGATCAGCACCGCGTACGGTCACATGTCACGCTTCGTCAAGGGCCAGCACGTGGGCGAGCACGTCCGCCAGGGCGAAGTGATCGGCTACGTCGGCATGACCGGCCTGGCGACCGGACCGCATCTGCATTACGAATTCCGCGTAAATGGCGTGCAGCGGAACCCGCAGACAGTGACCCTGCCCAAGCCCGAACCGCTGCCTGCCGCGCAGTTGGCCCGGTTCGAGTCGCAGGTGGTGAAGCCGCAACTGGCACGCCTGAACGAGCTCGACCAGCGCATCAAGCTGGCCCGCGCAAACGGCCCCGCCAATCACGACAACTGAGCTCCCATTCGGCGTGATCGACGACGACTCGGCCCTCTACATCGGACTGATCTCCGGGACCAGCGCCGACAGCATCGATGCGGCGCTGGTCCGTTTCCGCGACGGCAAGCCGCAGACTCTCGCCACTCACGCACACCCCTGGCCACCAGCCTTGCGCGAACGCGTGCTGGCTGTGGCGCAAGCTGAGGCGGCACTCGACCTGGATGCCTGGGGCCGCCTCGACGTCGAGATCGGGCGCCAGTTTGCCGCTGCGGCCATGCAACTGCTTGCGCACAGCGGCACGGCCGCGACCGCGGTGCGCGCGATCGGCTCCCATGGGCAAACCCTGCGCCACCGACCCGGCGGCAACTACCCGTTTACCCTGCAACTGGGCGACCCCAGCGTGATCGCCGAGCGCTGCCGCATCGACGTGGTGGCGGACTTTCGCCGTGCCGATGTCGCCGCCGGCGGGCAGGGCGCACCACTGCTTCCCGCGCTCCATGCCATATTGCTGGGCGAGCCCGGCCGCACGCGGGCGGTACTCAACCTCGGCGGCATCGCCAACCTCACCGTGCTGGCCGCCGATGGCGGCGTGCGCGGATTCGATACCGGACCGGCCAACGGCCTGCTCGATGCATGGTGCCTGCGTCACCGGCGCGAACCTTTCGACCGCGATGGCGCGTTTGCCAGCGAGGGGCAGATCCTTCCCGACCTGCTTGAGGTCCTGCTCGCCGATCCGTATTTCGCCCTGCCGCCACCCAAGAGCACGGGACGCGAGTATTTCCATCTTGACTGGCTGGCCGCACATGCACCGTTGGCCACTCTGGAACCTGCCGACGTGCAGGCGACGCTGCTCGAACTCACGGCGCGCAGCGTCGCGTCTGCCGTGGCGCAGCAGGCCGCGCCCGCCGATGAGGTCCTCGTCTGCGGTGGCGGCGTGCACAACCGGAAGCTGATGCAGCGTCTGGGAGAACTGTTGGCGCCGTGCAGGCTGGGCAGTACCGCCGAACGGGGCATTGATCCGGACTTTCTCGAAGCGACGGCTTTCGCGTGGCTGGCGCGCCAGCGTCTGCTCAAACTGCCCGGCAATCTGCCAGCGGTGACGGGAGCACGTGGGCCGCGCGTGCTGGGGGCGATCTACTCCGCGCCCGAATCAGGCGCGCCAGAATCAGGCTTGCCCGAATCAGGTCTGCCCGAATCAGGTCTGCCCGAATCAGATCTGTCGTAACGGATGTTTTCCGGCGCCAGCTGCGTCGGCTGGGTCTTGGCCAGCGCCCGCAACGCCTCCTGGAACACGCCACGTTCGGCCGCCTCCCAATGACCATCCAGTTCCGCAAGTGTGTTGGGGTTGCGCAGGCTTTCGCTGTACTGCTGCGCCACCGACATGCCCAGGCCGCTGCGCAGCGCTTCCAGCAGCACGTCATTGACCGAACACTGGCGCAGCTTGGCGAGCGCCGCAATGCGCTCGGCCAGCAGGCCATCAACGTGATAAACCATCATGTCCGGCACAAGCGTCACTCCGGGTTGCACATGCCCAACTCTGCCGATAGTTGCACATCCATCCTGAATCCACGTCCTGTCATTCGGATGTTGTGGCCGACTTGGCAATTCGCGTTTGATCACCGCCGGGCCCGCACGGCGACAAGCGGACAGAGCAGGTCAGACTTCGGCCGACGCCGCGGCGATCCGCTCGCGCTCAAAGCGTCGGAAGCGCGGCCACAAGCCCGCGAACAACAGCATCGCGGGAATCACGGCCAGCACCGTGAGCACGAAATAACCGCCATACCCTGCCGTCATGGCAATGCCGCCAGCAAAGAAGCCGAGCAGTTTGCCCGGGAGGTTGACCAGCGAACTCAGCAGCGCGTACTGGGTCGCCGTGTGCTGTTGGTTGACCAGCGAGGACAGGAACGCCACGGTCGGCGGCCCGAGCATGCCCAAGGTGAGATTTTCACCCGAGATCACCAGGGTCAGCATGACGAGGTTGCCCGGGTGGTTGATCAACAACAGGTACAACAAATTGCTGCAGCCACACAGCACGATGGTGACGCCGAGCGGCCGCCACGCGCCCCAGCGCGCCACCGCCGCACCACCGATGAAGACGCCGACGATGCCGATCCAGATGCCGTAGATCTTGGTGATCGTTCCGATCTGGGTCTGGGAATAGCCCATGTCGCGGTAGAACGGGCTCATGATGCCGCCGATCGTGGCCTGTTCGGGCATCTTGAACAGCAGCAGAAACAGCACGGTCACGCCGGCCAGGGCCCAGCCGTAGCGGCGGAAGAAATCGGCAAACGGGTCGATGACACTCTCGCGCATCGCCTCGCGCCAGTGCGCAGGCCGCACCCGAAGCACCTCCGGTTCGCGCGCCAACAACGTGGTGGCGACCGGAACCAGCATGGTCAGCGCCATCACCCCGTAAACCACGCGCCATGCCACGTGGTCGGCCAGGATCAGGGCGATCGCGCCAGCCACCAGCAGTCCGATCCGGTAGCCCAACGAATAGGTGGCCACCAGCGCGCCCTGATCCTCGATCGGCGCGATCTCGATGCGATAGGCATCCACCGCGATGTCCTGGGTGGCGCCGAAGAACGCCACCACCAGCGTGGCGACGACGAACGGCACCAGCTTGACCGGGGTCAGCAAAGCCATCGCCAGCAACCCGACGATCACGCCCAATTGGGCGAACAACAGCCAGCCGCGACGCTGGCCAAGCCGCGCAAAGCCGGGAATCCGCCCATGATCGAGCAAGGGTGCCCAGACGAACTTGAACGCGTAAGTCATCCCTGCGCTGGCGATCATGGTGATGTCGGCCAGCTTGATGCCGTTCTCCTTCAGCCAGTACGCCAGCGTCCCGGCCACCAGCAGAAACGGCAACCCGGAAGAAAAGCCCAGGAAGCACATCGTCCACGCCGCCGGCTGCGTGAACGCGTGCCACACCGATGGCTTGGCCGCTCGGCGCACCCGCGGTTCAGTCGACATAGTCGACGGTATACGGGGCATGGTCGGAGAAGCGCTCGTCGCGGTAGATCGAACAGGCCTTCACGCGTTCACGCAGCGACGGCGTGACCACCTGGTAATCGATGCGCCAGCCCACGTTGTTCGCGCGTGCCTGGCCGCGGTTGGACCACCAGGTGTATTCGACCGCGTCCGGCTTGATCGCGCGGAAGCTGTCGACCCAACCACGCTGATGGAACAGCAGGTCCAGCCATGCACGCTCCTCGGGCAGGCAGCCGGAGTTCTTCTGGTTGGACGACCAGTTCTTGATGTCGTTCTTCGTGTGCACGATGTTCCAGTCGCCGCAGATCACATAGTCGCGACCGCTGGCCAGCCACTGGTCGAAGATCGGCGTTATCCACTCCATCGCCCTGAACTTGAACTGCTGGCGCTCGTCGCCGGACGAGCCCGACGGAAAATACAGGGATACCACCGAGAGGTTGCCGAAGCGCGCCTCGATGTAGCGGCCCTCGTTGTCGAACTCGTCCCAGCCCAGCTCGGTCAGCACCTGATCCGGCTCGCGCCGCGCATAGATGGCCACGCCGCTGTAGCCCTTCTTGCTGCTGGCATCACGATAGAAGCAGTGGTGGCCATCGGGGCGGAACATCGCATCGACAAGCTGGTGTTCCTGTGCCTTGGTTTCCTGCAGGCAGACCACGTCGGCCTGCTGCCCACGCATCCAGTCGAATACGCCCTTGCTGGCGGCGGACCGAATGCCGTTGGCGTTGAGAGTGATGATGCGCATGGGTTTTCCTGATCGACTGATCGGGCGATCATAACAACCCCGGGCGACGGCAACAGTGCATGTACCATGGCGCCCGTCGCGCCTTCCTGGCCCGATCCTCAGCTTGCCTGCGAGAACCCCTCCGTGCGCGATTATCAACGCGACTTCATCGAACTGACCTTGCGCCGCGACGTGCTGCGTTTCGGCGAGTTCACCCTGAAATCCGGCCGGCAGAGTCCGTATTTCTTCAACATGGGGCGCATCGATTCCGGCGCCGCGCTGGCCCAGCTCGGTCGCGCCTATGCCGCCGCGATGGTAGATGCCGCGGTTGAGGTCGACATGTTGTTCGGACCGGCCTACAAGGGCATCGCGCTGGCGGCGGCCACCGCCATCGCGCTGGCGGACCAGCACCAGCGCGACCTCCCCTGGGCGTACAACCGCAAGGAAGCCAAGGATCACGGCGAGGGCGGCGTGCTGGTCGGTGCACCACTTGCCGGACGGGTGCTGATTGTCGACGACGTGATGACCGCTGGCACCGCCGTGCGCGAATCGCTGGCGCTGATCCGCGCCCACGGCGCCGAACCGGCGGGCGTGCTGATTGCGCTGGACCGGCAGGAGCGCGGCCAGGGCGAACGCTCCGCGGCGCAGGAATTGACCGACGAGCACGGTATTCCGGTCATCGCCATCACCTGTCTGGACGACGTGCTCGACTATGCCGGTGAACAACCACAGCTGGCCGACGAGCACGCCGGCCTGCTCGATTACCGCAAGCGCTACGGGGTTCAGCGCTGAGTTTGCACGACCGGATAGACTCAAGCCAACCCGGTCACATCGGCGCCACTTGCCGCGAGTCCGCGTGTTGGACGCGGCTATACTTCGGGCGACACGGGAGAATCCATGCGCAAATCACTGCTCATCCTGCTGGCTGCCCTCGCGCTCGGCGCGAGCGTGGCTGCCTTTGCCCAGAGCACCGGCAATGTCCGCTACAAATGGTATGACGGTCAGGGTCTGATGCATTACAGCGACAGCTTGACCGGTGAGGCCTTGAAGTACGGTTACGACCTGGTCAACGACCGCGGCATGGTGGTGCGCCACGTACCGCGCCAGCTGAATGCCGAGGAGCGCGCCGCCGCTGCCAAGGTAGCCGAGGCAAACGCCGCCAAACAGCATGCCGCGCAGGAGTTGGCCAACACCGAAACGCAGATGTTGAACGCCTACCCGGATGAGGAGTCGTACCGGATCTCCCTGCAGCAGACGCTGGACACCATCGACCAGCAGATCCGCACCACCCAGATCAATCTGCGCAGCCAGGAAAAGTCGCTGACCGACCTGCTCGGCCGCGCGGCGGAGATCGAGAACGCCGGCAAGCCGGTACCGAAATTCCTCACCGACAGCATCGCCACCCAGCGCAACATCGTCACCGGGCTGCGCACCACCCAACAGCACCAGCGATCCGTGCGGGCACAAGCCGTGCAGGAACAGGCCAGGCAACTGGCCCGCTATCGCGAACTGAAGGCGGAGCGGGACAAGGCGTCGCAGTAGCTTCTTCTGCGGGGCGAATTCGTGTGCTTTCCCGGTACGGTCGATGGGGTTGCCGCCGAACCTGGCTATCGGGTAGGGCTCGGCGCTGGTGAGCCTGACGTTCGCGCGAGCGCGATTCGCGAGCGCGATACGCGGCGGCTCGGACACCCTCATCTGTCCTGAGGACATCTTCATTCGGCACATCCATGTGCCTCACCCTGTGGGCGGCATTCGCCGTGCACATCGGCTGTCCTGCCGATGTGTCTCCCGGGGGGAGAAGTTATTGGGAGTGGATCGCGACTTCGTCGCGATCCACAGCTTTTAGAAGGGCAGTTTCAGCGCGGGATTCACCGCCAGCAACTGCTTGCGGAAGATCTGCTGGATTCGCTTGAGTGCGGCCTCGTTGTCAGCCTCGAAGCGCAACACCAGTACCGGCGTGGTGTTGGAGGCGCGTACCAGACCCCAACCGTCCGGCCAATCCACTCGCAGGCCGTCGATGGTGATCACCGAGCCGTTCTCGAACGTGGCGCGCTCACGCAGCTGGTCCATGAACTGGTAATGCTCGCCCTCGGCCAGCTCGATCTTCAGTTCGGGCGTCGAGACGCTCTTGGGCAACGTGGCGAAGATTTCCTCCGGGCTGCGCCCGTGCAGGTCGCCGGCGAGTATCTCCAGCAGGCGTGCCGCCGCATAGATGCCATCATCGAAGCCGTACCAGCGCTCCTTGAAGAAGAAGTGGCCGCTCATCTCGCCGGCCAGCTCGGCGGAGGTCTCGCGCATCTTCGCCTTGATCAGCGAATGCCCGGTACGCCACATCAGCGGGCTGCCGCCGGCGTCGAGGACCTGCCCCTTCAGGTGGCTGGTGCACTTCACGTCGTAGATGATCGTGCCGCCAGGCTGGCGTGACAACACATCACGCGCGAACAGCATCAGCAGACGATCGGGATAGATGATCTCGCCGGAGCGGGAGACCACGCCGAGGCGGTCGCCGTCGCCATCGAAGGCGATGCCCAGATCCGCGTTGGTTTGCCGCACCGCGTGGATCAGGTCCTGCAGATTGGCCGGATCGGATGGATCGGGGTGGTGGTTCGGGAAACTGCCGTCGACGTCGCAGTACAGCGGTATCACTTCGCAACCCACGCCTTCGAGTACCTGCGGCGCGATCTCGCCGGCAATGCCGTTGCCGCTGTCGACCACGACTTTCAGCGAGCGCTCGGCCAACACGTCGGAGACGATCTTCTCGATGTAGTCCGGCGCCACGTCGACCTGTCGCAGACTGCCCTGGCCGTCGCTGGTCAACGCGCCGCTGGCGATGCGCCGATACAGGTCCTGGATCGCGCCCTCGGCCAGCGTCTGGCCGCCGACCACGATCTTGAAGCCATTGTAATCCGGGGGATTGTGGCTGCCGGTCACCGCCACGCCGCAACCGGTGTTGAAACGGTAGGCCGCGAAGTAGACCACCGGGGTGGGCACCGCGCCCAAGTCGATCACGTCCACGCCGGCCTCGCGCAAGCCATCGGCAAGCGCACCGGCCAGCTCGGGACCGGAGGTGCGGCCGTCCCGACCGACCACGATCTCGCGCAGGCCCTGTTCGCCCATCACGGTGCCGATCGAGCGCCCCAGCATCCGTGCGACGTCCTTGTCCAGGGTTTTGCCGACCACGCCACGCACGTCGTACGCCCGGAAGATGCTCGGATCGACCTTGGCCACCATTGGTGCCGGCGCGGGCGCCCGTACCGCGACCGGCTGGGCCACCGGCGCAGCAAGCGACTGTGCCGACGGCGGCGCAGGAACTGCGGTCTCGGGTTCTGCCTCTGCCTCCGGCTGATCGACGTCTTCCGGCGCCGGGCCCGGCCGGCGCCGATGCCGACGCAGCCACAATAGATAGCCGGCAGCGGCCACGCCGAACAGGCTCAGGAAACCGCTCAACAGCCAGGAATGCGGCAATACGATGAACGCGTCAGGCAAGCCCGCGCCCACGCTGAACGCGGTTCCGGGTACCGGCACGCCCGTGTCCGCGGTTTGTGCCGAGGCACTGCCATTGGAGAACAGCTGCACACTGCCCGGATCGTCGCCCTGGCGCAGGTCCAGACGCCCGCCCGCCGGCGAAATTGCGTCGAAGCGCTGCTCGACGGGTGCAAACGGGAGTTCGACCCAGACCCAGGCCTGGGCCTGCTCCGGTGGCCCCAGCGGTATCACCAAGCTCAGCCGGCGATCACCGCTGCCGTAGGAGACACTCTGCACCGGCGGCAGGCCTTCAGCAGTCTGCGCAGCCATCAGCTGGGCCGCCTTGGCGTACCCGAACTCGCGATAGTTCGCGCGCAGCACTTCCTTGAGATCGCCACTGTAGAGCTCAAGCTGCTTCGCTTCGGGCAGTCGCAGACGCAGCGCGGCGGCCGTCTGTGCCGGATCGTTCATTACCGTCGCCGGATCGACCGTCGCCACGGCCTTCTCGACCACGCGGCGCTGCCGGGCCACTTCATCCGACACCGCCTTGACCGCCTGCGCCTGCGCGGCGTGCACCCGCTCGACGGCGTCGCCCTTGTCGGCAATCAGCCAGGTTTGCCAGGCGCAGAACAGACCCAGCAACAGCAGCAGGGTGGCGCCGGCCAGCGGCAAGGTTGCCGACCAGTCGATCCGCAGCTGCGGCGGCTGCCGCTTCGCTTTTTCTGATGCCATGTTTCGTCCCCGCGGCTGACTTGTCGGATCGACCCGATCCGCCCAGGCCAGAGCCTGTTGCTATGGAATACCCAATCCTATCGGATACCAGTGGAGCCGAAACCACCGCTGCCGCGTTCGCTCGGCGCAAACTCGCTGACGATGTCCAGCCGCGGCTGTGCCACCGGCATCAGCAGCAACTGGGCGATGCGGTCGCCAATCTCGATCGTGTACGGCTGGCTGCCACGATTCCAGCACGAAATCATCAGCGGCCCCTGGTAGTCGGCATCGATCACGCCGACCAGGTTGCCCATCACCAGCCCGTGTTTGTGGCCCAGGCCCGAGCGCGGCACGATCAAGGCACACCAGCCCGGGTCGCCGATGTGGATCGCGATGCCGCTGGGCACCAGGGCGCTCTCGCCCGGCGCCAGGGTCAGCGGCCGTTGCAGCGCCGCGCGCAGATCCATGCCGGCGCTGCCGACGGTGGCCGCCTGCGGCAGCGGGATGCTGTCGCCAAGGCGCGCGTCCAGGATCTTGAGCTGGATCCCAAGCTGGTGTTGATCGCTCATCGCCGCGTGGCCCGGTAGCGCGAGGCGACCTGTGCGATCAACTGGCGCGCCAGCTCGCTCTTGGGCGCGCGCGGAAGTGCCTGCTCACCATCGGCCCAATACAAGGTCAGCGCGTTGTCGTCGGCCTCGAAACCGAGACCATCGCCGACCCGGTTTGCCGCGATCATGTCCAGCCCCTTGTTGCGCAGTTTGCCCTGCGCGTAGCTGGCCACATCATGCGTTTCCGCCGCGAATCCGACCAGGAACGGGTGCGTGGGTTGCGCCGACAAGCTCGCCAGGATGTCCGGGTTCTCGTGCAGTTGCAGCGACAGCGGGGTACCGGCGTGCTTCTTCAGTTTCAGCGCGGATACCTCGGCCGGCCGATAGTCGCCCACCGCCGCGGCGCCGATGTAGATATCCGCCTGCCGGGCGGCGTCCAGCACGGCCGCATGCATCTGCGCCGCGCTGCGCACGTCGACGCGCTGCGCCACCCCGCCCGGCGTGGCCAGACTCACCGGCCCGGCGATCAGAGTCACCGTGGCCCCTGCGCGCACGGCGGCCTCGGCCACCGCGAAGCCCATCCGGCCGGAACTGCGGTTGCCGATGAAGCGCACCGGGTCGATGTCTTCATAGGTCGGTCCGGCACTGACCACGACCGAGACGCCATCGAGCGCGCCACCCGTAGGCGCGGCAGCCAGCGCGGCAACGATCGCTTCGGGTTCCAGCAAGCGTCCGGGCCCGGATTCGCCTTCGGCCAATGGCCCGCTGGCCGGACCCAGCACCTGCGCGCCGCGGGCCCGCAAACTGGCCATATTGGCTTGCGTTGCCGGATGCTCCCACATGCGCCAGTTCATCGCCGGAGCGAGCACCAGCGGGGCCGTGCTGGCCAGGCACAGCGTGGTCAGCAGGTCATCGGCGCGGCCATGCGCCAGGCGCGCAATCAGATCGGCCGAGGCCGGCGCAATCAGGATGCACTCGGCCCAGCGCGCCAGCTCGATGTGACCCATCGCCGCCTCTGCCGAGTGGTCCCACAAGCTGGTGTGCACCGGCTGGCCGGAAAGCGCCTGGAAGGTGGTGGGGCCGACGAAATGGGTGGCGCCCTCGGTCATCACCACGCGCACTTCGGCGTCCTGCTCGCGCAGGCGACGAACCAGTTCGCAACTCTTGTAGGCGGCGATGCCGCCGGACACCCCCAGCAGGATGCGGCGTTGGGCGAGACTCATGTAAGGCGGGCCTGACAGTCGGGCAGAGCCTTAGCTTACCGGATTCATTCCGCCTCACCGCTGCCCGCGATCGACCTGCTGCGGCAAGCTCGAATGCATGAGCATCCGTGACTGGCCCGAGGGCGAGCGTCCTCGCGAAAAACTGCTGGCCCGCGGCAGCACCGCGCTGTCCGATGCCGAACTGCTGGCGGTATTGCTGGGCAGTGGCAGCCGCGGCAAGGACGCGATTGCGCTGGGCCGCGAACTGCTAGCCAACGCCGGCGGCCTGAGCGCGCTGCTGGCCCGGCCCGAGCAGCAGATCCGCGCCGGCGGGCTGGGTCCGGCCAAGCGGGCTCGCATCGCCGCCGCGCTGGAGCTGGCCCGGCGCAGCCTGGCCGAGCAATTGCAGGAGAAACCCAGCCTGGGTAATCCGCGCGACAGCGGTGACTTCCTGCGCGCGCGCCTGCGCCACCTGCCGTACGAAGTCTTTGGGTGCCTGTATCTGGACAACCGCCATCGCGTGCTGGCGTTCGAGGAGCTGTTCCGCGGCACGGTGGACGGCGCCAGCGTGCACCCGCGCGAGGTGGTGCGCGCGTGTCTGCAACACAACGCATGCGCGGTGATTTTTGCCCACAACCATCCCTCCGGCGTGGCCGAGCCCAGCGCTGCCGACCGCGCCATCACCCACGAACTGCGCGACGCCCTGCAACTGGTGGGCGTTCGCGTGCTCGACCATCTGGTGATCGGCAGCGGCGAACCGGTTTCGATGGCGGCGCGTGGCCTGATTTGATGGCCGGCAACGCGATGGCGTGCGCCAGCAGACCCGCACCAACCTCCGCGATATCCGCGTGCTGGAGAGGGCAGACCAACTCCCGGGTGCACTCACAGCACGCCGCCGACCTCTTTCCGCGCGCAGGAGCCAGCGCCAAGTGACCGGAACTTATGCACAAATCGCCGCTATCGGCACTTACGGCCATGATGACGCGTTTAACACTAACTTACCTCTACAAGTTGTTGAATTAACTATGTAAGTCAAAACGGAGCGGCCTGAACCCCGGATTGACGGTGCCGATCCGCCCATCGCCGGCAATTTTCCCCACAGAGTTATCCACAGGGCGGCTCGCCGCGGTGCAGCAAGATCCGCGGAACGCGCCGAACCTCCAGCCCGGCGCGCTCCGCGTCGACGGGGGACCGGCGCGTGCGGGCCGGTCTGTTAGGATTGCGGGTTCCATCACGAAACCGACCCCACCCGTGAAAGTACAGCTGCACGAACTGGTGCTGCAGGCCGTCCACGTCCTGCAAAGCGACGCCACCCTGCCCGCCGACCTGGCCGTGCCGGACTTCGTGATCGAGCGGGCGCGCAGCCGCGACCATGGCGATTTCGCCTGCAACGTAGCGATGCTGCTGGCCAGGTCGGCACGGGCAAAACCGCGCGAGCTGGCCGAAAAGCTGGTGGCAGCGTTGCCGGCCAACTCGCTGGTGGAGAAGGTCGAGATCGCCGGCCCCGGCTTCATCAATTTCTTTCTTGCCGCCGACGCCTATCACGCCGAAGTACGCCGCATCCTGGAACAGGGTGAAGCCTACGGCCGCAACACCAGCGGCGCCGGCAAGACCGTCGGCGTGGAGTTCGTCTCGGCCAACCCGACCGGTCCGCTGCATGTCGGTCACGGTCGCAACGCCGTGATTGGCGATTGCCTGAGTCGTCTGTTCGCCGCAACCGGCTGGAACGTCAAGCGCGAGTTCTATTACAACGACGCCGGCGTGCAGATCGCCAATTTGGCGATCTCGGTACAGGCGCGTGCACGCGGCATCACGCCGGACGACAGCAACTGGCCGGAGAACGGCTACCGTGGCGACTACATTGCCGACGTGGCGCGCGCCTACCTCGACCGCGCCTCGGTGGTCGCCGACGGCGAAACCGTGGTCGCCACCGGCGATGTCGACGATATCGATGCGATCCGCCACTTCGCCGTGGCCAGTCTGCGCCATGAGCAGGACCTGGACCTGCAGGCATTCGGCGTCACCTTCGACACTTATTTCCTCGAGTCCTCGCTCTACACCGATGGCAAGGTCGAGGAGACCGTGCGCGAGCTGGTCGCCCACGGCCACACCTACGAGGAAGGCGGAGCGCTGTGGTTGCGCAGCACCGATTTCGGTGACGACAAGGACCGCGTGATGCGCAAGTCCGACGGCACCTATACGTATTTCGTGCCCGATGTCGCCTATCACCTCAGCAAGTGGCAGCGCGGCTACCAGAGCGCGGTGACTGTGCTGGGCTCGGATCATCACGGTTCGCTGGCGCGGGTGAAGGCCGGCCTGCAGGCGCTGGACTGTGGCATCCCCAAAGGCTGGCCCGACTACATGCTGTACCAGATGGTGACCGTGATGCGCGGCGGCGAGGAGGTAAAGATCTCCAAGCGCGCCGGCAGCTACGTGACCCTGCGCGACCTGATCGACGAAGTCGGCCGCGACGCCACGCGCTACTTCCTGATCGCGCGCAAGAGCGATTCGCAACTGGTGTTCGACGTCGACCTGGCCCGCTCACAGTCCAACGACAACCCCGTCTATTACATCCAGTACGCGCACGCCCGCG
>DASRUB010000376.1:0-5002 GCA_035655635.1 Rhodanobacter sp. | reverse complement strand
GGCCGGCGCGCAAGTCGCACAGTCGAAGCTCGAGCCCGGCCTGCTGCACCGCGATGGCGACCAGGGGGCAGGTCCAGGCGGGCACCACCACCTGGCGGCGTTGCGGCTGCAGCTCGCGCAACGTGGTCAGCGCGATCAACAGACAGGCGGTGCCCGAGCATTCCAACTGCAGCGGTGGCGTGCCCAGGATGGCCGCGATGTCGGCCGCCATGCTTGCCGGGCCTGGCAGCAGGTCGCTCCCGCGCAACGGCAGGCCGGCGGTCGGGGGCAGTTCCTGCGTGCGTGGGGGAAGCATGCGAACAGCTTAGCCGGCGTTGGCAGGCTGAGCTTCCGCGTCTGTCGTGTGTTCGCGGTTTTCGGCCACGCCCAGGCAGACGATGCCGGCCACGATGGCGATGGCACCCAGAACGCGCGGCAGGGTGAGATGTTCGTCGAACAGCCAGATTGACAACAGCATCACGGACACCACTTCCAGGTGCGAGGCGGCGAAGGCAGGGCCGATCGGCGCGTGCTTGAGCAGGGCCATCCAGGTGAAGAACGCGCCGATGTAACCGACCACCGCTCCGTAAACCCAGGCCTGACCAAACACACGCGACAGCCACGCGATACTGGCCTGCACCGGCAGCGCCTGCGTGCCGGCGTATTTGAAACTGATCTGCGCCAGCGTATCGAACGCCATCAGCAGCAGGAAGCCGAACAGATAGAAGCGCTTCATCCGGCCAACCCCACGATCGCCACGCCGAGCGTCACCAGCGCAATGCCGGCCACGCGCAGGCGGGTGAGCCTTTCGCCGAATAGGAAACGCCCCGCGATCATGATCGCCACGATGTTGATCGAGCCCAGCAGGACGCCTTCGGACAGCGGGATCAACGACAGGAACGCGATCCACACCAGGAACTCGATGACGTAACAGCCCACCCCCAGCCACAGCCATGGTCGCGCTGCCATGTATTTCCAGCGCGCCAGCCCGTCGCCAGCCGCGTGATCGCCGGCCGCTGCCTTGAACGCCAACTGGCCACCCGTGTCGAGGATCACATTCAAAAGCCACAGGCCGGCGACCAGCGCGGAAATTGAGCCGTTCGTGGGCATGTTCAGGCCGCGATGCTCTGGCCGGTGGCGCCGGCCACGACGCGGTCGAAGAACGCTGCCGAATGCTCGATCAATGTTCGGCGCTGCTTGTCGATGGTGATCATGTGATAGCTGTCGTCCAGCAACAGCAGTTCGGTCGGCGCGCTGACCTCGCGCATCACCAGTTCGGCATTCTTCACGCTGGCCACGTCGTCATCGCTGGCGTGCGCCACCAGACAGGGAGCGCTCACCATCGGCAGCTGACGCCGCACGAGCGCGGCCAGATCATGCATTTCGGCCAGCGAGTACCAGGGGTTGCCGGGCAGGCCGGCGACCGCGCTGTCGCCACCAAGCATCGCCGCGCTGATCTGCGCGCGCAGGCGCTCGTCGCGGATTCCGTAGGGCGGTTGTTCCATGAAACTGCGATGGCGGCCGATGCCCAGCGCCTTCAGCAGCGGCAACATGAACGACAGCCGCGCCAGCCGCGGAATGCTCCAGCCGTCGTAACGGAAGGTGGCCCCGTACACGCCGACTCCGGCGATCTGCTGTGGACGATCCGCGGCCAGCTTCAGCGCCAGCAACGCGCCCATCGAGAGTCCGCCGACGAACAGGTGATCGACTTTGCTCAGCATGTCGTCGGCGGCTTTCTCGACGCTGGCATACCAGTCGCGCCAGCCGGTGCCGAGCAGGTCATCGACATCGCCGCAATGTCCGGCCAATTGCATGCCGTACACGCTGAAGCCGGCGCGATTCAGGCCCTTGCCGAGCAGACGCATTTCCATCGGCGTACCCGTGAGACCGTGGATCAGCAGCACGCCGCTGCGCCCACCCTCGAAGAAGAAATCGGTTTGCTGGATCACGCGCCTGGCTTGCCTCGAAGGATCGTTCGACAGAACCAGAGCATGCCAGCGGGCGGTTTCCTCAGTCTTTCGGCGCCTGCTTCGCGGTGCTGGCGCCGAAACGCACGGTGACGCGCTGACCGATGCGCAGGTTTTGTGGCTGGTCGAACGCCAGCACGCATTCCACCGTGCGGGCATTGGCGCGAACCTGCGGGTCGTCGCCCAGCATGGCGGGTGTATAGACCTGGCCAATGCGCAGGACATGCGCGCCCCAGTGCTCGTCAGGGTTGCCGCTGTTGGCCGAAACCTCGGCGTGCATGCCCGGTTTGATCATGCCGACAAAACTCTCATTGAGCTCGGCGCGCACGATGCGCGGCTTGCTCGACAACAGGGTGATCAACGGGCCAGCCGTGGGAGACACGCTCGCACCAGCCTGCGCGGTCACCTTGACCACGTCGGCATCGAACGGCGCCAGCAGGCTGCGCTGTTTCAATTCGTAGCGCGCTTCGTCCAGCTTTTGACGCGCCATGTCCAGCGTCGCGCGGGCGCCTTGTTGTTCGGCGTCGAGCTGGGCGACGGCTTCGCGTGCATCGTCGGCGCTTTGACCGTCGCCGGCACCGGCTTTCACCGCCGCGCGCAAGCGCTCCGCACGCTGCTTCGCCGCGGTCAGTTTCACGGCAAGCAGCCTGGTTTGCGCCTGTGCCTGTTCCAGTCCGGCCTGCGCGGCGTCAACCGCGAGCGTGGCCGGGCGCGTATCCAGCTGGGCGAGCAACTGCCCCTGCTTCACCTGATCACCCTCGTGCACGGCGACCTTGGTCAGGATGCCTTCGCGCGGCATCGACAAGGCCAGCAATCCACCCTGGACGTCGACTCGCCCGCGCGCCACGGCGACATACGGTGAGGAAACCGCGACCGACGTGCCCGGCTCGGGTGCGCGCGAACAGGCGCACAGCAACAGTGAGAGGGCGAGCACGATCGCGCCGCGCTGCAGGCGTGCTGGGCAGGGTGTTGGACGTGGGGGCGAAAGAGGACTGCAGTGAACCTTCATGATGGAGTTCCGTGGTTGTCGATGGCCGCCGCCGCGAGGCGCTGGTCGCTCAGGATGCGCCCGTCTTCCATGGCCAGCACGCGGTCGGCGTGCGCGACCAGACGTTGGTCATGGCTCACGCACAACACCGTGGTGCCGTGGGCGATGGCGATACGGTGCAGAAGGTCGATGATCATCTGGCCATTGGCGGCGTCCAGGGCGCTGGTCGGTTCGTCGGCAAACAGCAGTTGTGGTTGCTTGGCCAGCGCGCGCGCGATCGCCACCCGTTGTTTTTCCCCACCGGACAATTCGGCCGGACGCAAATGCATGCGATGGGCCAGGCCGACTTCCTCCAGCGACGTGCGCGCGCGATGGCGTGCCTCATCGCGCGAAAGACCCATGTAGCCCAGCGGCAGCTCGACCTGCTCGAACGCGGTCAGCGCGGGAAACAGGTTGAAACCCTGAAACACGAAGCCGGTATGTTCGAGGCGAAAGCGTTCCAGCGCACGCAGGTCAAGCTGGCCGAGTTCCAGCCCGAGCGCCTGCACCCGACCCTTGTCGACCTTCTGCAGGCCGCTGAGGATCGACAGCAGGGTGCTCTTGCCACAGCCGGAGGGTCCGGAAATCAGGGTCAGTTCGCCGGTATCGATATCCAGGGTCAGGTTGTCCAGCACCTGGGTGCGAAGTTTGCCCGAGACGAACGCCTTGCTGATACCGATGGCGCGAAGTGCGAGGGGATCCACGTCTGGCGTGGTTGCCGGGTGGGGCATCGCGGCTACCTCAGCAACGTGGCGGGGTCGGCGCGGCGCAGGCTGCGCATCGCGGCGAGCCCGGAGACGGCGGCCAGCCCCATCACCAGCAGGATGCACGCCAGCGCGGCGAAGACGTTCAGCTCCACCGGCACATCCTGGCTGCGCGCCAGCAGCATCAGCACGACGCCGAGCAAGCCGGCGCCGAGCAGGCCCAGCGCGCCGACCCAGAACGCCTGTTCGAGCACCACCTTGCGCAAGTCGCCCACACTCACGCCGAGCGCGTTGAGCATGGCGTATTCGCGTACCGAACCGTTGACCGCGGCGATCAGGGTCTGGCTGGTGATCACCGCGCCCACCAGGAACACGATGCCGGCCAGAAAAAGAACGCCGGCCCCGGCGCCGGTGTCGAACAGCCAGTAGAGCACCGAAAGACGCGCGAAGTCGCGCGCGCTCCAGGTGGTATACGGCCCGAACGCCTGGTCCCCGCGCAACCGCTGCGCGACGGCATCGGCCTGGCCGGGGTCGCGCAACTTGGCCACCAGGTAGGTCGGTCCGGTGTCGTCGGTGTCACTGTCCAGCTGTCGCGCGGTGTTCAGTGAGCACAGCACGTTGACCCCGCCAAGCGCGCGCAGGCCGCTGGCGACGCCGACCACGCGCACCTGATGGCCGTTGATGGTGGCGGACTGGCCAAGCCCGACGCCGAGCTGATCCAGCGCGGAACGGTCGACCACGATCGCATCCGGTTCGGCGAGCCGGGCGCGCAGGATAGGCGACAACACCCTGGAGAACATCAAGCCATCGGCCGTCGGATCGATGCCGGAGACGAACACCGAGACGCCCCCGGTCTCGCGTGGGCCACGCCAGTCGCCATCGACCCAGATGTACGGCTCGACCCGCATCACCGCGGGATCCATCAGGATGCGCGATTCCACGTCGGCATCGATCGAGCGCCCCGAGCCCACGTTCTGTGTGCCCGGGTAGCCCACCCAGACATCTGCGGACGAACCGGTGATGTACAGGCTGGTGCTGCCGAAGATGCCCAGCACCAGGGCGATCTGCAGCAGTTGCAACAAGCCGGCAAAGCCGACCGCCAGCATCGCCGGCAGAAAGCGACGCCATTCGTAGATCAGGGTCTTGCGAGCGAGCGCGACCATCAGCGCGGCGCCTCGCGGGGCTTGTCGCCGGTGACTGGCGTCGGCGTTCCCAACTGGTCGGCAGTCGGCAACGGCGCGCCGCCGAGTGCCTTGAACAAGGCCACGTAAGCGAGGCTGTGCCCGGCGCGGGCGTCGGCCAGTTCGATCGCCGCCTGGTCGGCG
>DASRUB010000375.1:0-4243 GCA_035655635.1 Rhodanobacter sp. | reverse complement strand
TGCCGGCTTCCTCGACCCCGAATCGCGTAGCGACCTGATCGAGCTGGGCCGCGACGGTTCCGTGGCCCACCGTTTGGCCCGGCGCGCCAACGCGCTAGTGTTGCTGGACGACGGGATGAGCTGTGCGTTGGTCGCCAAAGTTGTGACCTTCAGAGATAATTGGCGGTATTTCTTCAGCATTAAGTGGCGCCGATAACCAGCGTGCTTCGCGCCGCTTCCACGACGTCCTCGGTGATGACCGACAGCTCATTGATCTTGAGAATGCGCCCGATCTGCACGAATAGCCGATGCAGCAGCCGGAAGTTCCCGCCGGTGATCCGTGCAATGGCAGCGATCGCCTGGGTGTCGGTGAAGTCGGCGTCGTCGAGCGCAAGCCCGAGCCGGCGCCAGTGGCGGGTGAGCACGAAAGTCAGTTCGTCTTCCTGCAAGGGGCGGTAGTGGTGTGAGAAGCCGACGCGGCTGAACAACTGCGGATAGCGCGACAAGCGCTTCTCCAAGCCGGGCATGCCGATCAGGATGACGCCGACGCTCGTCCGGTCGAAGATGTCGCGGATCAGCTCAATGGCCGTGGTGGGCAGTCGTTCGCTTTCGTCGATGATCAACAGCTCGACGAGCCGGCGCCTGTCGCGAACGCGCTGCCCGGCGTCGTCAGCGTCCGTATGCTCCTCGATGCAGATGCCCACCCGGACCATGTGCTCGTCGAGCGTATCGCGCAGGCTGCGCAAGGTGCCGAGCACCGTTGGCGTGTGGAACACCGCCCGCGAGCGCGCCAACGCCGCATTTACCGCCGCATCGGCTGGAGTCCGGGGGCCCCAGCCTTCGATCAGCGGCTCGGGCATGTCCCAGTTGGCGTAGCGCCGTGCCGACAGCGTCTTGCCCACACCCGCGGGGCCGAAGCACAGGCCAATGTAGCGATGTTTGCGCACGGCGGTGGCGAACTCGACGAAGCGACGGTGCTCCTTTGTGGCAATGAAGGTGCCGGCCCGCTGATCTTCCGCTACGGTCGTCATCGGTCATCCTCCTCGTAGAGGCGCAGCTTGACCCGGCCTGCCCGGGTCGGCCGGTTCGTCGTAGTGGTCTGCTGGGCTAGGTCGGCGTGTCCCGGCAGGAAGTCCGCCACCCGTGCGACGCGCTCGTTGATCGCCGTTCGGAGAGCATAAGGATTTGTGGGGTACAGGCGACGGTTGGTTGGCGAGCCGGTAAACTGCGTGGATGAGGCGACGGCCCAAGCAAGCACCGACGGTTGAGACTGCGGCACCGGACGCGGGCGCAATCTTACAGGTCAAAGTTTGGCTGCTCGATGTCAGCCCCATGGTGTGGCGGCGGTTGCTTGTGCCGAGCCACTACACCCTGCGCGAGCTGCATGGCGTGATCCAGGTGGCGATGGGCTGGGAGGGCATCCACCTTTATGATTTTCAGTTGCGCGCCGCGCGGTACGGTTCGTGGGAATTATCGGCCTCGTCGCCAGACGTAACGCTGGCGACGCTGCGCCTTCGTAAAGGGGCGCGGTTCGTCTACGAATACGATCTGAACATTCCCTGGCGCCACGAGGTCCGCATCGAGAACTGGCTTCGACCAGAAGCCGCGAAGACCTATCCCCTGTGCACCGGCGGCAGTGGTGCTTGTCCGCCAGAGGATTGCGGCGGTCCGGAGAGCTTCATGGCCGGTCGTGACGACAGGTTTTCGTTCGACGCCCTCGAGGATCTGGGCACCATGGCGGAGGTCGTGCAGCAGGTCATGGCAGCGGATGGGTCGGACACCGTGTCGGATGTCCTCGATCAAGACACGCGTTGGCGCCTGGAAGACGCCCTTGAACGGGCAAAGGCGCGCGAGGCGGCCCAGGGACGGCCGTTTTCACGGCGCGTGGTGAACACCGGTCTGCGCAACGACGAGCACCATAATCTCATGCACCAGCAGTGCTGACTTGTTCCGCCCGGCGTTGCACCAGCAGTTCGGCGGCGACCAAGGCCGCTTCGTCCCCCTGGCGTTGGCGGATGCTGGAAACCAGCGTATGCGCTGCCGGATCGGTCAAGGCGTCGAACCGGCGCTGCAGCGTTGCCGCGGTTGTCTCGGCATAGAGGCGGGTGGTGACGATACTGTCATGGCCGAGGAAGCGCTGCAGGTCGGTGATGTCCATGCCCATTGCGAGCAACCTGGTGGCGACCGTGTGTCGCAGCAGATGCGGATAGACCCGCTTAGTAATCGCGGCGGCGCGGGCGACATCGCGGACGATCTGGCCAACACGTTGGCGGGTCAGCATGTGCGGCGTTGGGCCATGGCCCTCCTGCCGGCTGGCGAACAACGGCCCAGCCCGGCGTGTGCCGATGTGCAGCCGAAGCAACTGGGCCAGTTCCCGGCGGATCGGCACCTCGCGTCGTTTCGCACCTTTGCCCCGGCGAATGGTGACCACGCGCTCTGCCAGGCTGACATCCTCGACCCGCAGCTGGACCAGCTCGGACGCCCTGGCGCCGGTTTCCAGTAGGGTCTGCAGCATCAGCCCGATCCGGCCGCCCTCGGCATAAGCCTGATCGAGAAACCGCAACTCCTCCTCAACGGTCAGCCTGTCGACCCCGCCGCGCCGCTCCGGCGGCGCACGCAGACCCGCCCGCTCACGAGCCGCTTTGAAGACGGCCTTGCTTTGTGCGTAGTCGATGCCCTCGCGTGCAAGGATGGCGGCGATGGCTGTCATTTTGAGAATTATCTGGCGTAGGATTTTGAACGCTATCTTGCGCATCGACACTGCCAACCGCCAGATGGCCCGCCTGGGGCTTGTCCGTCAAACCAGGGTTGGACGGTCACTGGTGGGATGTCCGGAAATCCCGGGGTTCCAATGGCGAGGCGGACAACATGATTGTCGGACGAGAAAGCGGACGTGATCCTATGAGGCGCCGTGGGGAGCCGTTCACCCCCGGCTTTTCACCTGACCCGAGAGCCGGTCGCGCCAATTAATCCTCAAAATCCTACGCCAGATAATTCTCAAAATGACAGCGATGGCGATGGCGGCACGCGCGAGGGAGGGCATGAGCACAGTTTGCTCTTTTGCATTCGGAGTGCAAACCAATGGCATCAAACAAGCGAAAAAGGCACAGACTGGCAAGACGGGCGCCATGCTGGACCTGCCCGGCTTTCCACTCCGGCACTTGTGGAAAACTCACCTGTCCCGTCCGGCATTGGAGATATACCCCGTTCACGCGATAATCCGGCACTCCGTTGGGGTTATGACACGGAAATTGTCAGTAACCTCGTCGCAGTAATCACGCCAGTTCTTGGGCACCTCCTCGCGCAAGAAGGTGAGCATCGCCGTGCTGAACTCCCGGAAGGTGGCGTAGCACTTGTTGTGGGTGATATGCCGGTGCATCAGCCCCCATAGCCGTTCGATCGAATTGAGATGCGGGCAATAGGCCGGGACAAAATGCAGCTTGATCCGGCATTCCGACCGAGCCAGCCAGGCCTGGACCAGCTTCGCGTGATGGTAGCGGGCATTGTCCAGAAAGACGTGGACGCATCGCATGCCCGGATACATCGCCTCGATCGCCGTCAGCAGCATGATCGTGCTCAGAGCATCCACCGTCAGCACATCCTTCATGACGGTCTGGCCGGTTTCGAGGTCGATCGCGCCATGGATGTTCAGACGGTCTCGCCCGCTGCTCTGTTCGACCGCGATGGGAACGTCTTTCGGGCCCCAGCAGCCAACCGGGCGCACGGCGTGGGTAGGATGCACGGCGTCAGCGAATACCACCGCTTCATCAGCGTCGATCCGGTTCATCAGGGCCTCGTACCCGTTGATGAAGGCCGCCTGTTTCGCCGAGTCCAGCTTGCGGGAGATCGCTTTCGGCTTGCGGTGTTCCATGTCCAGGCGATGCAGCAGCGCGATCAGTCCTGACCGGGTCTGATATTCGATGTCGCACTCACGCGCGATCCAGGCGCCCACTTCGCGGGTGGTGCGGGGCAGGGTCGCGGCGATCCAGACCTTCATTTGTCTTGTTGTTCGGCTGTCAGTCGACAGGCACCGCCCTCATGGCCGAAGCTGACCAGCCCCTCGATGCCGTCCTCCTGATAGAGTTCATACCAGGTGCGGACTGTGTCATCGTCAAGCAGCAGCACTTTGGCGACCAACGCACAGCTCATCCCGTCGTCCAGCAACACTAGCGCGTTGGCGCGCCGGGCCAAACGGTGGGCCACGGAACCGTCGCGGCCCAGCTCGATCAGGTCGCTACGCGATTCGGGGTCGAGGAAGCCGGCA